>JANMON010000333.1:0-12015 GCA_031369265.1 Gemmatimonadaceae bacterium | reverse complement strand
CCCAGTTGCTGTCGCCTGCATGGCTCGATCCTGACCGGCTCTGGAAACCCGCCGGGCGAGCGCGAGTGACGATGGGTGCCTGACACACTGTTCCCATGGATGAATCTGGCTTGATCTGGAATCGCGCTCTCGGGTTCGGCGGCCCGCGCTGCGATTGGCGCGGCTGGACGCTCGGGTAGCACCGGAAGCTTGCGATCCGACGGTGGCACACGCGTGCGCGTCGTGAGCGTCGGCGCATCGTCGAACGGCAACACCCCTTCCTCCGACGCATCACGCGCGTCGGCCACGCTGTATTCCTCCGTGCCGCCCGGCGTCCACGCCGACGTTTCGCGCTTCAGCTCGAGCAGCGTGACGATGCGCGTCTCACCATCCGCGCCGCGCAACGTCACGCGGTCGTGGAAGATGTCGTTCAGCATCACCTTCTCCTCGCCCTTCAGCGTGGTGATGATCTTCCCTTCCTTCGGGAAACGCTTCCGGCTCGACACGTAGAACTCGTGTTCGTAGCGCAGGCAGCACATCAGCCGTCCGCAGGCGCCGCTGATCTGCGTCGGGTTGAGCGAGAGTTTCTGGTCCTTCGCCACGCCGAGGTTCACCGGGCGCAGGTCGGGGAGCCACGAGGCAGAGCAATACTGTCGTCCGCAGCGGCCGATGCCATCCAGTCGCTTGGCCTCGTCGCGCACACCGATCTGCTTCAACTCGATGCGCGCCTTGAAGGTGGCGGCGAGGTCGCGCACCAGCGTGCGGAAATCGACGCGCTTCTCGGCGGTGAAATACAGCGTCAGCTTGCGATGGTCCCACTGCCAGTCGGCGTCGGTGACCTTCATCTGCAGGCCGAGTGTACGCACCTGCGCCATCGCGGCCCGTCGGGTGGTCTCGTTCTCTTCCGGCAGCGCCTGCGCCTTGCGGATGTCGTCGGCGCGCGCGACGCGCACGATGCGCCGGGTGGCCTCGCCCAGCACCACGCCGTGTGCGACACCGGCATACCGCTGCTCGGCCAGCGGACCGATGGCGTGCACCTGTCCCAAGTCCTCGCCGCGATCGCCTTCGACGATCACGTGCGTGCGCGGTGCCGGTGGCGGCACGACGTCCTCCCACCGGTAGAACTCCTTCCGGTTCCCCTTGAACGCAACCTCGATCAGGTCCGACATCTCAGCCGATGAACTGGCCCATGCGCAGGAACTTCTCGCGACGACGGCGCACGAGCTTCTCCGGACGCAGGCCGCGCAGGTCGTCGAGCAGGCGCACGAGGGTGGACTTGAGCGTCTCGGCGGCGGCGTCGTGGTTGGTGTGCGCGCCACCTTCCGGTTCGGGCACGATCTCGTCGATGACGCGCAGTTCCACCAGGTCGGGGGCGGTGATGCGCAGCGCCTTGGCCGCCTTCTCCTTGCTCTCGGACGATTTGTTGTCCTTCCAGAGGATCGCGGCGCAGCCTTCCACCGAGATCACGGAGTAGATCGCGTTCTCGAGCATCAGGACACGATCGGCCACGCCGAGGGCCAGCGCACCGCCGGAGCCGCCTTCCCCGATGACGGTGGCGATGATCGGCACCGCCAGCTGACTCATCTCGAAGATGTTGCGGGCGATGGCTTCGCTCTGGCCGCGCTCCTCGGCACCGAGGCCGGGCCAGGCGCCGGGGGTGTCGATGAAGGTGAGAACGGGGACGTGGAACTTCTCGGCCAGCTTCATCAGGCGCAGCGCCTTGCGATACCCCTCGGGGTGCGGCATCGCGAAGTTGCGCTTCAGGTTGTCCTTGGTGTCACGACCGCGCTGGTGGCCGATGACCATCACGGTCTCACCTTCCAGTCGCCCCCAGCCACCGACGATGGCGGCATCCTCGCGGAAGGCGCGATCGCCGTGCAGCTCGATGAAGTCGGTGAAGATCCGCTCCACGTAGTCGAGCGTGAAGGGACGCATCTTGAAGCGCGCCACCTCCACCCGCTGGAACGGGGTGAGCTGCCTGTAGATCTCGCGCCGCAGTTCGGTCAATCGCTTCTCGAGCGGCTCGATCTCCAGCGCGACGCCGAAGGAGGCGTCACCGGCCAGCCGCTTCAGGTCGTCGATGCGCTGTTCGAGTTCGGCGATGGGCTTCTCGAACTCCAGCGCTGCAGCTGTTGCCATGTTCTGCTCTCCACAGCGCGCTCAATTGCCGCGGACGAGCCGTACTCGCTCGTGCCCCAGCAAGGCGCGCAATTCGGTCAAGGCGGCCCCATCGGCCGCCATCGTCAGCGTACGCGAACGGAAGCGAGACGAGCTGCCCCGCCCGTCGATCCAGCTCACTTCCAGTGGTGCCGTTCCCGGGTGGCTCTCTGCCACCGCGCGGATGTCTCCCATCACGGCGGGGGACAGCCCGGCACTCGCTCCCAACTGCAACGACACGATCACTGCCCCGTTGGTCCGACGTTCGGCCAGCGGGATCACTTCGTCGACGATGTACGTCGGCTTCTCGTTGTCCTGGTCGCGGCGGCCGTAGCCACCCTTGATCAGAACTGGAATGTCGGTCCGAATCCGCTCACCAATGACGGACCAGGCCTCGGGGAATACTAGGACCTCGGCGGAGCCTGAGAAGTCCTCGACCGTCAATCGGGCGAATTCCTTTTGTGAGTTCTTGCTAACCTGACGCTTCACGGCCGTGATCACGACCCCGAGCGCCATCTTCTCCGCGGACCAGCCCTGGAGCTGCGAGACGGTGTGGGTGGCGAAGAGTTCGCACTCGGTGCGAAACGGTTCGAGCGGGTGGCCGGAGATATAAAAGCCGAGGATGGCCTTCTCCTGCGACAGCCGCTCGGAGTCGGACCAGACCGGCGTGTTGGGCAGGGTGGGGCCGTGTCGCGACTGGCCAGCAACGGGCTCAGCGGCAGGGCCGAGATCGCCGAAGAGTGACCCTTGGCCGATGCTGGCCTCTTCCTGCTTTAGGCCGGCCTCGCTGATGGCGGCATCCAGCGCTGCGATGAGCTGGGCGCGGTGTCCACCGAGCGCGTCCAGCGCCCCGCTCTGGATCAGCGCCTCGAAGACACGGCGATTGCAGAGGCGGAGGTCCACCCGTTCGCAGAACTCGAACAGCGAGGTGAAGGCGCCCGTCTGCTTGGCGGAAAGGATCGAGTCGATGGCGGCGCGACCCACGTTCCGGACGGCACCGAGGCCGAAGCGGATCCGCTTGTCGCCGATGACCGTGAACTTGAAGTTCGACTCGTTCACGTCGGGCGGCAGGATCTCGATGCCCATCTCGCGGGCCTCGGCGATGTACTTGATGACGCTCTCGGTGTCGCCGATCTGTGACGAGAGGAGCGCGGCCATGAACTCGGCCGGGTAGTGCGCCTTGAGGTAGGCGGTGTGGTAGGCGACGACGGAATAGGCGACGCTGTGGCTCTTGTTGAAGCCATACCGCCCGAACGTCTCGATCTGGCCCGCCAGCTCCTTGATGATCTTGGCATCGTGCCCGCGCGCGACGGCCTTCGTCTCGAACTTGCCGAGCTCCTGGCCGATCAGCACCGCGTCCTTCTTGCCCACCGCCTTGCGCAGCACGTCGGCTTCAGCGAGCGAGATGCCGGCCAGCACCTGCGCGATGCGCATCACCTGTTCCTGGTAGGTGATGACGCCGTAGGTGGAGGAGAGGATCGTCTCCAGTTCCGGCAGCGCGTACGACACCGGCTCCTCGCCCTTCTTGCGCCGGATGTAGACCTTGTGCATGCCGGCGTCGAGCGGGCCTGGACGGAGCAGCGCGTTGCTGGCCACGAGGTCGTCGAAGCGGTCGCAGCGCATGCTGCGGAGCACGTCGGTGGCCAGCGGCGACTCGAACTGGAACACGCCCGCGGTGCGACCGGCGCGCAGCATCCGGTACGTAGCCTCGTCGTCGAGTGCGAGGGTGTCGAGGTCGATCTGGATGCCAGTGCGCGCGAAGATGTTCTTCACCGCATCCGTGACCACGGTGAGCGTGGTGAGGCCGAGGAAGTCCATCTTCAGCATGCCAGCCTTCTCGAGGCTGTTCATGTCGTACTGCGTCACCACCACCGACTCGTCGTCGCCGGAGCCGGCGCCCTTCGACGACTGCGTGCAGATGGGCACGTAGTCATCCAGCGGGCCGGGGGCGATCACCACGCCGGCGGCGTGCACGCCGGTGTGCCGTGACAGCCCCTCGAGCGCCGAGGCGTAGTCCAGCAACTGGTGATAGCGCTCCTCGTTTTCGTACCGCGACTTCACGTCGGGCACGTCGCGGATCGCCTCCTTCACCGTCATCGAGTTGTTCGGCGCGTTCGGGATCAGCTTCGCAAGCGCGTCGGTCTCGGCGGGGGTGAAGCCGAGCACGCGGCCGACGTCCTTGACGGCGGCGCGGCTCTTCATCGTCCCGAACGTCACGATCTGGCCGACGCTTTCCTTGCCGTACTTCTGCCGCACGTACTCGATCACCTCGCCGCGCCGCTCGAAGCAGAAGTCCACGTCCACGTCGGGCATCGACACGCGTTCCGGGTTCAGGAAGCGTTCGAACAGCAGGTCGAACTTGAGCGGGCAGACGTTGGTGATCTTGAGTGCGTAGGCCACCAGCGATCCGGCCGCCGAACCACGCCCCGGACCCACGGGAATGCCCCGATCGCGCGCCGCCTTGATGAAGTCGGCGGTGATCAGGAAGTAGCCGGCGTACCCGGTGCGGGTGATGACGTCCAGTTCATACGCCAGCCGGTCGCGTACATCCGATGGGTACGGATCGCCGTATCTCTCCCGGGCGCCTTCCTCGGCCAACTGCACCAGTAACTCGTTCTCGCTGGTGACGCCTTCCGGAAGCGGGAACGCCGGAACGAAGTACTGCTTTTTGAACTGGACGTCCGTCTCGTCCGCGATCTTGAGCGTGTTCTCCAAGACGTCGGGGCGATGGGGAAACCGCGCGCGCATTTCGTCGGCGGACTTGAAGTACAGTCCACCGTCGTAGTGCATGCGGTTGGCGTCGTTGCGATCCTTGCCCAGGCCGATGCAGAGCAGCACGTCGTGCGCATCGTGATCGGTGTGCGTCAGGAAGTGCGCATCGTTGGTGGCGATGACGGGGAGCCCCATCTTCGCACCGAGGGTGAAGATCTGCTCGTTGAGGCGTGCCTGGCCGCCGGAATCGTGCGCCTGTACCTCGAGATAGTACCGATCCTTGAAGACTTCCGCGTACCAGGCGGCGGTGGCTTCGGCCTCGGCCCAGCGGTTGTGTTCGAGGTGGGTGGCCACCTCGCCCGCCAGGCAGGCGGAACTCACCACCAGCCCTTCGGAGTACTTGGCAAGTAGCTCCCGGTCGATACGCGGCCGGGTGTAGAAGCCTTCGGTGAAGCCGAGGGAGGAGAGCTTCACCAGGTTCTGGTAGCCGATGCGGTCGCGGGCCAGCAGGACGAGGTGGTAGTACGGGCGCAATCCGGGACCCGGACGAGCCTTCAGTCGTCTATCGCCGGTAGCGACGTACGCCTCCATGCCGAGGATGGGGCGCAGGCCGGCCTTGCGTGTCTTTTCCTGAAACTCCCACGCGGCATGCATGTTACCGTGGTCGGTAATGGCAAGGGCGGGCTGCTCCAGCTCCTTGGCACGCCGGATCAGGTCATCGATCCGGTTCGCGCCGTCGAGCAGCGAGTATTCCGAGTGGCAATGCAGGTGCACGAAAGACATAAGACCGATAATCTAACTGTGCACGGCAGGCCCGGCGGGATGTACCACAGACCCCAGACTCAGCGTAACTTCTTGATGCCAAACACTTTGTACGTCTCGCGCGGTGGGCTGGGTGGGTTTGTCGTGTTGTTGGCGGCAAGCGCGTTGGCTGGGTGCTCTGGCGACAAGCCCACGCCAATCGAGCCGCCGGAGCCGACCACCGCGACCCGCGTCAGCCTGTCCGCTTTCAATGTGCAGACGGTGACCGGGGCGGCTGGCGTGACGTTCGTAAACGCGGGTCGCTACGCCGTGATGCCACAATTCGCGGCGACGAATGATTTCGCAACCGGCACCGGGCGCGCGACGGTGCCGGACTACCCGTTCCTGATCGGCGGCGTGGCGGCGATCACGGCCCGTGTCGATCGGGCGCCGCGGCAACCGGCTGCGCTGACTCCGGCGGAGGCGTTCCACCTGCGGCTGCGGAACAGCGAGGCTGCTGACGCACCACAGGCAGCCGCCAACCTGCAGGCGCAGCGGAGCCGCGGGCCCGTGAACCTGAGTGTGCAGTCGGCGCAGGCGCTCGAGAATCGCGACTTCCGCGTGCTGTCGTCGCTCACCACCAGTACCTACACCACCGTCACGGCGCGCCTGCTCTACACGGGTACCAACATCCTGCTCTACGTGGACACCACCGCCCCCACCACGGGCGGCTTCAGCGACACCGAATACCAGAATTTCGGCCGCCAGTTCGACACCGACCTGTTCCCGGTGGACATCAGTGCGTTCGGCAACACGTCGGACATCGACAACAACGCGAAGACGTTCGTGCTCTTCACGCCGGTGGTGAACCGGCTGACGCTCAACTCGGGCCAGTGCGGCTCGTACGTGGCCGGCTTCTTCAACGGCGCCGACCTGAACGTGGGCAGCACGAACGGCAACAAGGCCGAGATTTTTTACTCGTCAGTGCCGGGTGAGCCGGCCGGTGGCGCAAGCTGCAATCCGCTGGCCGCGTCGGTGGTGCGCAATGCCGCGCCGGCGACGTTCATCCACGAGTTGCAGCACATGATCTCGTACAACCAGCATGTGCTGGCGCGCGCCGGCAGCAGTGAGGACATCTGGCTCAATGAAGGACTGAGCCACCTGGCCGAGGAACTGGGCGGCAAGCTGTACGAGGCGCGGTATCCCTGCCCGAACCTGCCGCCCTGCCCACCGGCGGGTCGGACGAGCCCGGCCCAGATATTCCCCGACTCGGCACAGAGTTTCCTGCCGCCAAACTTCGGTAATGCGTACGACTTCTTCTCGTCGCGGCTCGACTACTCGCTGACGTCGCCGACGGGCTTCGGCACGATCGAGGAGCGTGGCGTGGCGTGGCTCTTCCTGCGCTGGCTGGTGGATCAGAAGGGTGAGGCGCGACTGAAGGATCTGGTACAGACGAAGACCACGGGGACGGCGAATGTCGAGGCCGTGGCCAATGAGACCTTCCGGGTGCTGTATGCCGACTTCCTGGCGGCCACGCTGCTCGATGATCATCCGGCCGCGACCTCGGGGCAGATCCCCAGCCGCTACCAGTTCACCAGCCGCAACCTGCGGGCGATCTACGCGCGCCTGAACCTGGTGCAGAACTCCGCATATCCGAAGCCGTATCCGCTGGATGTCGCGGACCTGACGGCGGAGAACGTGCTGACGCCGTCGTCACCTGCGGTGTCGCGGGAGATGAAGCCTGGATCGCTGGACCTGTTCCAGTTCACGTCCACCGTCGCTAACGCGGGTCTCGCATTCAAGCCACCGACAGGCACGTCGTTCCTGTCCACGCTGAATGCGCAGGTGACCGTGGTCCGGCTGCCGAACTGAGTGCTCGGCTGACGCGGTCCCGCGTGCGGGCAGGTACGGGCCACCGGCGCGGGATGTTGGGCGCTGCGCTGGTGGTGCACCGGATGACCACATGACACGTCAGCGGGTGTTCCAGTGGTTACGGCGATCGCTGCTGGCGTTGGTGGTGCTGGGGGTGGCTTTCCTCGCGCTGGTGCCGATTGGTCGCTACCTCGCGCGCGCGGCGTACGAGGAAGGGAAGATCCTCGCGCGGCGGCAACCCATCACGGCGCTGATCGCCGCACCAGCCACCGAGCCGGCGCTGCGCGCCAAGCTCCAGCTGGTGCTCGACGCGCGCCGTTTCGCGATCGACTCGCTGGGGCTGCGCGCGCAGCAGGAGTTCACGACCTTCTCGCGCCTCGATCGCGACACGCTGGTGCTGGTGCTGAGCGCCGCCTACCGCGATTCGCTGGCGTTCCGCACCTGGTGGTTCCCGGTGGTGGGCCGTGTGCCGTACAAGGGCTTCTTCGACTTCGCGCAGGGCAAACGTGAAGCGAGGCAGGTGGACGCCGATGGCTACGATGCGGTGCTGCGCCCGGCGTCGGCCTTCAGTACGCTGGGGTGGTTCAACGACCCGCTGTTGCCGACGACGCTCTCGCTGGACTCGCTGGAGCTGGCGAACACGATCATCCACGAGCTGGTGCACACGACGTTCTACGCACCGGGGCAGGCCGTCTTCAATGAGAGCCTGGCGAACTTCGTGGGTTCGCGCGGTGCCGAGCGTTTCTTCCGGGCCCGCGGGCAGCCGGTGGCGGCCGACGAGGTGGTCCGGCGCTGGGACGACGAACGGATCTTCGGCGCATTCTGGTCGTCGCTCTACGGTTCACTGGACTCGGCGTTCGCGGCCCATCCCGGTGATCGCGCGGCGCGACTGGTGGCCCGCGACACGGTCTTCCGTCGCGCGCGTGCGCACCTGCGCACCGACCTGGCGCCGCGCCTGGTGACGATGGATTCGGCCGCGGTCGCGCAAGTGCGCCTGAACACCGCCGCCGTGCTGGCGCGCCGCATCTACCTCACGGATCTCGACCTGTTCGAGCGGGTGTATGCCGGGCAGCAGCTTGACCTCCGCGCCACGATCGCACGATTGATCGATCTCGCGCGCGACGTGCCGAAGGCGCCGTACGCGTCCGTCAAGCGCTCGCTCGGCGATGCGGTGGCGGATTCGCTGTTCCGCTGATTCCTCGAGATGAGCGGTGATATGCGGAACTGCACCGGCTGATCGCAGAACTGCAACCGCCGCAGAACTGAACGGCCGCAGAAGTGCACTACGGTCTGCCGGCGGTGCCGAGTTCCGCTCGCGATAGATGCTTCGTCAATGCTTTGGGAAGAGCAACTGCGAGAGCAGTTCCATCAAAATTTCCGGTGCGATTGCGAGCGAAGCTCACCATTCACGCCCAAGCCGCGCGCCCTCCTGCGGCCGTTCAGTTCTGCGATCAGCCGTTCAATAGCTGCGCCAGGGCCTAAGGCAGGAACCGAGAACGCAGTGCAGCGCGGACGTCGAGCGTGGACGTGGGCGGCGCGGGTTGTGGCGGCGCTTCGGGAGCGGGCGGGGGCGCGATCTGGACGCGTTGCATGGTGCCGAGGACATCGGCGTCGAGGAAGCGGGACTTCTGGTCGAGCGCGAACTCGGCACTCCAGCGCGACGCATACGAGTAGAGCGGATAACTCACGTGCAGGTGCCGCTTGGCGCGCGTGAGGGCGACGTAGAACAGGCGTCGCTCCTCCTCGATCTGCGTTGCATCGCGAATCGCGCGCGCACTCGGGATCCAGCCATCCGCCGCCCAGATCACGAAGACGGCTTCCCACTCCTTGCCCTTGGCGGAGTGGATGGTGCTGATCACCAAGGCATCGTCCTCCACGGTCTCGCGGCCCTGCGCAAGGTCGGAGGTGGCTGACGGCGGCTCGAGTGCCAGTGCGCTGAGGAACGCACCGCGATCGGGATAGCCGCTCGCGATGTGCTCCAGCTGCACCAGGTCACTCAGCCGCACCTCGGCGTCGTCGAACCGGGCGCGGAGAATGTCGTCGTACACGCCGCGGATGAGCGCGATGTCGTTGCCGGGATCGGCCCCGCTGCTGGCCGAGAGGCGCTGCATCAGGGTACAGAGCGCGAGGTGTGTGCTGACGGCGCGTGGCGGTGGGTGCCACGCCTGCAGCCCTTCCACGCGCCACGACGCCTGCTCGAGTGAGGCGATCGCGCGGCGCGCCGAGATCTCGCCGATGCCGGGCAGGAGTTGCAGCAGCCGGAACCAGCTCACCTCATCGCGCGGATTCTCGGCCACGCGCAGGAAGGCGAGCATGTCCTTCACGTGCGCGGCCTCGAGGAACTTGATCCCGCCCCACTTCTCGAACGGGATACGCCGTGCGGCCAGCTCGATCTCGAGGTCGGCGCTCATGTATCCGGCGCGAACCAATACCGCGACCTGATCCAGCCGCAATCCGTCCGTCTCGCAGAGCTGCAGCAACCGGTCGCAGGTGAACATCGTCTGCGCCTGCTCGTCGCGCGTGGGGACCAGCCAGGGCAGTTCACCGGGACGGTCGTCGATGCTGTGCAGCTGCTTGCGATACCCTTCGGTGGCCTGCGCCAGCACCGCGTTGGCGGTGTCGAGAATGGGTTGGGTGCTACGGTAGTTGCGGTCCAGCGTGATGATGGTGGTGCCGGGAAACTGCTGCGGGAAGTCGAGGATGTTGCGCACCGTGGCGCCGCGGAACGCGTAGATGCTCTGCGCGTCGTCACCCACCACCGTCACATTGCCATGCCCCGCGGCAAGCCCGCGCAGGATGCGCGACTGCAGCACATTGGTGTCCTGGTATTCGTCCACCAGCACGTGGTCGTAGCGCGAGCGGATCTGCGCGCCCAGTGGCTCCGACTCCAGCATCGCGGCCCAGAACAGCAGCAGGTCGTCGTAATCCACCAGGTTGCGCGCCACCTTCCGCTCCACGTACTCGGCGAACACGCGCCCAATGTCGGCGAGGTCGTCCACGTACGCGGGATACCCGTCGCGCAGCAGGTCCTCCACGGTGCGGTCGGTGTTGATGTGGCGACTGTACAGCGCCTGCAGCGTCTCCTTCTTCGGGAAGCGACGCTCGCGCGCACCGAAACCAAGGGCCGCGCGTGCCAGCTGCATGAGGTCTTCGGAGTCGGCCTGGTCGAGGATCGTGAACCCCTCGCCGATGCCCGCCTGCTGACCGAACTGGCGCAGCGTGCCGTGCGCGGTGGCGTGGAAGGTGCCGCCCAACACGCGTCGTCCCGCCTGGCCGGTGAGGCGCTCCACACGCGTCAGCATCTCCTCCGCGGCGCGGCGCGTGAAGGTGAGCAGGAGGATACGTTCGGCGCGCACACCACGCTCGATCAGCGACGCCACGCGATGCACCAGCGTGCGCGTCTTGCCGGTGCCGGCGCCTGCGACGATCAGCAACGGGCCGTCGCCGTGCAGCACGGCCGCGCGCTGCTCGGGATTCAGCGCCGCATGCGCGGACGGCGCCGTACCCGCCCCGTCGGCCGGACTCACTCCTTCGACTTGCTGCGAAAGGCGTTCACCATCCACTGCGAGATGTCGAGCCGGCTGTGCCGCTGCTCCTTCCACGGATCACCGTTCATGTGATAGCCGTTCTGCTCCCAGAAGCCGGGGGCATCGGCGTTCAGGAACTCGAAGCCGCGCACCCACTTGGCACTCTTCCAGAAATAGAGGTGCGGCACCACCAGCCGCATCGGCCAGCCATGATCGGGTGTCAGGTGCAGCCCGTCATGTTTCCACGCCAGCACGTTCTCGGCGCGATCCAGATCCTCGATCGGCAGGTTGGTGGTGAAGCCCTGCTCGGCGAACACCATGACGTGTGTCGCCTCCGGCCGCGGCTGCGCCATCTGCAGCAGGTGCTGCACGCTGACACCCTCGAAGTCGTTGTTCAGCCGGCTCCAGCGCGTGACGCAATGGATGTCGCACCGCGTGACCTGACGCGGCATGGCCTGGATCTCGTCCAGCGAGAACGACGCCGGTGCATCGCAGAGCCCGCGGAACTCGAAACGCCAGGTGGCAGGATCCACGCTCGGCACGCCGCCGTAGTGCAGCACCGGCCACTTGCGCGTCTCCGATTGCCCGGGCGGAATGCGCTCGCGGTCGGTGGGTCGTACGTCGAGGGTGGGGAGTTCGTCGGACATCATCGTCTGGGGCCGAAAAGGTGTGCTGAACGATACTGCATCCCGTCTTTTCGGCGTCAGTGCTCGTGCGTCCGCGGCCAACATCTGCGACGGTGGGAGCCTGAAAAAGTGTTCACGCGGGGACCGCGGGGAACAGCAGGGGAAGAACGAGCCACTGCAACATCATGTGGTGGAACAGCCTGGCACTGAGGGCCCGCTCCAGTGAGGCGAGATCGCACACGCTTTCCCCGACGCTCCCAGTGTACAAACTCATGACGCTTCTAGCGGCAGCCGATCAGCCGACAGCCGGCGCGGTGGCGTGCAGCATCGCCTCGAGCTCGGCACGCGTCGTGTCGGTCGGCGTGAGGTGGAACACGGTGCCGAACGCGGCAGCCGTCAGC
>JANMON010000293.1:0-11259 GCA_031369265.1 Gemmatimonadaceae bacterium | reverse complement strand
TGGTGGCGATCCGTGGTGACATCGATGCGCTGCCGATCGCCGAGGCCACCGGATTGCCGTTCGCATCGTCGGTGCCGGGCGTGATGCATGCCTGCGGACACGATGTGCACGCGACCTGGGCGATCGGCGCCGCGATGCAGTTGCTGAAGGCTCCCGCCGCCGGCGACGTACTGATCGTCCTGCAGCCCGCCGAGGAAATCGGTGAAGGCGCCACCGCGATCCTCGGGAGCGGTGCGCTGGATGGCGTGGCGGCGATCTTCGGCGGGCATGTGGACCGGCGATTCGTGGTGGGCGAGGTCATCGCCGAAGCGGGCCCCTTGGCGGCGTCGGCCGACAGCTTCACGATCGACCTGCAGGGTCGCGGTGCACATGGCGCGCGGCCGCACGAATCGGCGGATCCGATCGTCGCCGCGGCGGCGGTGATCACCGCGCTGCAGACGGTGGTGTCGCGCCGGATCGACCCGTCACAGCCTGCGGTCTGCACCGTGGGCAGCGTGCATGCGGGGGTGGCCTCGAATGTGATCCCGGAGACGGCCGTGCTGACCGGCACGCTGCGCGCGATGGACGCTGCCACGCGCGCGTGTCTGGTGGATGAGGTCACGCGCATCGCCACTGCGGTTGCGGTGGCGCATGGTGTGACCGCCAGCGTGACCGTGGCGCACGGCACGCCACCGATCGTGAACCCGGCCCGCGAGGCGCGCTGGTCGCGCGAGGCGGCCATCGCGGTGCTCGGCGACGCGGCGGTGGTGCCGTTCGGCATCACCAACATGGGGGGCGAGGATTTCGCGTTCTACCTCGAGCGCATGCCCGGCTGTTTCCTCCGCTTCGGCGCCCGGGCGCCGGGCGAGGCGGCCATCGCCGCGCACTCGCCCCGGTTCGATGTCTCCGAAGGGGCGATCCTCGTCGGCGCAGCAGTTCTGGCGGAGTGCGCCCGTACCGCATCCACCGCCCTGACATTTCATGGCTGACTCCACGCATGAGGATTCCTCAAGCTTTCCGGTGAGCCGCCGATGCTTTGAGAGTACTCATGTTCCCCGGACCGCCTCATGTTCTTCCGTAAGAAGGAGCAGGACCTTCGCCACACGCCACCTTCCGTCGAGGCGGCGCGCGTCGGCGTGCCGGCACAGCCGGGAGACTTGCGCTCCGCCACGACCGAGGACGACGTCGCTCACTTGCTGGATGCCCTCGGCGGAGTGCTTGCCGCGCTGGCGCATCATCCGGTGGACCTGCCGCACCGACCGGCCGAGGTCACGGCGCGGGAGCTGACCGGATGGCAGCGACACGCCACCCTCGGCCTGCCGGTCGGCGGGCTCGATGACGGATCGGCCGTCGGCATCCCGGACCGCGACTGGGGCGGCCTGGTGCGCTCCGTGACCGAACTGCGTCGCGACGAGGCGCACTCTGTGGATGCCTTGGTGTCGGAGCTGCGCACGGCACTCTGGAGTTGCGTCTCGGCGGTGCATGAAGCGGTGCGCATCGACGACAACGCCGAGACCCGTACCGGCGCGCACCTGGCACTGGTGAAGCGGGCGGTGGTCAGCGGGTCGCAGATGAGCACCATTCGTGACGAAGTGCTCTCGGCCGTGAGTGAGATCGACCGCACGCTGCGGGAGCGACGGGATGAACAGCAGCGCCAGTATCGCTCGCTGGCGACCTCACTGGACTCGCTCGGCCGGCAGCTCGAGGAGGCCAGGAAGGAGAGTGCCACCGATCCACTGACCGGTGTCGGGAACCGCAAGCACTTCGACCTGATGGCCGCCCGTGCCGCGCAGCTCTTTTCGCTCGGACGGACGCCGGTGACGTTGCTGATGATCGACCTCGACAAGCTGAAGATCATCAACGATTCGTATGGGCACGTGGCCGGTGACTGCGCGATCACCACCGTGGCGCAGGCCCTCAAGCTGGTGTTCCTGCGCCAGTCGGACGTGGTGTGCCGCTACGGCGGCGACGAGTTCGCAGTGATCCTCAACAACTGCGACCTGCTGGTGGCGCAGACACTCGCGAAACGCCTGCTGGACCAGATCAAGGCGCTTCCTGCCCCCACGCAGTCGATGGAATTCGCGCTCGGCGCCTCGGTGGGTGTCGCGCAGTTGCAACCGACGGAAGACCTGACGCAGTGGATCGCGCGCGCCGATCGCGCCATGTACCAGGCCAAACGCTCGGCGATGGGCGGCGTGATGCTGGCGGACAGCGATACCAGCCTTGTGAGCGCCACACACCGCCGATCGGCCTGACACCGCGCTGGCGCGCGTGGGTCCGGCGCACAGTATCTTGGGGTTCCGAGCCCGACCTGCCGGGGTCACCAGAGCGCCGATACATGATGGACGTGCAGACCGACAAACAGGTGTATGCAGTGCAGCGGCGAGGATGTCGGTGAGGGTTCGACATCTTGGTGTGCTGCTGGCGGTGCTCGCCGCGTGCACGCGAAGCACGCCGCGTTCGCCCGCACCGGCCGCGCCGCCCAAGGTGGTGCTGATCGCGCTGGACGGATTCCGCTGGGACTACCTCGATCGCGCACCGGCAGTGCGCCTGCGGGAACTGGCCGCGCGTGGTGTTCGCGCCGAGCGCATGCTGCCGTCGTTCCCGTCGAAGACGTTTCCCAACCATTACACCCTGGTCACCGGCCTCTATCCGGAGCATCACGGCATCGCCGCCAACGTGATGCTCGACCCGCAACTGGGCCGATTCCAGACCGGCAACAATCCGGCCGTGCGGGATGCACGCTGGTTTGCCGGTGAGCCGATCTGGGTCACCGCCGAACGTCAGGGGGTGCGCACTGCGGCGTACTTCTGGCCAGGCTCCGAAGCGGCGATCGGCGGCATCCGCCCGCACTGGTTCTATGCGTTCGATGGCAGCACGGCGCGCGATACACGGGTGCGACGCGTGCTGGAGTGGTTGGCGATGCCCGACAGCGCGGCACCGCGCCTGATCGCCGTGTACTTCAGCGACGTGGACACCGACGGGCACAACTTCGGACCTGACGCTCCGCAGACCGACGCCGCGATCGCCCGCGTGGACAGTGCAGTCGGCGCCATCGTGGACGGGATCCAGCAGCAGGGCGCGACCGGTCGCGTGAACGTGGTGGTGGTCGCCGATCATGGGATGACGGAGATCCGTTCCTCGCGTGCGATCGCGCTGGACGACTACGTGGCGATGGACAGTCTGGAGATCGGCGACTGGGATCCGGTCGCGACGATCATCCCGAAACCGGGCCACGAGCAGTACGTGTACGAGGCGCTGCGCAACGCGCATCCACACCTGAAAGTGTATCGCAAGGGTGAGCTGCCGGAGCGCCTGCACTACAACACCGGTCCGCGCGTGACACCACTGGTGGCGATCGCCGACGAAGGGTGGTCGATTGGCACCCGTGCATCGCTGGCGCGTGTGCCGGCCGGCAAGGTGGGCGGCGCGCACGGGTACGACAACGCGCTGCCGTCGATGGGAGCGCTGTTCGTCGCTGCCGGCCCCTCGTTCCGGCGCGGCCTGACGGTCAAGCCGTTCACCAACGTGCATATGTATTCGCTGCTGGCGGCGTTGCTGCAGGTCCGTCCGGTCGAGACGGACGGGTCGCTCGACTCGGTGCGCACGATGCTACGCTGAGCAGACGTGTTGCAGCGCCGTCCGTGTCGATCAGGCTGCATCCGGCCAGCCACTGGCTGCGAACTGTGAGAAGATAAGACACACCGCTTTCACCGCCGGCGAGGTCACATGCTGCTGCTCACGCTTCGCCCTCGCCACAGGATGTGCGTCGCCCTCGTGCTTCTCGCAGGGATGACGCGTCCCATCGTCGCTGCGGGACAGGCGGTGGTGCGGTCAACGTCGCCGGTCGTCGAGCTGCGCGGCGCCCGATGGTTCGATGGCACCACGTTCGTGGGCGGTTCGCGATGGATGCGCGACGGACAGTTCGTCTCGCGGCCGACGCAGGCGCCTGACAGCGTGGTGGACCTCCGCGGACGATTCATGGTGCCGCCGTATGCCGACGCGCACACCCACAGTCCCGACTCGGGCTTCGGTTTCGAGGCGATCCGTGACACGTACCTTCGGCTCGGTGTGTTCTACGTTCAGCCACTCACGAACTCGCGCGCCGGACGCCGCGAGATCGCCGCGCGCGTGAACGTGCCGGCGAGTGTGGACGTGGCGTACGCCGACGGCGCGGTGACCTCGAGTGGTGGTCATCCGCAGGTGCTCTACGAGTCACTCGGATTGTACCGGCGTTTCTGGCAGGTGGACTCGGAACGCGTGGCGGCGGCGCGCAGCCTGCGACGTGACGGTGACGTGTACCATCGGCTCGACAGCCTGCCGCAACTGGCCGCGATCGTCGCGCGGCTGGCGCGAGACACCGTGCCGGTGTTGAAGGTGATGCTGCTGGACTCGGAACGCTGGACTGCGCGGCACGCCGACTCCACCCAGTACGGCTTCTACGGCATGAACCCGGCGTTGCTGCCCGCCCTGGTGGACGCGGCGCATGGGATGGGGCGACGCGTCTGGGCGCACGTCGAGACGCCGTACGACATGGAGATCGCGCTGCGTGCCGGTGTGGACGGCTTCGCGCACGTGCCGGGGTACGGTGCACCGATGGCCACCGACAGCGTCGCGCAGACGATGCTGCTGCCCGATTCCACCATCGAGCTGGCTGGGCGACGCCGCGTGCTGATGACCGCCACGCTGGTGCTCAGTGCGCGACAGGCGGGCACCGATTCGGCGGCGCTGCGTCGGCTGCGCGACGTGACGGTGCGCAACGCCGGCGCACTGCAGCGCGCCGGCGTGACACTGCTCGCCGGCAGCGACACCTACAGCGATGCCGGCATCATCCGCGACGATCCCGCGACCACGGCGCGGCTGCTCGGCTTCTCACCGTTGCAGGAGCTTCGACTGATGGCCGTGACCACGCCGACGGCCATCTTCCCGACGCGACGCATCGGCCGGTTGGCACCTGGCTACGACGCCAGCGCGCTGGCACTGTCCTGCAATCCGTTGCAGCGTCGCGAGTGCCTGCACGCGATCACGATGCGCCTGAAGCAGGGCGCGTGGCTGACCGTGCCCGACGCGGTGCGCTGAGCATTGCGGTCGGGGTGGTGCGCGCGCGGGGTGGGTGCGAGACTGCGGGCATGACGCTCCCCACCACCATGCGCGCCGCGGTGATCACCGCGCCCGGCGCCCCGGACGTTCTGGCCATCCAGTCGCGCCCACTCCCCCTGCCCGGCCGCGATGAGCTGCTGGTGCGGGTGCACACATCGGCGATCAACCGCGCCGACCTGTTGCAGCGCATCGGCCGGTATCCCGCCCCGGCCGGTGTGCCGGCGGACATTCCCGGGCTCGAGTTCGCGGGCGAGGTGGTGGGATGGGGCGACGACGTGACCGGCTGGGCCATCGGTGACCGCGTCTGCGGGTTGGTGGGCGGCGGTGCCCACGCCGAATTCCTGGTGACGCACGCGAACGCCGTGGCGCGTGTGCCGGCCGGACTGTCGTGGCAACTCGCCGGCGTGGCGCCCGAGGCGTACATCACCGCGCACGACGCGATGGTGGTGCAGGCCGGGCTGCGCGCGGGTGAGCGGGTGCTGGTGCACGCAGTGGGCAGCGGCGTGGGGCTGGCGGCGGTGCAACTGGCGGTGGCGTGGGGCGCGACGGCCTACGGCACGGCGCGGGGCGCCCCGAAACTGGACGCGGCCCGCGAGGCCGGCATGCGCGAGGGCTGCCAGCCAGGCGAGGGGGCGTGGATCGCCGATGCCGTGGCCGGATGGACCGGCGGCACGGGTGTGGACGTGGTGGTGGACCTGGTGGGTGGCGATTACACCGCGGGCAGCCTCGGCGCGATGGCACCGCGGGGGCGGCTCATGCTGATCGGGGCGCTGGCCGGCGCCAAGGCGACCGTCGACCTGCGCGCGATCCTCGGCAAGCGGCTCACGATTCAGGGCACCGTGCTCCGGAGTCGTGCGCTGGCGGAACGGATCGCCGTCACGGAGGCCTATGCGAGGGACGTGCTCCCGTTGCTGGCCGACGGTCGGCTGGTGCCACGCATCGACGCCACCTTCCCGCTCGAGCAGATCGCCGAGGCACATGCGCTGGTGGAAGGGAATGGAACGATCGGCAAGGTGGCGCTGACGATCGCCTGAGGGAGTTCCGTCGCGAGCGCCGTCCGGCTAGCTTGCGTGGCTAGTCCGCGCCAGGCGTCGTCTGCGCGGGACAACGGGCGCCCCTGGTCGGGGCGCCCTTCATTCCCCTCCTCCTGCGTCGGCAACCCGCGGGGGGCGGTTCTGACCACAGGGAGGATTGCCGCTCGTGACCGCAATCATGCGTCCGTACGAGGCCGTCTACATCTTCGACAGTGCGCTCGAAGATGGGGTGATCGCCGAAAAGCTGGCCAAGCATCATGGCCTGCTGTCGCTGGCCGAAGAGGCCACGATCGACAACTGGGGCCGCCGGCAGCTGGCCTACCAGATCAAGAAGCGCGAGACCGGCTATTACGTCGTCGCGCGTTTCAGCACCGACACGACCAAGCTGCCCGAGTTCGAGCGGTCGCTGAAGCTCGACGACGGTGTGCTCCGTTACCTCATCTCGCTGCATGAGCACGAGCTGGGAGCCCCGCCGCTCACCGAAGAGCAGCTGGAAGCCAAGCGCCGCGCCGAAGAAGCGGGCGACGACGACGACGACGAGGATTAACCCATGGCCCGCCGCAACAAGAAGCCCAGCCCGGTGAACGAGGCTGGTATCCGTTTCGTGGACTACAAGGACGAGCGTTTCCTGAGCCGCTTCATCACCGAGAACGGCAAGATCCTGCCGAGCCGGCTGAGTGGTGTGGATGCGCGTCACCAGCGTCAGCTGGCGTCGGCGATCAAGAAGGCGCGCTACCTGGCGTTGCTGCCGTACACCCGCTCGAGCAAGGCCTGACCGCTCGATGACGGATCCGGCCGCGCCGGCGCCGCGACGGGGCTGGTGGTGGATCGGGTTGGCGCTGTTCGCCTTCCTGCTGTCGGCCGACCTGCCCATCGCACAGACGCTGCTGCCGGTGCACGAGGGATTGACGCTGCTGCTGCCGATGGTGGCCATCTGCGCCCTGGTGGGGTGGTGGCGAGGTGGGAGTGCGACGCTGGCGGTGGTCTCGCTGGTGATGACGGCATGGTCGATCTGGTCGATCGCCCGCACCGGCGTGACCAGCGCAGTCCTGACGGCGGGATGGTCGGTGGTCGCGGCCGCCTGTTTCGGCCTGTCGCTGGTGGCGTCGCGGTCGAAGTGGTTCCTGGGCAAGGGTGTGGTGGCCACGCTGGGCGCCCTGCTGCTGGCCGTGCTGCTGGTGGTGGCGACACCCGCCGGCACGTCGGCGCTGGCCCGCACGGTGGATTCGGTGCTCGAGGTGCGCGGCAACGCGGACCTCACCAACTGGCAGGTGGCGCGGTCGCGCATGGCGCGACCGGGGACGTCACCCGCCGACAGTGCCTCGACGGCGATGCTGGACATGTTCGAGGCGCAGGTGTCGGGGTTGCCGCAGTTGGCTCGCGGCGTGTTGCCCTCGATGCTGGCACTGCAGACGCTGGTGGCGATGGCGTTGGCGTGGGCGTTGTACCACCGCCTCGGCCGTGCGCGGCTGGGCGAACCGCTGGGCCGGCTGCGCGACTTCCGGTTCAACGATCACTGGATCTGGTCGGTGATCGTGGGGTTAGTGCTCGCGCTCCTGCCGGCGCTCGAGGTGCTGCGACCGCTGGGCGTGAACCTGCTGGTGTTCTTCGGAGCGTTGTATGCCCTGCGCGGTGCTGGGGTGCTGACGTGGTTTCTTCGCCCGGGCCGGTCGTGGCTCGGGGTGTTGGTTGGAGTGGCGCTGTTGCTGCTGCTGCGCGATGGCGCGGCGATCGCGCTCGGTTTAGTGGGACTGGGTGATACTTGGGCCGACTGGCGACGCCGGACCCGGCCAGCGGTTTCCTGATCTGAGGAGGGTGGAACGATGGAAGTGATTCTTCGGCAAGCGGTGGACAGCCTCGGACATGCCGGTGACCTGGTAAAGGTCTCCACCGGGTTTGCCCGCAACTTCCTGTTGCCCCGTGGCATGGCCCTGCCGGCCACCGATGGGAACAAGAAGCGGATTTCGATGGAGAAGGCCAAGCTGGTCGCCGCCGAGCAGGCGCGCGTGGCAGCGGCTGAGGAAGAGGCGAAGAAGTACGCCGACCTCTCCATCACCTTCGCCGCCCGGGTGGGCGAAGAAGGCAAGCTCTTCGGCTCAGTGACCTCGGGCGACATCGCCGAGCAGCTGAAGGCGCAGGGGCTGCACGTGGAGAAGCGGCAGATCGACCTGCAGGAGCCGATCAAGGCCCTGGGTGTCTACAAGGTCGCGATCAAGCTGCACGCGGACGTGAAGCCGGAAGTGAAGGTCTGGGTGATCAAGGGCTGACCGACGACCAGCCATCGCGCGCCTCGCGGCGGGCGATGGCCGGGGAATGGGCAGTGGCAGCGGGGCGTCTCCCTCATGGGGGGGCGCCCCGTTCTGCGTGTCCGACATTGCAGGATCGATGTGACCGGTGACCGCGAACGGGAGTTCCTGCCAGTGGCGCAGCAGGACGGACGAGTGTGTGGTTCAGGGCGCGACGGGTTAACCTACGGGTGGTCGCTCCCGTCAATCACCACTGGCGGGCCCCTGTGCCATGAGGCGAACCCGGTTCGCCGTTCCATATATCGATGACCGCATTGAAGAGTACGACCCGTGCCACGAAGGCCGCCTCGGAAGCCCTGGCGAAGCGCGCGGCACAGTTGATGAGTGAGTTCAAGGGCTCGGACATCCAGGTGTTGTCGCTGGCCGGCCTGACGGACATGACGGATTTCTTCGTGATTGCATCCGGTACCTCGGATACGCACGTACGGAGCATGGCGGACCACGTGGTGCGGCAGCTGCGGGACGAAGGGGAGCGGGTGACGCACGCCGAGGGTGTCGAACAGGGTCGATGGGCGCTGCTCGATTACACCGACGTCGTGATCCATGTCTTCCATCCGACGCTGCGGAACTTCTACCAGCTCGAGCGGTTGTGGAGTGATGCGGAGCGCGTGGCGTTTGAGTGATGCGGGCCTGAGGCCCCTGGTCGCAAATGGTCCGGGAGGACTGCAAATGCGGATGCGGCGAACCCTGGTGGTGGCGATCACCACCACCCTGGCCCTCACGTCGTCACTCGGCGCGCAGGGCTACTTCGGCAAGAATCAGGTCCAGTACAACAAGTTCCAGTGGCGCGTGCTCGAGACGGAGCACTTCCGCGTGCACTACTACAAGGAAGAGAAGGCGGCGGTGGAGGATGCCGCGCGGATGGCCGAACGGTCGTACGCGCGGCTCTCGCGTGTGCTGGGGCACGAGTTCCGCGAGCGCAAGCCGATCGTGATCTTCGCCAGCCGCACCGACTTCGCCCAGAACAACATCTTCGGCGACCTCGGTGAAGGCACCGGCGGTGCCACCGATGCGCAGCGCCAGCGCAACGTGCTGCCGCTGACGGGTGACTTCCGCACCTTCGAGCACGTGCTGGCGCACGAGATGGTCCACCAGTTCCAGTACGACGTGTTCTCGCGCGGCCGCGCCGGTGCCAACCTGCAGGCGTTGCAGGCGGTGAACCCACCGCTCTGGTTCATGGAGGGCATGGCCGAGTACCTGTCGCTGGGCTCGGACCACAAGTTCACCGACATGTGGCTGCGAGACGCCGCGCTGAACGGCGACATCCCGACCATCGAGCAGATGACGGTCTACCCGGACCGCTTCTTCCCGTATCGGTTTGGCGAGTCGCTGATGCGCTACATCGGAGAGCGCTGGGGCGACCAGGTGATCGGCCAGATCCTCGAGGCGGTGCCGAACGTGGGCATCGAGCGGGCGTTCCGTCGCGAGCTGGGACTGTCGCTGGACGAGCTGAGCGACGACTGGAAGGACGCGATGCAGAAGCAGTTCCTGCCCACGGTCGTGAACCTCGACCGTCCGCGTCGGTTCGCCGAGAATGTGTTGAGCCAGAAGAAGAGTGGCGGCGACATCTTCCTCGCCCCTACGCTGTCCGACGACGGCTCGCAGATCGTCTTCCTGTCCAACGGCAACTTCCTGCGTGGTGAGGTCTTCATCGACCTCTGGCTGGCCAATGCGCGCACCGGCAAGCGCGTGCGTCGCCTGGTGAAGAGCACCACCAATCCGAATGCCGAGGAGTTGCGCCTGCTGTACAGCCAGAGCGCCTTCTCGCCGGATGGGCGTGACGTGGCGTACGTCGGCCAGCGCAATGGCAAGGACGTGCTCTACATCACGCGCACGCGCGGCGGCAACACGCGACGCATCGACGTGCCGGTGGATGGCGTGCTCAGTCCCGTGTTCACGCCCGACGGGCGTCACATCGTGTTCAGCGCCAACAAGGGTGGCGTGACCGATCTCGCGATCGTGGCGGTGGATGGCACCGGTTTCAAGATGCTGACCAACGACATGCACGGCGACTTCATGCCGAACGTGTCGCCCGACGGCAAGACGATCGCGTTCGCCAGCGACCGCGGTGCCGAGACGGACTTCGAGCTGCTGCGCTTCAGCCGCTGGAAGATCAGCCTGTACGACCTGGCCACCGGCACCATCACGGTGCTGCCCAACCAGCCGGGCCTGAACATCAACCCGCAGTGGGCGCCCGACAGCAAGAGCATCGCCTACATCACCGATCGCAACGGTGTGCCGAACGTCTTCCTGTACGACCTCGGCAACCGCGAGCACTACCAGCTGACCAACGTCGCCGGCGGTGTGTCGGGCATCACCGAGTTCAGTCCTGCGCTGACCTGGGCCCGCACCGCCGATCGCATGGCGTTCGTGCACTTCGAGAAAAAGGGTGAATACACCGTGTGGACGGTGGACAACCCGCGCGCGCTGAAGAAGGAGCCGTATCGTGCGCCGGTGAAGGCACCGGCCGGTCTGATCGCGACCACCACCAACGGCATCACGATCACGCCCTCCGCACCGTCGGTTGCCGTAACACCGGGGCAGCCCGCCACGCGGCCCACCGACGTCGCCGCGCCCGGTGCGCCGGGTGCGCCCAAGTCGCCGACGCCCATCACTGGCGCGACGCAGCCGGGCGCGGTACTGCCGACGATCGCGATGGCGCCGCCGCGATTCCCGTCACGCTCAGTGTATCGGGCGCCGGAAGGGCTGCGTCCGTCGGATTCGCTGCCCGCCCGCGGGGAGCGCGACTCCACACTGGCGAGTGTGGATGACCTGCTCGACAGCGCCGATCTTGCCCTCCCTGACCCGACGCGATTCCGCGATGGGCCGTACAAGGTGAG
>JANMON010000261.1:0-7346 GCA_031369265.1 Gemmatimonadaceae bacterium | reverse complement strand
ATCGCTCGGGAAGAGCCAATAATTGGCCGGATGTAACCGCAAACAGAGTGAAGACGGGCGGCGTTGGCTCCGACACTCAGTCGGGCAAGGATCGGTCCGGCGCCACCCCTCTCCGTGGGTTCCCCACCCTACGCGGGATGGCGCCGTCCAGTGTCAGCCGCGCCGTCAGCGGCTCACAGCCCGTGGAGCGCCTGCTCCAGGTCACCCAGCAGATCATCGGCGTCCTCGACGCCGACCGATAGGCGAACCAGCCCTTCCGTGATTCCCAACTGTGCCCGCCGATCCGGCTCGACCGACGCATGCGTCATGCTGGCCGGATGACTGATCAGACTCTCGACCCCACCCAGGGACTCGGCCAGGCTGAACAGGCGCACGCGATCCAGCATGGTCTTGACCCGCTCACGGGTGCCCAGCTCGATCGAGATCATGCCGCCGAAGCCGGACATCTGGCGCGCCGCGAGGGCGTGCTGCGGATGCGAAGCCAGGCCCGCGTAGAGCACCCGCTCGTGATCGAGGCGCTCCGCCAGCCAGGCCCCGATGCGGCGCCCATTGCTGTCGTGGGCCTTCATGCGGATGGCGAGCGTCTTGGTACCGCGCAGGCAGAGCCAGGCGTCGAACGGGCCGGGTACGGCGCCGGCCGCGTTGAGGATGAACTGCAGGCGCGTCGCCAGTTCCTCGTTGGACGTGACCGCGATGCCGCCGATCATGTCGCTGTGCCCGTTGAGGTACTTGGTGCTGCTGTGCCAGACGATGTCGGCGCCGGTCTCGAGCGGGCGCTGGAAGATCGGCGTGGCGAAGGTGTTGTCCACGATGGTCAACGCACCGGCACGCTTCGCGATCTCCGCCGCCGCCGCCAGGTCGGTGAGGCGCATCAGCGGGTTGGTCGGCGTTTCCAGCATCAGCGCGCGAGTCTGCGGCGTGACCGCGTCGGCGATCTGCTGCGGATCGCGCGTGTCGACATACGTGAACGTGAGGCCGAACTGTCGCAGCAGCTTGTCGAACAGCCGGTACGTGCCGCCGTACACGTTTTCGCCGACGATGATGTGGTCACCCGACCGGAACAGCATCATGATGCTGGTCAGGCAGCCCATGCCGCTGCCGAAGGCGAAGCCGTGGGTGGCGCCTTCGAGCGCGGCGACGTTCCGCTCCAGCGCCTCGCGCGTCGGATTCTTGCCCCGGGCGTACTCGTACCCGCGGTGCACGCCGAACTCTTCGTGGACGTAGGTGCTGGTGAGGTACAGCGGCGTCATGATGGCGCCACTGACCGCGTCCGGTCGCTGTCCGGCATGGATCGCGCGCGTGGACGGACCATCGCGCAGGTCGGTTTCGAAGATGCGGGTCATCGGAATGGGAAAAGTGGTGTCGGGAATCGTAACGGCGGGTCGTGGCCCTCGCACGATGGACCGGGAGACGCCGCGTGATCGCCACCCTGACACAGGATTTCGCGCCCAACGCCGGGCTCGACCCCTTCGCCAGCACCGTCGCACCACGCTGCCTGGTGGTGGACGATGAGCCACGCCTGCGCCAGATCCTGGTGCGCGTGATGCGCGCCGATGGCTTCGTGGTGGACGAGGCCAGCAACGGCTACGAGGCCATCGCCCAGATGGAAGCCCATCCATCCACGCTGATCCTCACCGACATCGAGATGCCGAAGATGGACGGCTTCTCGCTGCTGCGGGAACTGCGCTCGCGCTGGCCCGACGCCGCCGTGATGATGATCAGCGGCAACGGTGACGTGCAGACGGCCGTCAGCTGCCTTTCGGTCGGTGCGCTGGATTACCTCACCAAGCCGTTCCACCTCGAGGAGGTGCGTGCGCGAATCACCTCCGTGCTGGAACGCCGCCGCCTGGTGCTGGAGAACCGCGAGTACCAGACGCGGCTCGAGCAGAAGGTGCAGGCGCAGGCCCGCCGCATCGAACAGCAGTTCCTCGGTGGTGTGCAGGCCCTGGCCGAGGCGCTCGAAGCCAAGGATCCATACACGCATGGCCACAGCGTGCGCGTGAGTCAGTACGCCACCGCGATCGCACGTCGCCTCGACCTGCCGGCGGGCGTGATCCGGGCGGTGACCCTCGGCGGACGTCTGCACGACATCGGCAAGATCGGCGTGCGCGAGGAGATCCTCACCAAGCCGGCCCGCCTCACACCCGAAGAGTATGCGCACGTCATGACGCACCCGATCGTGGGGTGGCGCATCCTCTCGGCGATGGTGATGGACCAGCCCGAGTTGCTGAACATCGTGCGCCATCACCACGAACGGATGGACGGCGCAGGGCTGCCCGATGGACTGATGGGACTCGACATCCCGCTCGAGGCACGCATCGTGTCGGTGGCCGACAGCTTCGATGCGATGACCAGCGGCCGCCGCTATCGCGACGACGGCGGCAAGATCCTCTCCGATGCGCTGAAGGAGCTGCGACGCTGTGCCGGTTCGCAGTTCGATCCCGAATGCGTCACCGCGTTCCTCGACGCGATCGAGGGTGGCGAGGTGACGTTGCTGTCACGGACCGACGCGCCGCACTGACGCACGCGACGATGGTCGGCGTCAGGTCACCACGATGATGCGTGTGGGCTGCTTGTAGGAGGCCAGTCGTGCCTCGCACCAGCGTCGCACGGCATCCTCGTCCACCGCGCCGTGTACGGTGAGCTCGATCTCGTTCTCCTTCTGCGGCTCGGGCACGCCGGACACTTCCACGCGCGTCACACCCGGCATGGCGCCGATCACGCGCGTCAGTTCGGCGGGGTAGATGTTGAAGCCGTTGCGCGTGAACATCGGCTTGATCAAGCCTTCGAACGCCACGTGACCGTCGGCGTCCATGCTGCCCTGGTCGCCGGTGTGCAACCAGCCGTCCACGCGTTGCAGGCCGCGCTCGTTTCCCGAGACGTAGCCCGGGCCC
The DNA here is from genome assembly GCA_031369265.1 of Gemmatimonadaceae bacterium. Classification (GTDB taxonomy): domain Bacteria; phylum Gemmatimonadota; class Gemmatimonadetes; order Gemmatimonadales; family Gemmatimonadaceae; genus JACMLX01. The sequence continues at coordinate 4,452 of JANMON010000261.1, read as the reverse complement.
ACCAACGGTCCGCGCACGCAGATCTCGCCACTGGCGCCAGGCGGCACCTCGGCACTGGTGTTCGGATTGCGAATCGTGACCTCGGCGCCGGGATACGGCGTGCCGAGTGAGCCCACGCGATTCGGTGTGTCGGCGCGGTTGAAGAGGCAGACCGGCGACGCTTCGGTGAGACCGTACCCCTGTCGCAGTGCGCAACCGGTGGCGGTTTCCCATTTCCGCTGCACCCACACGGGCAAGGCGGCGCCACCACAGATGCAGACGCGCAGGTTCGGCACGTGGATGCTGCCGCCGCGTCGCTCGATGGCCGTGAGCATGCCGATGAACACCGCCGGCACGCCGACCACCATCGTCACGCCGTCGTCCACCAGCGCCTCGACGGCCTTCAGCGGGTTGAAGCGTCCCATGGTGGTGACGCGTGCACCCGCCAGCAGCGGCGCGGTGAGTGTGACGGTCATGCCGAAGAGGTGGCTGTACGGCAGCAGGGCCAGCACGTGATCCGCGGCCGTCACCTGCGCCGCCTCGACCGTCGCGTATCCGTTGGCCAGCAGGCTGCGGTGCGTCAGGATTGCACCCAGCGCCTGTCCGTTCATGGCCGAGGTGTAGACGATGGCGGCTTCCTCGTCCAGACCTTCCACGTCGGCATCACCTTCCAGTTCCAGGCCAACGTGCGAGCCGAGGTCGATGGGCGTGGTGGTGCCATCGTGCAGGAGCGTGGCGTGTTGCGGTGCGTCATCGAGCAGGACCTGCAGTATGCCGGCCGGCAGCTTGGGGGCCAGCGTGGCGATGGTGAACACGGCCCCGACGTTCGCGTCGTCAAGCTGGTGCCGCAGTTCGCTGGGGGAGGCGAGCGGGTTGAGCAGCACCGCAGCGCGGCCATCACAAGCCGCCAGCCCGACCAGGAATTGGGGACCGGTTGGTAACAACAGCGCCGCCCGCCGTCCGTACAGTGCGCGCGGCAGGGGGCCGCAGCGCTGCAGTAGCGTCAGCCCGGCGGCGACCAACTGCGACGCGGGCATGTCGTCGAGTGTGCCGCCGTGTGCCGCCATGGCGTACGGCAGGACACTCAATGGATTGCTCATGCACCGGCTCCGGGTGAAATTTCAGGTCTGCACCGCACCCAGCAGGTGCGCAACGTAAGTCCGGGACCGTGCCCCCTCCCAGCCGAGGGCGCCAGCGTACGTGCGATGCTTGTGACCGGGCTGGGTCGGCGAGAGTCTGGACAGCGGCAAGCGACCGGTTGCGTGATGTGAGGCCACGGCCTCGGGCAGCCGGATTCACCCACCCACCATCGCAATGTCATCGTTCGAAGGTCTGATGGTTTCCGTCTCCGGTATCCGGGGACGCGTCGGCGCAGGGCTCACCCCGGAAGTCGTGGCCACCTATGCGGCTGGCTTCGGCGCCTGGGCGACCGGCCTGAAGCCCGGTCGGCCGGTGGTCGTGGGCCGCGACAGCCGGGTCTCCGGCCCGCTCTTCCATCGCGTGGTGCTATCCGCGCTGGAGTCGGTGGGCTGTCAGGTCATCGACCTCGGCGTGGTGCCGACACCGACGGTGCAGCTGGCGGTGGAGCATCACCACGCGGCCGGTGGACTCGCGATCACGGCCAGCCACAATCCGGTGGAGTGGAACGCGCTCAAGTTCATCGGTTCGTCGGGGCTGTTCCTCGATCAGGCCGACAGCCTCAGCTTCCGGGCGGCAACCGAGAAGGGTTTCGCGCGCGTCACCTGGGACAAGCTCGGATCGACCATCTCCGATCCCGACGCGGTGCAACGGCACCTGGCACTGATTCTCGGCCTGAAGTACGTGGATGTCGCCACGCTGCGGACGCGGAAGCTGAAGGTGGCGCTGGACTGTGTGAATGGTGCCGGTGCCAAGATCATGCTGGCATTGCTGGATGAGCTCGGCTGCGAGGTTACGGCGATCCATACCGAACCCAACGGTCGCTTTCCGCACGCCCCTGAACCGATCGCCGAGAACCTTGGCGACCTGAGCGACCTCGTTCGCAGAAGCGGCGCCGACATCGGTCTCGCCGTGGACCCGGACGTGGACCGTCTCGCCATCGTGGACGAGCTCGGCAATCCGGTCGGCGAGGATTACACGCTCGCGTTCGCCGCGGCCCTGGTATTGCGAAAGTCGCCGGGCGTGGTGGTGACCAACCTCTCCACCAGCCGGGTGGTGGAAGACGCAGCGCTGGCGGCCGGTCAGCGGTGCGTTCGCGCCCCCGTCGGTGAAGCCAACGTGGCCTCGGCCATGCAGTCGGAGCGGGCGGCGATTGGCGGCGAGGGGAACGGCGGGGTGATCCTCCCCGACCTCCATCTGGGGCGTGACGCCCCGGCCGGCGCAGCGCTGGTGCTGCAATTGCTATGTGAAACGGCGATGACGCCCTCGCAGTTGAAGGCGGCTTCGCCCCAGTACGAGATTGTGAAGGACAAGCTGGACCGGCCAGACGCGCCGTTGGGTGAGGTGTACGCGGCGCTGCGCAGTGCGTTTCCGGACGCAGCGGTCGATACACAGGATGGTCTGCGGCTGTCTTGGCCGGACCGCTGGGTGCACGTGCGCCCGTCGGGCACGGAACCGATCGTGCGTGTCATCGCCGAGGCGCCCACGCGGGCCGAGGCGGAGGCGTTGGTGTCGCAGTCGCGGGAACCACTGGACGAACTCGTGCGCGCCTCTGCGCGCTGAGCGCTGGACCCAATGTCATCAGGGAAGGATTGAACTATGTGCGGAATCGTTGGATATGTCGGCAACCGGGAATCGACGCCGCTGCTGCTGGAGGGCCTGCGTCGCCTCGAGTACCGTGGCTATGACTCGGCAGGCGTCGCGACGATGAACGGCGCGGGTGTCGAGATGCGTCGCGCGGCCGGCAAGATCGCGAAGCTCGAGCAGGCCATCGCCGACGATCCGACCCACGGGTCGGTCGGCATCGCACACACGCGCTGGGCCACGCACGGTCCGCCGACCGAGAAGAACGCGCATCCGCACATGGATGAGGCGAAGACGATCGCCGTGGTGCACAACGGCATCATCGAGAATTCGTCGTCGCTGAAGCGCTCGCTGGAAGCCCGTGGCCACGTGTTCGCGTCGGACACCGACACCGAAGTCCTGTCGCACCTGATCGAGGAGCTGTTCGACGGCAGCCTTGAGGATGCAGTGGTGCAGGCACTGAAGCGTGTCGAAGGCACCTACGGCATTGCGGTGATCTCCAGCCGCGACAAGGACAAGATCGTGGCCGCCCGCAAGGGCAGCCCGCTGCTGATCGGCGTCGGCAAGGACGAGTGGTTCGTGGCCAGCGACGTGTCGGCCATCCTCGCCCATACCCGTGACGTGGTGTATCTCGAGGACGGCGACGTGGCGGTGCTCACGCGCAGCGGCTTTCGCGTGATCGACCACTCGCAGAGTGCGGTGACCAAGGTGATCAGCAAGATCGACTGGGACCTGGACCAGATCGAGCGTGGCGGCTACGCGCACTTCATGCTGAAGGAGATCTTCGAGCAGCCGATCACGGTCGAGAACACGATGCGTGGCCGCATGCTGCAGGAAGAGGGAACGGCCAAGCTGGGCGGCCTGAACCTCACCGACGAGCAGCTGCTCAAGATCGACAACATCATCATCACGGCCTGCGGCACGTCATGGCACTCGGCGCTGATCGGTGAGCAGTTGCTGGAGGAGTTCGCGCGCATACCGGTGGAAGTGGAGTACGCCTCGGAGTTCCGCTACAAGAACCCGATCGTCACCGAGCGCACACTGTGCATCGTGATCTCGCAGTCGGGCGAGACGGCCGATACCCTGGCCGCGTTGCGTGAAGCCAAGTCGCGCGGTGCACGCACGCTGGGCCTGGTGAACGTGGTGGGCTCCACCATTGCGCGCGAAGCGGATGGCGGCATCTACCTGCACGCCGGTCCGGAGATCGGGGTGGCCAGCACCAAGGCGTTCACCTCACAGGTGATTGCGCTGACACTGCTGGCGCTGAAGATCGGTCGCCTGCGCACCATGAGCATCCTGCAGGGCCGCCAGGTGATCGCGGCGCTGTCGGCACTGCCGGCGCAGATCACGCAGATCCTCGAGCGCGCCGCCGACGTGGAGGCAGTGGCCGAGGAGTTCAAGCGGGCGCAGAATTTCCTGTATCTCGGCCGCGGCTACAACTTCCCGAGCGCACTGGAAGGGGCGCTCAAGCTGAAGGAGATCAGCTACATCCACGCCGAGGGCTATCCGGCGGCCGAGATGAAGCACGGTCCGATTGCGCTGATCGACGAGATGATGCCGGTGGTGTTCATCGCGCCGCACGACGCCGTGTTCGACAAGGTCGTGAGCAACGTGCAGGAAGTGAAGGCGCGCAAGGGCACTGTGGTGGCGATCACCACGCGTGAGGAAGAGTCGCTGGAAGGATTGCTGAACTACGAGTTCCGTATCCCCGAGACCATCGACATGCTGACCCCGGTGCTGGCCAGCGTGCCG
>JANMON010000242.1:0-5914 GCA_031369265.1 Gemmatimonadaceae bacterium | reverse complement strand
TTCGGGCGCAACCTGGAACAGCTGCTGCTGTCCGCTCCGGCGGGTGAGAAGAGCGTGCTGGGGCTCGACCCTGGATTCCGCACCGGCGTCAAGATCGCGCTGGTCAGCCGCACCGGTGCGCTGCAGCACACCGATACGCTCTACCTGCATCAGGAAGACCGGTTCGCCGCCACGATCCGTGCGATCGTCTCACGCTTCAAGCCGGAGTTGATCGCGATCGGCAACGGCACCGCGTCACGTGAGACGGAGAACCTGGTGCGCGCCACGCTGCGCGAACTGGAGCCGCCGGCACCGACGGTGGTGGTGGTCAGCGAGGCCGGCGCGTCGGTGTATTCCGCCAGCGACGTCGCACGCGAGGAATTCCCGGAGCTCGACGTGTCGATCCGCGGTGCGGTGTCGATCGCGCGACGCCTGCAGGACCCGCTGGCCGAGCTGGTGAAGATCGATCCGAAGTCGATCGGCGTGGGCCAGTACCAGCACGACGTGAACCAGCCCAAGCTGCGCCAGCGTCTCGACGACATCGTGGAGAGCTGCGTGAACCGCGTGGGTGTGGAGGTGAACACCGCCTCGGCACAACTGCTCGCGTATGTATCCGGTGTCGGTCCGGCGCTGGCGCAGTCGATCGTCGCCACCCGCGATGCGAAGGGCGGTTTCACGGCGCGCAAGGAACTGCAGGAGGTCCCGCGTCTCGGTGCCAAGGCGTTCGAGCAGGCGGGCGGATTCCTGCGCGTGCGAGGCGGCACGCATCCGCTGGATGGCAGTGCGGTGCACCCGGAACGCTATGCGCTGGTGGCGCGCATCGCGAAGGATCGCGGGGTGTCGCTGCAGGAGCTGATCGGCAACGAAACGCTGTTGTCGTCGCTCGACCTGGCGCCGTACGTCTCCGCCGACGTTGGCATGCCGACGCTGCAGGACATCGTGGCCGAGCTGCGCAAGCCGGGGCGTGACCCACGCGAGAGCTTCGTGCCACCCGCCTTCCGCGATGACGTCACCGAGCCGAAGCACCTCTCGGCCGGCATGGTGCTGGAGGGCGTGGTCACCAACATCGTGGCCTTCGGTGCCTTCGTGGACATCGGTGTGCATCAGGACGGCCTGGTGCACGTGAGTCAGCTCAGTGACCGATTCGTGAAGGATCCGAACGACGTGGTGCAGGTGGGCCAGAAGGTGACCGTGACTGTGCAGGGCGTGGACCTGGCCCGGAATCGCATCGCGCTGACGATGAAGACCGCTGCCAAGCCTGTCGCCACCGAGGCGCGCACGTCGGCGCCGCGCGCTCCGCGTCCACCGGCGCCCACGCCGGCCAAGGTCGTACCGGGTAAGGGCTACGTCGCGCCGAACGGTATTCGTTTCCGCTGATCGTCGGCGCGCCGGGCTTCATCCACTGGTGACGCGGATTATCCTCCTTCGTCCCCAGCCCAGAGCCGTCCTCCCGGGGACGGCGTGGAACCGTGACCTGCCGCCCTGCCGCCGGACTGCCATCGCATGCCCCTCCTGATTCGCAGTGCTTCGCTGCGCCACACCGCGCTGCTGGCGTGTGTCGCCGGCGCACTGCCGCTGGCCCTGAGCGCCCAGGTCCGTCGCCCGGATCCGGTGCCAGCCGGTCGGCGTGCCGCGGTGGGCGTACCCGCGCGACGCACCGAGATCATCGTCGGCGCCGGGACCGTGGCACTGGACCCGGCCAACGCGACCAAGTCGTCGATGCTGATCGGGTCGGTGGGGCTGCGCCGGCAGTACAAGCCGGTATGGCTGATGCTCGGTGGCGCCGTCGACTTCGGGCGCACGACCATCGACGGTGAATATTTCCCGTACGAGAAGCGTCTGGTGGGTGACACCACGCAGTTCGTCTCAGTGGACGGCAACGCGACGATGTTCGCGGCGCGGTTGACCGCCGATGCGCTGACGATCGTCGGTGACTCGAAGAAGTATCGTGCCGGTGGCGGGATCAGTGCCGGCGTGTACGCCATGATGCCTTCGCCCGCGGGCGGCGAAGGTGCCGGCTCGTTCGTCGCGCCGACGTTCGGCATTTCCGGCACTGCCGCGGCCGATCTCACGCGGCGACTCGGCGCCACCGCCACGCTCGGGTTCACGCAGTTCGTCGGCTTTGATCGCGACAAGCTGCGTCCCAGTGATCCCGCCAAGGAAGACCCTGTCTTCACCACGCCGTTCGTTGCACCGCCCGACGCGGTGAAGAGCTTTGGTGGACTGCGACTGGTGGTCGGCCTTACCTACCGGCTCGGTGTGAAGCCTGTTTCCGGAGGGACGAAGTGATGAACCGCACTTTCTGCGTCACGCTCGCTGCGTGTGCGACGCTGTCGGCCTGTGGTGACGATGGGTCCGTGACCCCGCAGGGTGGCCAGGCGTTCGAGGCACCGTTCACCAGCGTGACCGCAGTCCGCGCCCCCGCCATCGTGGCGAAGGGCTACGGACGCACGGTGAACAACGCCGCGGTGGTGGATTCGATCGTCGGTGAGGTGTCGCTGCTCAAGCCGCTCGACGGCCGCGCGCGCTACCAGTTCTACATCGTCAACGGCCTCGATTCGAGCGCCACGCCGGTGTCGCATCGGCAGTGGATCATCCGCACCGACTCGCTGCTGGACGCGAACGGCAACATCACCTCGCCGATCGACACCAACCGCACCGCCGGGGTGCGCGACTTCTACGCCGGCAATTTCTTCGGGCGCCGGATGCGTTTCGCCGTCACGCTGTCGGCCACCGACTCGGTGCAGCAGCGTGCCGCATGGTTGGTGCTGACGATCCAGTCCGACTCGACGCGCAGTGCGTTCAGCGACTCCACGCCGCGGCCGCTCTTCGTCCGTTTCCGTGACCAGAAGGGCACACCCACGCGTGATGACGACCTGGTGATCCCCGACACGCTGCGCGGCAGCTTCGGCGATTTCCGCAGCCCGGCACGACAGGTGACGTTCCGCTCGACGGGCACCGGGTCGCTGGTGTTCTGGGATGTGGCCAAGACGGGTAACCCCGCCATTCGCGTCGACTTCAGCGGCTTGCAGAAGCCACCGCGCGGCTATTTCTATCAGCCGTTCATCATCGACAGCATTAGCGGTATCGCCTATGCGTGGGGGCAGCCGTACGACGCCACCGAGGCCTCACTGCGCAACGCCGACCTGGGCACCGACAGCATCCTGCCCACGCTGCGTGCCGTGCAGCCGATCAACACCCCGATCGGCGCGGCCGAGAACTACACCCGCGTGGACCTGATCCTCGAGCCGAAGAACGCAGCACCGGCGCTGGCCACAGGCCTGCCGATCTACAGCCTGATGACGCTGCAGCGCGCCAACATCCCCGACGCCCTGCGCAACAAGCGGGCGGCACTTGGCATCCTGACCGCGATCGTGACCCGCGGCACGCAGGGCGGACCGGTGGCGCCGAACGTCGGTGTGGTGGTGCAGGCGCCGGGCAACAGCTTCAACACGTTGATCGGCAACAAGAACACCGACAGCACTGGCACCGCACGCTTCACCAACATGCCCGTCGGTGAACTCCGCGTGCTCGCTGTCCCCTTCGGTGGCAGCGCCGTCGAAACCCGCGCCACGATCGTGTCAGGTCAGACGACGACCGTTCGTCTCGTCGTGCCGTAGGCTCCGTGTTCCGCGATCCCCGCGTGAACATTGATCCTCAAACCAACACTGACAGTCGTTGCGCGAAGCGCACCAATCAAGATTACGATTCGCGCAATGCTGCCATTGGTGTTTCCCGGAAGACTTCACGACCTGTCAGCACACCGACCAGGATCGTGATGCCGAGCAGCAACGCGGCGATGCCGAAGGCCGGCGGCCACGCCATGACGAACGGCACCTTGAACTGAAAGCGCGCCAGGGCCCAGGCGCCGCCGACACCGAGGAGCATGCCCGCCAGCGAGCCCAGCATACCCAGCACCGCATACTCGCTGAGCATGATGCGGCCGATCTGTGATCGCGTCGCGCCAAGGACCTTGAGCAGCACCCCTTCGCGCAGGCGTTCGCGGCGCGTGGCCGCCACGGCGCTGATCAATACCGGTACGCCCATGATCAGCGCGAACACCGCCATGAAGCGGATCGCGGTGCTCACCTTGTCGAGGATGTTGGTGATCGTGCGCGTGATCAGCGAGATGTCGAGGGAACTCACGTTCGGGTACTTCCGCACCACGTCGCGCTGCAGGGCGGCCACTGCGGCCTCACCCTCCACGTTGGCGATCACCGCGAACTGCTTCGGCGCGTCACGAATCGCGCTCGGCTCGAACACCACGAAGAAGTTCGGCTCGAAGCGGGCGAAGTTCACCTTGCGCGTGCTGGTGACGACGGTGCGCACCGAGGCGCCCTGCACGTTCCACGTCAGCTGGTCGCCGACCGTGATCATCAGGTCGTCGGCGATCGACTGGTCGATGCTCACACGACTCATGCCGTCGGGAGGCGTGGGCGCCTTGTCGAACCACTTCCCGCTGACCAGTTCCTCGCTCTGCACCAGCGTGTCGCGATACGTGCTGCGATACTCACGCGTGTACGGCCACGGCGCCTTCTTCAGCTTCTCGGCGGCCGCCTGGGCGGTCTTCACCGGCACACCCTTCACTTCGCTGAGGCGCATGGTCACGATCGGCACCCGCTGCACCAGCTTGTGGCCGGAGCGCGTGATGACCGTGTCCATCCACGGCCCCTGGTCATCCTGCACGTCGTAGAACAGCACGTTGCCGCCGCTGGCCGCCGCGTCCACGCTGAAGCGCGTGAGCAGGGTGGTCTGCAGCAGGTACAGCGTGCTGACGAGGAAGGCGCCGAAGCCAAGTGACAGCACCACCGAGCGTGTCTGGTTCGACGGGCGATAGAGGTTCGCCACGCCCTGACGCATCACGTACGGCCAGCCGGCGCGCATCAGCTTGCGCGCCACGAACATCAGCAGCGATGCGCTGCCCAGCAGCAGTGCCAGCACCAGCGCGATCGCCGCACTGATCGCGAGGCCCGCCTTCCAGTCACCGGCGCGTGCAATCGCCAGCACGACCACGCTGGCCACGATGCCCAGCGTGACCAGCACGCCCAGCCAATCCTTGTACCACGGACGGCTGGCGGTGGCATCGATCTCGGTGCGCAGCACCTGGAGGGGCGAGATGTTGCGCACGCCGACCAGCGGGCGCATCGCGAACGAGAACGCCACCCACACGCCGACACCAAGGCCGGAAATGATCGCCGTCGGCGACAACGACACGGCGACGTCCACCGGCAGCAGGTCACGCACCAGGCCCGGAAGTGCAAGCTGGATCGCGACACCCAGCGCCGCACCCGCCGTCGCACCCACGAGGCCCATCATCGCCGCCTGGATGCCGTAGATCGCCAGCACCTGACCACTGGTCGCGCCGAGGCAGCGCAGCACCGCGATCGTCTCCTGCTTGCGCCGGATGAATGCGTGCACGCCCGACGCCACACCGATGCCACCCAGCAGCAGCGCGACCAGTCCCACCAGGCCCAGGAAGCTGCCCAGCGTGTCGATCGCCTCGGTCACGTTGGCTTCCGACTGCGCGGCGGTGCGGACACGCAGCTTCAGCTTGTCCAGCGCCGGCTTGCTGTTCTTGGCCCACGTGGTGGCCGACACTCCAGCCGGCATCTTCAGCAACGTCTCGTACGAGGCGCGCGAACCGAACGCCAGCAGGCGTGTCTCGTCCAGCCACTGATCGCCGACGAAGATGCGAGGGCCCACCACCGACTGGAAACCGGCGTCGCCCGGCACCTGCTTCAGCGTGCCGACGATCTGGAACGTGGCGTAGCCGAGCGAGACGCTGTCGCCCACGTCTGCGCCCAGAGAGATCAGCAGGCCCGGGTCCACCACCACCGCATGTTCGCTGCGGATGCGTGCGAACGCGGTCGCCGGCTCGGTGATGACGGTGCCGTAGAGCGGATAGGTGTTGGTCACGCCACGCACCTGGATCAGG
>JANMON010000232.1:0-3476 GCA_031369265.1 Gemmatimonadaceae bacterium | reverse complement strand
ACGCGCCGGCTTCAGCGTGACGATCTGTCATTCCGGCCAGGAGGCCTTGCGCCTGATCGCCGAGGGCGTCGTCATGCCCGACGTGGTGGTGAGCGACGTCGCGATGCCGGGACTCAGTGGTGATCGGCTGGCACGAGAACTCGAGCTGCGCAACCCGTCGCTGCCGGTGGTGTTGATGACCGGATTCAGCGAGACCGTCACGCCCGACGGTCCGCGCGGCGCGAATGTGATCGCGGTGCTGCAGAAGCCCGTCAGCGCCGCAGCACTCACCACCGTGCTCGAACACGTGATGTCCTGATCCAGCCAGCGCACATCGGCCCACGCACGATGACAGACCGGCCTGCGCGTGTGCTGACGCGCGGGCCGGTCTGATTCACATCGATCCTGCGGGTGTGCCGACACGAGGCGCGCCACGGTGCCGAGTGCGGTGCGCCGGCGGGTTACACCTGCGCTGCGTCAGCGGCAGCCGTGGGCCTCCAGCGTCGCATCTTCAGGACGGGTGGCGGCGAATGCGGGCGTCCCCATGTGGCAGGGACGGATGGGACGATTGACCACGACAGCGCTCCGGTTGAACGGGGTGCATGTCGTCCGACGCGCGCCAGGCATGCCGTTGCATCAGCGACGGCACCTCCTGAACACTCGGCTTCGGCGACCGCCCGGGCTCGGAGGGACATCTCCGAGCTGGCTGGCTCTGCGGACCGCCGTCACCGGCGGGGTGCTCTTATCGGACAACGAGATGGCTAGCAGTCTCGACCATTCACGCCAATACTTGAGCTCGTCGGTCGGGGAGCAGGTGTTTGCCCCGCCGCCGGGCCGGTTACGCGTCGGTGACCAGAGCCATCACCACTGCCAGCGCCTCGCGGGTGGCCGCCACGTCGTGCGTTCGGATGATGCGCGCACCATGCGCCGAGGCCCACGCGTGCGCCACCGCGCTTCCCAGCACGCGACGCGAGGGTTCCTGCACCCCGGTCAGTTCGCCGATGACGCGTTTACGACTCGCGCCCACCAGCACCGGGAAGCCAAGCGCCGCGACCCGCGGAATCGCGCGCAGCAGCGCCACCGACTGCGCTGAGGTCTTCGAGAACCCGATACCCGGATCCAGCACCAGTGCCTCGGGCGCGATGCCCGCGCGCTCGGCGACGCGCGCCTGCAGCGCGAGTTCCTCGCACACCACCGACACCACATCGCCGTCGTAGAGGGCGTGCGCGAGGGACGCCATCTCGGCCACGCCGCCGCGCGAGTGCATCAGCACCATGCCCGCGCCAAGCTCCGCCACCACGGCGAACATCGCCGGATCGAGCCGGCCGCCGCTGACGTCGTTCACGGCGTGCGCACCGGCAACGATCGCGGCGCGCGCCACCTGCGACTTCACGGTGTCGATCGTGATCAGCAATTCCGGAAACCGATCACGCACCGCCTCGATCACCGGCAGCACGCGCGCCAGCTCGGTGTCCGCCGGCACGGGTGTGGCGCCAGGGCGCGTGGATTCACCACCGACGTCCAGGATCGTCGCACCGGCACGCAGCGCGTCCTCCGCGAATTCGCAGGCCAGCGCCATCGAGTAATGCTCACCACCATCGCTGAACGAATCGGGTGTGACGTTGCAGGTGGCCATGATGCGCGGCCGCTGCAGGTCGAGCATGGCTCCACGCAAACGCCACCGACTCGCAGGTGCGGCCGGTGGCGTGTGGTCGTGCGTCAGTGCGTCATCCGGCCGCATCAGCTGCTGCGGCGTGCGGACCGTGCGATCACGCCGGCTGGATGCCAGGCCCGCCCAGCAGCGGCGGTGTGATGCGCTTCGGCTCCGGCGCGGCGACGACGACCGGCGGCGTGACCACCGGCGGCGTCAGGCTCGACGGCGGATCGACACGCGGCGGCAGGATCTGGCCCTGCACCAGCAGCCCGATGTCTTCCCGCGTCAGCGTCTCGCGCTCGAGGAGGTTGCGGGCCAGCGAGTGCAGCAGGTCGATGTTCTCTTCCAGCGCACCACGGGCACGATTGTACGCCTCCTTGATCACGCGGCTGACTTCCGCGTCCACCAGCTGCGCCGTCTTCTCGCTCACTTCGCGACGGCTGGTCAGCTCGCGGCCGAGGAACATCTCCTGCTCGTTGTCGCCGACCAGGATGGGGCCGACGGCATCCGACAAACCCCACTGCGACACATAGCGTCGCGCGATGCCGGTGGCCTGCTGGATGTCGCTGCTGGCGCCGGTGGTCACGTGATCACGGCCGAAGATCAGCTCTTCCGCCGTCCGACCGCCGTACGCCATCACCAGGCGCGCCTCGATCTGTTCACGCGTCACGCTCACGCGATCGTCTTCCGGCAGCGTGAATGCCACACCGAGCGCACGACCGCGCGGCACGATGGTCACCTTATGCAGCGGATCGTTGCCCTTGATCTTGATCGCGCAGACGGCGTGTCCAGCCTCGTGATAGGCGGTCAGGCGGCGCTCCTCGTCGCGCATGACGAGCGACTTGCGCTCGGCGCCGAGCTGCACCTTGTCCTTCGCTTCCTCGAGATCGGTCATGTAGATCTTGTCGTGTCCGCGACGCGCGGCCAGCAGCGCACCTTCGTTCACGAGGTTGGCCAGGTCCGCACCCGCCATGCCCGGCGTTCCCTTTGCCAGCGACGTCACGTCCACGTCATCGGCAATCGGCTTGTTGCGGATGTGCACGCGCAGGATGCCTTCGCGACCGCGCAGGTCTGGCGCATCGACCACGATCTGGCGATCGAAGCGGCCCGGGCGCAGCAGCGCCGGGTCGAGGACGTCTGGGCGGTTGGTGGCCGCGATCAGGATCACGCCTTCGTTGCTCTCGAAGCCGTCCATCTCCACCAGGAGCTGGTTGAGCGTCTGCTCACGCTCGTCGTGCCCGCCGCCCATGCCACTGCCGCGATGACGACCCACCGCATCGATCTCGTCGATGAAGATGATGCACGGTGCACTGGCCTTGCCCTGCTCGAACAGGTCGCGCACCCGGCTGGCGCCGACGCCGACGAACATCTCGACGAAGTCGGAGCCCGACATGCTGAAGAACGGACGACCGGCCTCACCTGCGACGGCACGCGCCAGCAGCGTCTTGCCGGTACCCGGCGGGCCCACCAGCAGCGCGCCCTTCGGCAGGCGACCACCCAGCTTGGTGAACTTCTGCGGGTCCTTCAGGAATTCGATGATCTCCTGCAGCTCGACCTTCGCTTCGTCGGCACCTGCCACGTCGGCGAACGTCACCTTGGGGGTGTCGCCGGTGAGCAGCTTCGCCTTGCTCTTGCCGAAGCTGAATGCCTTGGCGCCACCAGCCTGCATCTGCCGGAACAGGAACAGCCAGAATCCGAACAGCAGCACGTACGGCAGGATGTTGATCAGCACCGAGGCGATCGAGGTGCGCGCGGCCTTCGCGCTCAACTCCACGCCGGCGTTGCGCAGCGCATCCTTGTCGCGGTCCGTGACCTCGCCCACCAGCGTGGTGGTGAAGCGCGT
>JANMON010000218.1:0-4014 GCA_031369265.1 Gemmatimonadaceae bacterium | reverse complement strand
ACCCGTGAACTGGCCGATCATCATCGAGCCGGCGGCCGGCAGGCAGCCGAGCAGCCCTTCCGGATCCCAGGTCTTGGCTGACGCCCAGAGATGATCGGTGGTGAGCAGCGTGCGATCGAGCCACGCGCTGAGCACCGCGTCCGGCTGGTCCAGCAGCTCCCAGCCCGGCAGGCCACGGTCTGGCACCGTGACGAGTGTCATCAGTGCCCAGTAACCCAGCAACAGCGAGACGAGGATGCCGAGGTGCCGCTGCCAGGAGCCGCGCAGCGTGAGCAGCGCACCGATCACGTAGGCCACCGCAATGCGCTGCAGCACGCCCATGATGCGCAGGTGCTCGAGGCGGTACACCACGCGATCGGCGAACGTGGCATCGGGGAGGGATGGAATGGCACCCCACATGAAGCCCGGAAACCACGAGAGGAAGAGGCCGAACAGGAAGATCAGCGCACCGCGGCGCAGCACCTGCCGCACGATGGCGGCATCGTCGTCGCCGCGCGCGCGTCGCTGCGAGAGCGAGAGGTGTGCGGTGACGCCGACGATGAAGAGGAAGAAGGGGAAGATCAGGTCCGTGGGCGTCCAGCCATGCCACGGCGCGTGTTCGAGCGGCGGGAAGATGTGGGCCCAGTCGCCGGGATTGTTGACCAGCAGCATCCCCGCCACGGTCATGCCCCGGAAGACATCCAGCGAGAGCAGCCGCTCGCGCGCACCACCCGGCGCCGCCGCCGGAGCGGGGGGCACGCGGTCGCGAGCCGGCGTACGCGCGGGTGCCGACGGCGCGGCGGTCATCACGACGTCAGTGGGCTGCCGGCACCAGCGTCCCGCGCGACTCCTGCGCATCGGCCGCACTGTCGCCGCCGTTCCCCTGACGCTGCCAGCGGAAGAACACGACCGTCATCACGCCGTAGAAGAACAGGCCGCCGGGGATCCACATGATCAGGCCTCCGATCAGCTGGTCCATCTTCGGCGAGATGCCCCACAGCCGTGGGCTCGACGCGTACAGCGGATAGAGCACCGTGTCGGCCATCGCGATGTAGATCGCCACCACGCTCATGGGGATCGTCATCAGGAAGCAGTAGAGCATCTGCCCCGGATAGCTGAGTCGCGGCAACTCCGGCAGTGGGCTCATGAACGGCCACCACATCAGCACACTGGCGACCAGGAAGGTCACGTGCTGCAGGATGTGCACGTTGTGGTGCAGCAGCGCCAGGTTGTAGAGCGCCGGAATGTGCCAGACCGCCAGCGTGACGTTGAACAGCGAGAACGCCATCACCGGGGTGGTGATGCGGCGTGCGAGCGCACCGATGACCGGCCACTGCAACGCCGGTCGCAGCATCCAGCCCGGCGTCCCCGCGATCAGCAGCGGCGGCACGATCAATTCCATGATCAGGTGCTGCACCATGTGCCCGCTGAACAGGTAGAAGTCGCTCAGGTCGTGCAGCGGCCCATTCAGGATCAGGAACAGCAGCACCAGCCCGCTCACGAATGCGACCCGTTGCGCGGTCGTCGGGCCGTCACCGCGCCCGGCACGGGCACGCCGGAAATAGAGCCACCCGAGGGCGGCCAGACCAATGACCGTGCTCGGGTGGATCGTCCAGTCATCCAGCGCCAGTGTCTGCGCGGGATGCAGGAGCAGTGCGAGCGCCATCAGCGCGCCGGCCGGCCCCGCATCAGGCGCCGCGACTGAGGTTGATCGCCACCTTGCCGAACAGGAACAACAGGCCGATGCAGGTCAGGATCGCGATCGCCAGCGGCCCCACGAACAGGTTCCGGAACAGCTTGTTGTCGTACTTGAGGTGCATGTACACCGCGCACACGACCCCGAACTTCACCGCCGACATGAAGATCATGCTCGGCACATAGATCGCCGACTGCTCCCACGGCTTGATGTAGTAGGCCGAGATCTCGATGATGGTGACGATCGTGAGGAAGAGCGCGGTCCAGAGGTAGGTCTTCGCCGTCGGGTGGTGCCCGTGTTCGTCGTGCGCGGCGTCCGGTGCGTGTGCCATGGGGTCGTGGCTCACTTGATGAGGTAGAGGAGGACGAAGATCGCGATCCAGACCACGTCGACGAAGTGCCAGTAGAGGGCGCAGAGGTCCACGTTCAGGCCTTCGGCTGGCGTCAGCCCGCGCTTCTTGTCGATCGAGGCGAGCGTGAACAGCCAGAGCACGCCGGCGGTGACGTGGGCGCCGTGAAAGCCCGTCAGCACGTAGAAGCTGCTGCTGAACAGGTTCGTGGTGAGCCCCAGCCCTTCGTTGACGAAGCTGGTGAACTCGTACGCCTGGCACATCAGGAAGACGATGCCGAGGAGTGCGGTGGCCATCAGCCAGAAGAACGGGTTGCCTTCGAGGCGCGCCATGAAGGTGGTGCGCTTCACGTGGCGATTCACCACCGCGTTGTGCGCCAGCACCATGGCCAGCGACGACATCAGCAGCACGAACGTCGAGAAGCTGGTGACCGGGATGTTGAGGATCGCCTTGAACGTCTCGCCGGTGGCCGGATCGGTCCACGCCTCGTGCGGATACGGGCCGACGCGCGACTTGCCCTTGTAGATCAGGTAGGTCGAGATCAGCGACACGAACAGCATGCACTCGGAGCCGATGAAGGCCCAGATCGCGATCTTGCGGTTGTCGAGTCCCGTGGTGGTGTAGTGATGGCCGTGCGCGTGCGCGTCCGCGGCGCCGGTGGTTTCCAGAGCGGTGGCGCTCATCAGTGCGACTCCTCGAGCGGTGTCGTGAGCCAGGCGTACAGGCTGCCGACGAGCATGAATGCACCGCCGCCGACGACGATGAAGAAGGCGTAATCGTTGACGTGCTTGAGCGTCATGCCACCGAGCATGGTCACGAGACCGATGGCGGCCATGACGGGCTTGAAGGTGTTCGACGGCATCGGGATGCCGAGTTCCTTGGCCGTCGGCACGTGCTCGTCACGCGACTCATGGCCCTCGTGATGCTCACGCGAGAGTTCGTGGCCGTCGGTCACGTCCCACAGCGGGTAGCGGCTGGTGACGTTCGGCAGCACGGCGAAGTTGTACTCCGGCGGCGGCGACGGGATGGACCACTCGAGCGTCGAGGCGCCCCACGGGTCGCGACCGGCGCGCGGACCGTTGCGGAGCGAATTGAAGAAGTTGTAGATGAAGATCAGCGTGGACACGATGATGATCGCGGTGCCGATGGAGCTCATCATGTTGAACAGGTCCCAGCCCTGGTTCGCATCGTAGGTGTAGATGCGGCGCGGCATGCCGAGCAGTCCGGAGAGGTGCATCGGCCCGAACGTGAGGTTCATGCCGATCATGTTGATCCAGAAGTGCCACTTGCCGAGCGTCTCGTTCATCAGCCGCCCGAACATCTTCGGGAAGTAGTGATAGATGCCGGCGAAGATGCCCATGATCGAGCCACCGAACAGCACGTAGTGGAAGTGCGCCACCACGTAATACGTGTCGGTCTGCTGCAGGTCGGTCGGGGGCGAGGCGTGCGTCACGCCGGAGAGGCCGCCGATGGTGAACATCGCCACCAGGCCGATCGAGAAGCACATGGCGGTGGTGAACTGCAGCTTGCCGCCCCACATCGTGCTCATCCAGTTGAAGATCTTCACGCCCGTCGGGATGGCGATCAGCATCGTGGTGAGGCTGAACACGGTGTCGGCGATCGGGCCCATGCCGACCGAGAACATGTGATGCGCCCACACGCCGAAGCCGAGGAAGCCGATCAGGATGCCGGAGTACACCATCACCGCGTAACCGAAGAGCGGCTTGCGGGAGAACGTCGGCAGCACTTCGCTGACGAGGCCGAAGGCCGGCAGGATCAGGATGTAGACCTCGGGATGGCCGAAGATCCAGAACAGGTGCTGCCAGAGGAGCGGGTCGGCGCCGGCGGTGAGGGTGTAGAAGTTCGTGCCGAAGAAGCGGTCGAACTGCAGGAACACCAGCGCCACGGTGATGACCGGGAACGCCAGCACCACCAGGAACTGCACCACGAAGCTCATCCACGTGAACATCGGCATGCGCATCAGGTGCAT
>JANMON010000324.1:0-21904 GCA_031369265.1 Gemmatimonadaceae bacterium | reverse complement strand
GCGCTTCGCCTCCCCGTTGGTTTCGATGATCGTGCCCTTGCGGAGGTTGCGCTTCCGCTTCTGGGACTTCTTGGTCAGGATATGGCTCTTGTACGCCTTGCGTCGCTTCACCTTCCCCGTCCCTGTGACGGAGAAGCGCTTGGCGGCGCCGGTGTGGGTCTTCATCTTCGGCATGGGTCTCCCTGCGTGCCTATCGTGGTGCCAAAATCATCGTCAGCGCCTTGCCTTCCAGCTTGGCATCCGTCTCGACCTTGGCAATGTCGGTGAGTTGCTGGGCGACCCGGTCGACCACCGCCTTCCCGAGTTCCGGGTGGGCGATCTGTCGGCCACGGAACATCAGCGTGACCTTCACCTTGTTGCCTTCCTCCAGGAACCGGCGGGCGTGGCGCGTCTTCGTCTCGAAGTCGTGCTCCTCGATCCCCGGTCGGTACTTCACTTCCTTGAGCAGGATCACGTGCTGCTTCTTCTTGGCCACGCGCGCCTGCTTGGCCATTTCGAACTTGTACTTGCCGTAGTCCATGATGCGGACCACGGGCGGACGAGCCAGTGGAGCAACCTCGACCAGATCGAGGCCCTGTTCGACTGCTGAAGCCAGTGCCGCATCAACTTCCATGATGCCGAGCTGGGCGCCGTCTGGGGCGATGACGCGAACCGGGGAGATGCGAATCTGCCGATTGACGCGTACTCGCTTGGTCGGATCCTGAATAGGACGTTGCTCCATAAAGCGGGAAAACAAAAACGGCGGGGTCTTCGGGGATGAAGACCACGCCGCGAGGCCCACCCAAGGGGGTGTGCCCGTTGCATTGGACTCCAGCAGCACACCTCGCAGGGCGAGGGCCGAAGGGTGGACCCTCACTGCCGCGAGGATCACTTGCCGAGTTCAGACCTTGACAAGCTAGACGGGACCTGCTGCCGGGTCAATGGCCCACAGGGGGCCGCCGACGCTACCCTGTGGACAATGCCGCCGACCGGGGCCGCCGCCTCAGGCCGGAATCTGGTGCGACTCCACGAACCAGACCTGCTGGTCGATGCCGCGCACGATCTCGGTGAACAGGTCGGCAGTCACCTTGTCGCCGAATTCATCGGTCGTGTCGATCGCCTCCCGACACGACTCGGCGAACGCCGCCAACGTCGCCGACACCGCGAACACATGCGCGTTCACGTCGGCAATGCCGAGCGGGTACGGCACCAGGAACGATCGCTCGGTCACCACCGGCAGCGTGCCCTCCGCCGCACCACCCAGCGCGCCGCACCGCTCGGCCAGCTGGTCGGAATGCTTCTCGACTTCCTCCGAGACGTCGTCGAACAGTTCGTGGATCGCCTGAAAGCCGGGACCGCGCACGTTCCAGTGCGCCTGCTTCACCTGCGCATGCAGGTCGATGGCCGCCGCCAGGTGACGATTCAGGATCGCGATGGACTGCAGCCGGATGTCTTCGGCGAGGGTGTTGTGCGAGCGATGCGTACGCTTCATGACGATGTGTTTCCGGTATGTGGACGAGTGCGTGGAACCGTGCCGAGGCACCTTCAACGCACGTTCTACACCGCGCCGGTCGCGAGTGCGACGATCGCGCCGAATGGCGAACGCTGCCGTGCCGTGTGTGCCGGGCTCTGGCGCGAGTCGGCTGCGTCTGGTCATCATGTGCCAGAAGGTTGCGCGCACCACCGCCCGCACCGGCCCCAATCGTCACCGCACGAATCACACGCCTCCACATGCGCGCCGCCATCGATTTCGGGATCAGCAATACCGACGCAGTGGCGCTGGTCGGCGGCGTGATGCATCGCTGGACCCGCCCGTCGAGCGGCGCGCCATCGCATGAGAGTGTGCGAGAGATCCTCGCCGGCGGTGGCGTCGCGCTGCACACCCTCGCGGCGCTGGCGGTGACCGGCGGACAGCACAAGGCGCTGCCTGCGATGCTGGGAAACACGCAAGTGGTCGGCGTGCCGGAAGTCACCGCGATCGGTCGCGGTGGACAGGCACTCGCGCTGGCCGATGCGGACGATTTCACGACACCCGTGTTGGTGGTCAGCGCCGGCTCGGGTACCGCCGTCATCGCCGCACGGGGCACGGCGTACACGCACATAACGGGCACTGGTGTCGGTGGTGGCACACTGCTGGGCCTCGGTCGCCTGCTGGTCGGCACCACCGATGTTGCGGTGATCGATGCGATGGCGATGCGCGGTGACGCAAACGGCGCGGACCTGGCCTTGCGCGACGTGGTGGCTGGCCCGATCGGCTCCCTACCGCCGGATGCCACGGCGGTGAACTTCGGCCGTCTCGCACGCCAGCAGGAGGCCGCGGCACCCGATGACCTGGCGGCGGCGCTGATGACGCTGATCGGCCAGGTCATCGCCATCACCGCCATCAACGCGGCGCGCGCGGAACGCATCGACCGGGTGGTGATGATCGGCCACATGACCGACATGCCGAGTTTCCGCCGCGTGATCGACCAGGTCGGGGAGTATTACGGCATGCATGTGTTGCTACCGGCGGATGGCGGCTTCGGCACGGCGATCGGCGCCATGATGCACGGGAGCGCGCCCACCGGCTGACGCCGGACCGGCAGTCTGGACGCGTGACGCGCAACGCCGTCACGCGTCATCCACACGACATCCGCGCCACGTTCGACGGGGCGCCGCGCGTGCGTCGTGCCTTCGTCTGCGCTCTTTGCGCGCGCCGGCACGAGGCACACACCACGTCCGAAGGAGAGCTCCGTTGCACATCCGACTCGCGCGGTACGCACTGCCCCTCTGTACCCTCGCGCTGCCGCTGGCACTCGGCGCGCAGACGACGCCGAAGAAGCCGGCTGTCACCACCGCCGCGACCCGTCCCACCGCCAGCGCGCCACGGCCAGCCACCACTCCCGCGCCCGCCGCTGCGGTTGCGCCAGCCGCAGAGACACCCGCCACCAAGCCTGCCAGCACACCGGCGCCCGCTGCGGCGTCCGCGCCGAGCACCGCGACCGGTGAAAAAGTCCGCGCGGGCCTCATCGCCGGTGTCGCCGCGCCGATGAGCTCACTCGGGAAGGCGTTCAGCGTCGGCTTCAACGCCGGTGCATTCGTCGAGGGACGGCCGGCCGGATTCCCCGTCGGTCTGCGCGGCGACCTGCAGTACGCGCGCTTCGGTGGCAAGGAAGAAATCGTGACGCCTTCATATTCGGTGGTGCAGCTCACCGGCGCGGCAGTCTACGAATTCCCGACCGCAGGTGGCGGCAAGTCCCCGTTCTTCGCCAGCGCCGGCCTCGGACTCTACCGCAGCTCCGCAAACGACGAAAGCCAGACCGATTTCGGACAGAACCTCGGACTGGGCTTCAATTTCAAGAAGGCGCGATTCCAGCCGTTCGTCGAAGGGCGATTCCACTTCTTCAACGACGTGCAGTTCTTCACGCTGTCGGCCGCGATGCACCTCTGAGTACGGCGCCAGCCACGTGACTGCGACGCGCTGTGCGAGCCTTCGGGCATCGCATCGCGCGTCGTCACATCAGCGTGACGGGCGGCGCGCCGCCGATCGGCGCCAGAGCGCGAACGCCGGCCATCCGAGCGCCAGCAGGAGCGTGCCCTTGAGCGCATTGCCCGGATTCGACATGATCGAGCCGATGATGACGTAGGCGGCCGCGGCGAGGAACAACAACGTCGTCACCGGATGGCCGAGCGTGCGCACGCTCACGCGCGGCACCTCGCCGCGTGCCTCCTTCGCGCGGTACACGAACACCGTGGCGGCGGTGGCACCGAAGAACAGCCAATCGGCGAACACCACGTAATCCAGCAACTGGCCGTAGCTGCCGGAGAACAGCAGCACGATCGCCCACACGGCCTGTCCGAGCAGCGCAGCCACCGGCGTGCGCGTCACCGGGTGCAGCGTCGCCATCCGCGCGAAGAACACACCATCGGCCGCCATCGCCTGATAGACGCGCGGTGTGACCAGGATCACCAGGTTCAGGAAGCCGAACGTCGAGATCACGATGCCGGCGCCGATGATTGCGCGCCCGCGATCGCCGAGCAGCACGCCGACCGTGTCGGCCGCGGGTGCGCGACTGTCGGCCAATCCCTGCACACCCAAGGCGCGCAGGTACGACAGGTTCACGAGCAGGTAGGCCGCGACCACGATCAGCACGCCGAAGACCAACGCCCGCGGAAGGTCCCGAGCCGGATTCCGCAGTTCCTCGGCCACGAAATTCGTCTGCTGCCAGCCACCGAAGGCGAACAGCACGGGCACCAGCGCGGCTCCGACGGCGAGGATCCACTGTGCGGCACCGGTGGGGACCGACACCGGCATCGCGTCGAGCGCCGGGGAGTTGCCGCCTTCCGGTGATGGCGCCATGAATGCAGCGCCGATCAGGAACACGATCGCCGCCAACTTGAGCACCGTGGCGATGTTCTGCGTCATCGCGCCTGGCGCCACACCGAGAATGTTCACCGCCGTGAGCACGAGGATCGCACCCACCGCCAGCGGTGTGCTCCACGCAGGGCCGAGACCGAGGGCGGCGATGGCGTAGCTGGCGCAGGTCATCGCCACCGCGGCGATCGCGCCGGTGGAAATCATCAGGAACAGCGCCCAGCCGTACAGGAATGCCGGGAAGCCACCGAATGCATCGCGCAGGTACACGTAGCCGCCGCCGGCCCGCGGGAAGCGGGCGCCGAGTTCGGCGAAGACGAATGCACCCACGATGGCGATCAGCGCACCGAGGCCCCAGGTGGCCATGGTGGCCGCACCGGTGCCGACACGCTCCGCGACGATCGCCGGGTTCAGGAAGATGCCGGCACCGATGATCCCGCCGACCACCAGCATGGTGGCGGAAAACAGGCCGAGTCGCGGCGCATAGCCGGAAGACGGGGGCGTGCCGTCGCCGGGCGTCGATGTGTCGGGCATGCCGCACGGTAGCGGCGTGCGCGACGGGCAGCGAGGGTCGCGCACGAACAACAGCGCGGCACTGGACAGCACGGCGCTCACGGGCGTCCTTCGACAGGCACACCACCGCTCGCCCACACCATCGCCTACGCCTGCCGATGCCGCGCCGCCTTGCCCTGCCCCTGCTCTGCCTTGCCCTCACGGCGTTGGCGCCGACTCTTCAGGCGCAGGAGGTGACGCCGGGCGATCCGTTCGCAGCACTCCGACTGCGCAGCATCGGGCCCGCCAACATGAGCGGCCGTTTCACCGACATTGCGGTCAACGAGTCCAATCCGTACGAGTTCTACGCCGCCGCAGCGAATGGTGGATTGTGGAAGACCAGCGACAATGGCGTGACGTGGAAGGCGGTGTGGGAAAACCAGACCGTCAACTCCATCGGCGCGGTCACGGTGGACCAGCGCAGCCCGCGCACCGTGTGGCTCGGTTCCGGCGAAGCCACCAACCGCCAGAGTTCCGGGTGGGGTGACGGGATCTACAAGTCCACCGACGGCGGCGCGACCTGGAGCAACATGGGTTTGCGGACCACTGCCCGCATCGCACGGATCGTCGTCGATCCCAACAACTCCGATGTGGTCTACGTGGCTGCACCGGGACATCTGTGGGGGCCGAACGCGGAACGTGGACTGTTCAAGTCCACCGACGGCGGCCGCACCTGGAACCTGGTCCTCTCGCGCAACGAGGATACCGGCGCGGTGGACGTGGCGGTGGACCCGAGCGATTCACGCATCGTGTACGCCGCGTTGTACCAGCATCGGCGCGCGCCGTTCGGGTACGTCGGCGGCGGCGCCGGCAGCGGGTTGTACAAGTCCACCGATGCGGGCGCAACGTGGACGCCGATGACCAAGGGACTGCCGGCTGGCACCATCGGCCGGTCGTCGATCTCGGTCTACGCCAAGGATCCACGCATCGTGTACGTGAGCGTGGAACAGGGTCAGCGCTACACGTCCAGCATCTCCTACGCAAAGCGACTGGGCGGGGTGTATCGCTCCGAGGACAAGGGTGAGACATGGCGCTTCATGAGTGACTGGAATCCACGCCCGGCGTACTCGAGCCAGCTGAAAGTGGACCCCAGTGACCAGAGCCGACTGTACGCCATGCAGTGGTCGGTCAGCGATGACAGCGGCAAGACCTGGCGCGAACCCCGCCAGACGCTGCACGGCGACGATCGCATGGTGTGGGTGGACCCGCGTGATTCGCGGCATTTGATCAAGGCCGACGACGGTGGCATCGGCATCTCGTACGATCGCGGCGTGAAGTGGCTCTACGTGACGTCACTGCCGATGTCGCAGCCGTACCATGTGAGTGTCAGCACGACGTCGCCGTTCTTCGTCTGCGCGGGCTTGCAGGACAACGGCAGCTGGTGTGGGCCAAGCGCCACCTACACCACCAGTGGCCCGCTGAACGAGGACTGGTACCGCGTGGGCGGCGGCGACGGCTTCAACAACGTCATCGACACCACGGACAACACCACCGTCTACAGCAGCTCGCAGTACCTCGGCCTGTCGCGCGTGAACCTGCGAACGCTGGAGTCGGTGTCGATCCGTCCTGTCGGCAAGGAGGGCGAAGGGCCGAAGCTGGGCAATTGGGGCGCACCGGAACCGCGCGTCGGCAAGAAGATCATGCCGGCCGGCTGGAACTCGCCAGTGATCATCTCGCCCCACAATCGCAACGTGCTCTACGCCGGGATGCGCGACGTGTGGAAGTCGGTGGATCGCGGCACGACGTGGACGTCGCTCGGTGACCTCACCACCGGCGTCGATCGGCGCTCGCTGGCGATCATGGGCCAGATGCCCACCGATACGACGCTGTCGCTGGACGATGGCGTGTCGTATTTCCCGAGCACCACCAGCATCAGCGAGTCACCGGTGACGCCGGGTGTGCTGTGGGTAGGCACCGATGACGGCAACCTGCAGGTCTCGCGCAATGGCGGGCGCACCTGGAAGAACGTCCGTGCCAATGTGCCGGGTGTGCCGAAGGGGACCTGGGTGGCGCATGTGCAGGCGTCGCGAACACCGAGCGGCAGCGCGGCCTACGTCGCATTCGATGGCCACCAGGCCGACGACTTCACCAACTACCTGTTCCATACCGACGATTTCGGCGAGACGTGGCGGCCCATCAGCGCCACGCTGCCGGCCGACCGCGTGATCCACGTGATCCGCGAGGACCTGCGCAACCCGCGCGTGCTGTACGTCGGCACCGAGCAGGGACTGTACACGTCGCCGGATGCGGGCATGAGCTGGCGCGAGCTGCATGGCCTGCCGCGAATGCCGATCTACGACCTCGCCATCCAGCCGCGTGACAATGACCTGGTTGTCGCCACGCATGCGCGCGGCATCTTCGTGCTCGACAACCTGAACGCGGTGCAGGAGCTGAATCGCGGTGTGGTGGTGATGCCGTCGCACCTGTTCAGCGTGGAACCGGCGGAGATGCGGCGACTGGCATCGACCAAGGCGCACAGCGGCGACATGATCTTCCGCGGCGAGAATCCGCCCATCGGCGCGATCATCGATTACTGGCTGGGGACCCCCAGTCCGCAGGATTCCGTCGCCATCACCGTTCACGATGCTGCCGGCGCGCTGGTGTCATCGGTGCCGGCGACGAAGGTGGCGGGTGTGAATCGCGTCGTCTGGAACCTGCGCCTCCCCTCGCTGCCCGGTGCACCGGCCGCTGCGGGTGACGATGACGATGGTGGGCCGCGCGGTGCCCCGCCGGGTCGCTGGGTGACGCCGGGTCGCTACACCGTGCGACTCACGGCCAACGGCCGCACAGAGGATCGCGCGCTGGTGGTCCGAGACGACCCGCGCGTGACGATCACCGCCGCCGAACGCGCGGCCTGGCATCGTGCATCCGACTCCGTCGCCAGTGTCTACCGTCAGGTGGTGCAGCTCGGAACCGCGGCGCGCGACATGGACGCGGACCTGAAGGCGACGATCCGCGAGCTGCAGGATCGCGTGGGCACGCTGTACGGCGGTGTCCTGCGGAACGGCGGCCCACCGACCGCCGACCAGCGGCGACAGATGGCCTACTTCCCCACCGTGCTTGCCACCCTCCGTCAGCGCGTGCCGCGCTGACAGCGGACCAACTCACGCGTCGGCGTAGGCGTATCCCTTCGCATCCGGGGCAACCCTGCCCCACGCGTGATAGGCATCGTGTTCGAAGATCAGCAGCCAGTCACCGGCCGCTGCATCGCGGAGCAACGCGCGCTTGCTCTCCAGCGTGCGCAACGGCTCCACGTCGTAGCCCATGATCCAGGCCAGCGGCACGTGATTGACCGTGGGCATCACATCGCCGAGGAACAGCGCACTGGCACCGCCGCCATCGATCAGCAGGCTCTGATGATGTGGCACGTGACCAGGCGTCTTGCGGGCGGCGATGCCACGCACGATCTCCACGTCGCCATCCACCAGCTGGAGCTGCCCACTCGCCTCGAGCGGCGCGAAGTTGGGCGGGAAATAGCTCGCTGCCGTGCGCTCGTTGGTGTGCGTGGCGTACTCGTACTCTCCAGCCTGCACCACGTAGGTCGCGTTCGCGAACGTCGGCACCACGGCACCGTCGGCGTCGCGACGGGTGTTGCCACCGGCGTGATCGAAATGAAGGTGGGTATTGATCACCACCTTCACATCCTCGGGCGTGAAGCCGGCGGCACGAATGCCGGCCTCCAGCGCCGTCTCATCCGCACGCTGCTCCGGCACCTCGGCCTGCAACTCCATGCCGTAGATGTCGATGAACTTCCGGTCTTCCTTGTTGCCGGCACCGGTGTCGATCAGCACCAGGCCATCGGGATGTTCGATCAGCAACGTCCGCATCCCCATCTGGATGCGATTGCGCTCATCGGCCTCGATCTTCCGCTGCCAGAGCACCTTCGGCACCACACCGAACATGGCACCACCGTCCAGGCGCTGTCCGCCGGCCTGAATGGCGTGAATGCGCAGCGAGCCAAGCTCGCGGGTCTGCAGCAGCGGAGTGGGGAAAGTCATGGCGTGCGGAAGTGGAAGTCAGGCGCCGTCGCCGGCGTCCTTCACCGGCGCGGGCATCACCGGCTTGCGGCGACGCTTGGCCATCGCCGTGCCGGCGCGCTGAAACGCATCCAGTGCGCCCCAGGTCGTGATGTCGCGACCTTCGGCATCACGCAGCAGGCCAAGCAGCACCTTGGCGGTGGCGATGGCATCACCAGCGGCGCGATGGCGCGCCTCGGGCGGGATTTCGACGGCGTAGTGACTGGCCACCGCGTCGAGATTCCGGCGCGGCAACTGCGGCAACACCTTGCGTGCCAATCGCACCGTGCAAAGCGTGGCGCCATCCAGCGCCTGGCCGGTACCACGAAACACCTCGTGCGACACGAAGCGCCAGTCGAATGACGCATTGTGCGCCACGAAGATGTGTCCCTCGAGCCGTGCCGCCACCTCATGTGCGATGCGCGCGAACACCGGCTTGTCGCGGACCATGTCGTGCGTGATGCGCGTGATCTGCGTGATCATCGGCGGAATGGGGCACTCGGGATTCACCAGCGTCTCGTACACGTCCACGATGGCGCCATTCTGCACCCGTACGATCGCGATCTCGGTGATGCGATCGCCGTGACCGGGCCGGCCGCCGGTGGTCTCCACGTCCACCACCGCGAACTTGAGTGACGCGATCGGCAGCATGGCGGCGTCGCGGATCATGCTGGCGGCCGTGGCCACGCCTCGCGGCGCGGCCACGCCACCGGCGGGTGGCACCGGACGCGCCACGGCCTGCTCGGCGATGATACGCCAGCGGCCGTCGGGGCCCTGTCGCACGTCGGGACGATGCCCGAGGATGGCGCGCGCGAGACTCTCGGCCAGCGCGCGCCGCACCCCGATGGCCTGGCAGACTTGGGCAACCAACGCCGGTGAGTCGATCGGGCCGAGCGCGATGAGCGCCACGGCGGTGTCGGTCAGGCTCGATTCGGTCGGCTTGAGGCGCGCGCCCAGCGACGCGATGAGGGAATCAGAATCCATCACGCACACGATCGTGCACAGGCACGCGACACCGCCACAGCAGAGCGAGAGAACGGGGAGACGCGCCCTGCCGGCGGCCGCGGTGCAGCGGTGGCGTAGACCCGTGCAGGAGAGTGGTTGTCCCGAACATCGGCACAAGGTACTTGAGAGCCACGGCGCGCGAAGCCTCCTGCTTCGGGACCTGTGCGGGGGCGATTCGGTGCGGCTGGGCTGGCCTTCCGGTCTCTTTCTTGTGAAATTCTTCACAAGACATGCCAACCCCGCCCAGCGCCCCCGCCCCAGAAAAGCACATCGCCGAGTCCACCGTGCGACGGCTGTCGCTGTACCTGCGTGTGCTCGAGCAGGCAGCGAACCGTGGCCAGCAGACGATCTCGAGCGACGCCCTCGCCGACGAGGGTGGCACGACGTCGGCGCAGGTGCGGAAGGACCTCAGCTTCTTCGGCTCGTTCGGCAAGCGCGGCCGCGGCTACAACGTTGGCGAGCTGGTCAGCCAACTGCAGGAAATCCTCGGCCTCGGCCGGGAATGGAAGGTGTACATCGTCGGTGCCGGCAAGATCGGGGCGGCGCTGGTGAGTTATCGCGGATTCTCCCAGCGCGGCTTCCGGGTGCTGGGCATCTACGACAACAACCCGCAGCTGGTGGGTCGCATGATCGACGGTGTGGGTGTCCGCAGCATGGCGCAGCTGGAGCACGACGCGACCCGCGAGCAGCCCGACATCGCAGTGATCACGGTGCCGGCCGAACACGCGCAAGCGGTGGCCGACCGGGTGGTGGCCTCGGGCGTCCGCGCGATCATGAACTTCGCGCCGACGCCGATCCACGTGCCCCCGACGATCACCGTCAAGTCGGTGAACATGGCGCTGGAGCTGGAAGGCCTGGCCTACGCCCTCGTGCACCGCGAGCACGGCTGACTTGCGCGGTGCCCACGCCTACTCGGCGATGGGCACCGGCAGTGCACGCAGCAGCGACGCGAACTGCGCGGCCGACAACGTCTCGGGACGCGCTTCCGGATCCAGCCCGGCCAGCTCCAGCGCCACATCTGCCTGCTCGGCCGACAATCCGCGCACCGTGCGCACCACGCGGCGCAGCTGTTTGCGGCGCAAGCCGAAGCTGGCGATGACCAGTTTCCGGAACGCGGCCTCCTCATCTTCACCGATGACGGGATCACTGCGCGGCGCAATGTGCAGGATCGCCGAATCCACCGACGGCGGCGGGTTGAACGACGTCGGCTTGACCGTGCCGCGCGGCGTGACGGTGGCCAGCGCCTGCAGATTGACGCTCAGGGCACCGTATTCCTTCGAGCCCGGCGGTGCCACCGCGCGGTCGGCAACTTCGCGCTGCACCAGGAACACCGCGCGTTCCGGCCGCGGGCGTGTCATGGCGTGAAAGATGATCGGCGTGGTGATGTAGTACGGGACATTGCCGGCCAGCAGGTACGGACCGCCAGCCACCTCACCCAGCGACAGGTCGAGCACATCCGACTCGATCACGCTGACGTGCGGCCGCGTGGCGTAGCGTGTGCGCAGGATCGGGATGAGCAGCTTGTCCACCTCGATCGTGATCAGGCGGCCGGCGCGATCGGCGAGGCGATCCGTCAACGCACCGCGTCCGGGACCGATCTCGATCACCGTGTCGGACGTGGTGATCTCGAGCACATCGGCGATGCGGTCGAGGACGCGGTTGTCGGTGAGGAAATGCTGGCCGAGTCGCTTGCGTGGCGGGGGCAGTCGCGGTGAACGCGCGTCGTCGCTCATGGCGCGCACTGCAGCGCGGCGATCGCCGCGGCGTGCACGATCTCGGCCGATGATGCGCCACGCGAGAGGTCGAGTGACGGCTTCCGCAGCCCCTGCACCACCGGGCCGATGGCGGTCGCGCCGCTCAGCTGCTGCACCAGTTTGTATGCGATGTTGCCTGCGTCGAGAGAAGGAAAGATCAGGATGTTCGCCTTGCCAGCCACGGCGCTGCCAGGCGCCTTGCGCGCGCCGATGATCGGGTTGATCGCCGCGTCGGCCTGCAGCTCACCGTCCACCCACAGGTCGGGACGGCGCGCACGGGTGAGGGCCACCGCCTGCCGCACCCGCAACACATCCGAGGACACGGCGCTCCCACGGGTGCTGAAGCTGAGGAAGGCGATCGCCGGTTCATCCCCGACGATGCGCACGCGATCGGTAGCGGCCGCGATCGCGATGTCGGACAGCTGCTCGACGGTTGGCTCGGGAATCACGCCACAGTCGCTGAACGTCAGCACCTCGTGCGGCCATGGCACGCCGGTGGGCGGTGCCACCAGGTAGAACGCGCCCGAGACGCTGCGGCTGCTGCCCTCGGCGCCGATCAAGCGCAGCGCCCAACGCAGCACGTCGGCCGTGGTGTTCACGGCACCCGCCACACAGGCATCGGCCACACCCATCGCCACCAGCGCGTTGGCGAAGGCCAGCGGCGTGCCGGCGTGCGTCCGCGCCTCGTCCTCGCTGCGCGAACGCGCACGGGCCCATTCCGCCAGGCAGGCTTCCACCGCAGCCAGATGTGGGCTGTTCTCGATGATGACGGCGGTGCCGCCCTGCGCGCGCACCCTCGCCACGCAGGTCACGTCCGGCACGATCACCAGCGGTTCAGCAATCCCCTTCGCCGACACCTCGCCAATGGCCTCCAGCGTACGCGCATCGGTGCCTTCGGCGAACACGATGCGGGGACGGCGCTCCGCCGCGCGACGATGCAGTGTGGCGAGGAAGTCGCTCACCGTTCGGCGTAGCGGAACTTGGCGTGCAAGGCAGCGACGACGGTGGGATGTGTGAGGTCGCCCACGTCACCGCCGAATCGCGCCACCTCGCGCACCATCGAGCTGGAGATGTAGGTGGTGTCGAGTGACGGGACCATGAACACCGTCTCCAGGTCGGCGGCGAGGTGTCGGTTCATCAGCGCCATCTGGAACTCGTACTCGAAGTCACTCACGGCACGGAGCCCGCGGATCAGCATCGAGGCGCCCGTCTCGTGCGCCAGGTCCACCAGCAGGCCGTCGAAGCCGCGCACCTCGATGCGCGGCTCATCCGCCGTGGCGCCTTCGATGAAGCGCACCCGCTCCTCGGCGCTGAACAACGACGTCTTCTTCGGGTTGGTGGCCACCGCCACCACCAGCCTGTCCACGAAATGCAGGCTGCGCCGCATCAGGTCGAGGTGACCGCGCGTCACAGGGTCGAAGCTGCCGGCGTACAACGCAATGCGACTCATGAGGAGAGGGCTCGGGTGCGCGTGGGCAACGACCTGCCGCCGTGATCAGGCGCGGTAGAAGCTAATGGCCGTCTGTCCATACCGTCGCCGGTCGCCGCCGTCACCGAGATCGGTCGCGGCAGCGTGCTCGATGCTGAAGACCGTGGCGAAGGGCACGCGGCGCCAGGCCGAGCTGAGCCCAGCGGCCACCGGCAGAGCGTATGGCGGATCGGCGAATCCGAGCGAGAAGGCATGGGCCGGCAGCGCCGCCACGAACGGCTCGGCGTCACCGCGATGCAATGCGTAGCTGGCCGGGTCGGCGCCGAGGGACGCCAGGTTCTTCTGGATCGCCGCGAGGATCGGCGCCGACGAATCGACGAAGGTCACGTGCGTGGCGCCGCGACTGAGCGCCTCGATCCCCAGCGCACCCGAACCGGCGCAGAGGTCCACCACGGTGGCCTTCGGCACGTCGAACTGGAGGATGCTGAACCAGGCTTCGCGCACACGATCGCCGGTGGGCCGTACGCCACCGGCCGCCGGCACGCTGATCTGCCGACCGCGCCAGCTACCGCCAATGATGCGCATCAGCGTTGCACGTCAACGAGGGTCAGTTGCAACCGGTCCGCCCCGCGGTAATCGTCGCGATCCAACCGGAAGGCGAGATCCACGGGTGCCGCCGGGTCCAGCAATTTCGCCCGGTCGCCGAGCCGCCACCCGATGGCCGCAATCGGACCACCCGCCGTCTTCACGCCCGTTCGCACACCATCGGTGCTGCCGATGCGGCGCGGCGCGCCGTCGATGCGCGCGGCGCGCAACGCCAGCGTCGGTGTGGGATTCCCGAGGCCGTGCGGCTCGAAATACTGCAGCAGCTTCTCGAGTTCATCGGTGAGGTCGTCCTCGCGGACGTCGAGGTCGATCCGCTGCTCGGGCACGAGATGGTCGGCGGTCAACTCACGACAGGCGACGTCGTTGAATGCGGCTTGCAGCGTCGGCACCAGCGCGGTCTGCACGGTGATGCCAGCGGCAGCGCGATGCCCACCGAAGCGCACCAGGTGCTGCTTGCAGGCCGACAACCCAGCATGCAGGTCGAACGCGC
Source organism: Gemmatimonadaceae bacterium (assembly GCA_031369265.1). Classification (GTDB taxonomy): domain Bacteria; phylum Gemmatimonadota; class Gemmatimonadetes; order Gemmatimonadales; family Gemmatimonadaceae; genus JACMLX01. Next base: position 7,719 of record JANMON010000324.1, on the reverse strand, counting down.
TGATGGAACGCCCGCTGCCCTTCCCCGTGTCGCCCTCCAGCGCGACCATCACCACCGGTCGCGAGATCTGCTCGACGAGTCGCGACGCCACGATGCCGATCACACCCGCGTGCCATCCCTGCTTCGCCAGCACCAGGCCATAGGTCGTGTCGAGGTCCACACTGTCCAGCATCCGCATCGCCTCGTCCAGCGTGCTGCGATCCAGCGACTGACGCCGCTGATTGAGCTCCTCGAGTTCGCGCGCGATCTCGTTCGCCTCGGCGGGATCGTCGGTGAGCAGCAGGTCGACGCCGCGCATCGGATTGCCCAGGCGACCGACGGCGTTGAGGCGTGGCGCGAGGATGTAGCCGATGCGGCCGGCAGTGAGTGGCTTGCCCTCGAGTCCCGAGGCGCGGATGAGGGCGCGCAGGCCAGCCAGCTTCGTCTCGCCCATCACTTTCAGGCCGAAGCGTACGAACACGCGATTTTCGCCACGCAGCGGCGCCAGGTCGGCGACCGTCGCCAGCGCCACCAGGTCCAGCAACGTGTAGACGTAGCCGTCGCTGCCACCCATCGCGCGCGTGACCGCCAGCGCGAGCTTGAAGGCGATGCCGACGGCCGCGAAATCCTTGTCCGGTGATGGGCATCCCGGCTGCTTCGGGTTGAGGATCGCGACGCAATGCGGCAGCGGGCCACCGGGGAGGTGATGATCGCTGACGATGACGTCGATGCCGGCCGCACAGAGCGCCTCGATCGCGGGCAGCGCGCTGGTACCGCAATCGGCGGTCAGCACCACCTGCGCTTTGGCGGTGATCGCCGCCTGCACGCCGGCATCGGTGAGGTCGTAGCCATCGGTGAGCCGGTGCGGAATGAAGGGCACCACCCTGCCGCCGACCTGCCGCAATGCGCGCGTCAGCAGCGCCGTGCTGCACATGCCGTCCACGTCGTAGTCGCCGTGCACCAGAATCGTCTCGCCGGTGCGGATGGCGCGCACGAGGCGTTCCACGGCTTCCGTCATGCCGAGCAGGTCGTAGGGGCTGCCGATGTGCTCGAGCTTCGGGCGCAGGAAGCGCTTGGCGCCATCCACGTCGGTGTAGCCGCGCTGGGCCAGCAGTTGGCAGACCACCGCGGGCAGGTTCAAGGCCTCGCGCAAGCGCTGCACGTCCAACGCCTCGACAACCGGCGGGGCGATCCATTTCGACGGCGGACGCACGCGCGGTGCAGTGGAGCTCATGCGGGCAAGCTACCGGTGACGGCCGGGACGAACAATGCGAAAACCTGCAGCGTCACGCGAACCATCGCATCAGGTGCGAAACCGGGCGGCCAGCAGCGCACGACGTTCCTGCCGCAGCGCCTCCCGCTCGGTCTCCAGTTCACGCCGCGCATCCTCGGCGGTCTCGCGAATCAGGCCATCGAGATCACGCAGCGTCCGATCGAGCGAGCGCACGCGAAACTGGCGGACGGCGCCTTCCAGCAACTGCGGCCCGGCAGCGGGAGTCAGGTCGCCGATGCGGCTGACGATCTCGTGAAACGTGTCCATCGCGAACGGTGCATCCGATTCCAGCGCCAGTTCCACCGTATCGAGTGGTTCCTCGGCGCCCAGCTTCAGCAGGATGTCGTAGATCGCACGCAGCCGTGGATCCTCGAAGAGGTCGGGATCGACTTTCTCCGACGCCTCCCGCGCCCAGCGCCGATCCTGGATCAGCAGCGACACCATCGACAGTTCCGGCCCGGCGGTGAGGCCGTTGCTGGCTGGGCGCGGACGTGACTGATCCATCTTCCAGCCGACCTCCTGCCGCTTCTTGGCCCACTTGCCACGCGGCGGTGCGTCCAGCGGCGGTGGTGGCAACGCCGGCACCTCATACACCGACTCGCGCGGCGCGGCGTCGTAGATGTGCGGATCACCGTCGTCACCGGGGCCGTACGGCTGCTCCGGTACCGGCGGTGCGCCCCGACGCGCCGCGGGCCGGCCTGGCGCCGGTTGCGAGGTGGATGGCCCAGCCGTGCGTCGTACCCGCGGGGCCTGTGCCACTTCCTCCTCGATCAGCGCCACCGGCACACGCGTCACGTCGCTCAAGCGTGCGACGTATAACGCGCGGCGCACGGGATCCGCGGTGTCGCGAAGCGTCGGCAGCACACGATCGATGGCGCCGCGCGACTTGGCGAGGTTGGCGAACCACCCCTTGCGATCCATCAACTGGATCTGCCGCTCGAACACGTCGGTGGCACCGTGCAGCGCACGATCGAGCCCCAGGCGACCGTACTTCTGCACGAAGGTGTCCGGATCGTCACCCTCGGGCAGCGTCACGACGTTGACCGACGCCTTCTCCAGCAGCAGCGCACGACCGGCCTTGAAGGTGGCCTTCTGCCCCGCCTCGTCGCTGTCGTAGAGCAGGTAGACGTTCTTCGTATAGCGCGTCAGCAATTGCGCCTGCCCTTCGGTGAGCGCCGTGCCCAGTCCCGCCACGGCATGCGTGGCGCCGGCGAGGTGACAGCGGATGACGTCCATGTAGCCTTCCACCACCAGCGCCGCGTCTTCCTTGCGCAGCGAGTTCTTCGCCCAGTGCAGCCCGTAGAGGAGTTGCCCCTTGCTGAAGATCGGCGAGTCGGACGAGTTGAGGTACTTCGGTTCACCAGGGCCCAGCAACCGCCCGCCGAAACCCACCGGATGTCCGGATGGGTCATGGATCGGGAACATGATGCGATTGCGGAAGCGCGCACGGATGCGGCCATCTTCCTCGCGCTTCACCAGCAGGCCGGCGTCGAGCAACTGGAGTTCGTTGTAGCCCAGCGCACCCAGCCTGGCGCGCAGCACATCGGCATCGGTCGGCGCAAAGCCGATCTCGAAGCGTTCGCAGGCCGCCTTGTCGAGGCCACGTGAGGCGAGATAGGCCTGCGCCGCCGCGCCGTCGTCCGACCAGAGCGTGGCCTTGAACAGGTCACCGGCCGCACCCAGCAGTGCCCATACCGGCTCGCGCGTGTCGCGCTGCTCGTCACGTGACCCACGCGTCTCGATGATCGCGATCCCGGCACGATCGGCGGCATTCCGCACCGCCGTGGGCCAGTCCATGCCAAGGTGCTTCTGCAGGAAGGTGAACACGTCCCCGCTCTCGCCACACTTGAAGCAGTGATAGGTGTTGTTGCGCGTGGAGACCGAGAAGTTGGGATTCTTCCCGCCATGGAACGGGCACGGCCCGCGGAAGTCGCTGCCCACACGGCGCAGCTTCACCGACTCGCCGATGATCGCGACCAGGTCGGACGAGTCGCGGATGCGCTCGATGGTCTCCTGCGGAATCATCGTGTCAGGCGGTGGACGACATGCCGCTCACCGCAACTCGGCAATGGTGACGCCGGCGCCGCCCTCGTTCCACAGTCCCATCCGATGCGACGACACGCGCGACTCAGTGCGCAGCATCGACGTGACACGCTCACGCAGCGCACCGGTGCCCTTGCCGTGGATGATGCGCAGCTCCTTCAGGTCGGCGCGGACGGCGGTGTCGATGGCCCGCGAGACGAAATCGTCGATCTCGCTGACGCGCATGCCACGCAGGTCCACCTCACCGGCACCCATCGGTGGGCCAGTGTCCTCGTCGGGGTTGCTGATCGCGACGGTCACCGCTGCACGCTCCGGCTTCTTGCCGGTGGTGCGCAGCGTCGCGATCGGGAAGCTCATCTTCAGTGCACCGATCGCCACGGTGCCCTGCCCATTCTTGACCTCGATGAGCGTGCCGATGCGATTCCCGAACGCAGCGGCTTCGACCAGCTCACCCACCTCCGGCACACGATCCAACCCGCCCCGCTTCGACCGCGCGGCCTCGGCGGCCTTCGCCCGCTGCTCGTCGAGCAGGCGCTCCAATTCGCGACCCTGCGCCTGCGCTTCCGTCTCCACCACGCGACGCGCCGTCTTGGCCGCGGCATCGATCTCCGCCGCTCCCTTGGCCTTCAACTCCGCGATCACGTTCTCGATCGTCTGGCGTGCGTCGAGCAGGTGCGCGCGCGCCGACTTGCGCGACTCCTTCTCCAGCTCGCGCTCCTTCTCCTTCAGCGTGCGCTCGCGCGTCTCCAGCGCGCCGGTGCGCAACTCGGCGTCGGTCACCAGCCGGTCGAGTTGCACCTCGCGCTGCGCCAACATCTCGTCGCGTGCCTCGAGATCGGCCAGCAACCGGTGCACGTCGCGCTCCACCTTCGGCACACGCTCCTCGGCGCGATCCAGCACATCGTCGGGCAGTTGCAGCCGCCGGGCGATGCTGAGGCCATACGAACGACCCGGAATGCCTTTCAGCAGGCGATAGGTCGGCGCCAGCTTCACGGCGTCGAACTGCAGCGAGGCGTTGACCACGCCGGGCACTTCGGCGGCGAGCTCCTTCAGCGCGCCGAGGTGTGTGGTGGCGACGGTGAGCGTCCCGCGACGCGTGAGCGCCTCGAGAATCGCACCGCCCAGCGCCGCCCCTTCCAGCGGATCGGTGCCCGAGCCCAGTTCGTCGATCAGCACCAGCGAGCAATCGGTGGCACCGCGCAGGATCTCACGCTGGTGCACGAGGTGCGCGCTGAACGTCGACAGGTTGGCTTCGAGTGACTGCTCGTCACCGACGTCGGCGAAACACTCATCCACGATCGGCAGCCGGCTCTCCGCACCCACCGGGGCGGGAATGCCGCTCTGCATCATGGCGCAGAACAAGCCGAGTGCCTTGAGGAGCACCGTCTTGCCACCGGTGTTCGGTCCGGAGATCAGCAGTGTGCGCTCGTCGGGCAGCAGCACGAGGTCGAACGGCACCACCGGGGCGTTCTTCGCCAGCAGCAACGGATGGCGACCGCCGCGCACCTGGAGCCCATCGGCGGGTTCGCCCAGTTCCGCCGGCTCGCAGGTGAACTCATTGGCGTAGCGCGCGCGGGCGTAGAGCACGTCGAGTTCCACCAGCGCCGCAAACGCCTCCAGCATCGACGGCTGCAGCGGGCGCACGTTGTCGCTCAACTCGCGGAGGATGCGCTCCACTTCGCGCTGTTCCTCGTTCTCCAGCTCGCGGATGCGATTACCGAATTCGACCGCGGCCGGCGGTTCGATGAAGACAGTCGCACCGGTGCCCGACGAGTCGTGCATGATGCCGCCGATCGCAGCGCGTGCATGCGACTTGACCGGGATCACGTAGCGTCCGTTGCGCACGGTGACCGACATGTCGGTCACCTGATGGTTCGGCTCCAGCTGCGCCATGAAGCGTTCCAGCAGGCGCACCAACTCGCCCTGCGCGCCCATCAGCTCGCGGCGCAGGCGACGCAGCGCAGGCGAGGCGTCGTCGCGCACGGTGCCGTCGCCGTCGATGGCGCGGTCGATGGCGTCCTCGTCGCGCTGGGCGGCGATCAGGCGGGCAGCGAAGGGAAGCAGGTATGCAGTGGCCATCGCCGGCCGTCGCGGGTCGCGCAGCGCAGACTGCGTGCGACGGCTGGAGCGCAGCAGTATGGCGATCGCGGTGAGCTGCGTGCCTTCCAGCGTCGCACCCTCGAGGCGCAGGCGGGCGAGGGCCTGCTTCACGTCGGGTATCGGCTCCGGCGTCCACCCGCCCTCACCGGCCAGCACCGCGCGCATCGCCTGGACGCGCGCCAGCTCGGCGGCCAGCCAGGCGCGGTCGGTGCGCGGCCGCAGCGCGCGCACCGCGTTCGCCCCCAGCGAGGACGAGGCACGATCGGCCACGACGTCGAGGACGCGCGGGAATTCGAGGACGGCGAGGGCGTGGGTGTTCACGAGCTGAAAGATGCGGGAGTTTCCGCGCCGATGCACGGGCCGTGTGTCGGCGCGCCGATGCATCACGGGGCAATACGCGAACCGGCCCGACCACTCACGAAGAGCGATCGGGCCGGCGCAACCTGTGGGAAGCAGCAGAACGACTAGACGAGCTTCGCCAGTTCCTCTCGAACGATCGCGTTGACGACACTCCCTTCGACCTGACCCTTGAAGCGAGGCAGCACCTTGCCCATAACCTGACCCATCTGCGTCACGCCACTGGCGATGACCTCGATGACGGCACCGCGAATCACTGCGGGATCCACCGCAGCGGGGAGATAGCGCTCGAGGGTGCCGATTTCATCAGCCTCCTTCTGTGCCAGCTCCGGACGGTTCGCGGCCGTGTACTGCTCGACCGAGTCCCGCCGCTTCTTGATGCCCTTGCGCAGGACATCGATGACATCCGCATCCAGCACGTCGCGCTTCTCTTCGTTCTCGATCACGCGGACGCGCTCCTTCACCTCGGCGATGATCGTGCTGAGGAGGAGCAACAGCGGCTTGTCCTGGGCCTTGCGGGCGATCATGAGATCGCCGTTCAGCCGGGTGTGCGTCTCAGTCAAAACTAGAAGTTCCGGCTGCGACGGTTCTTGCGGGTGGCCGCATTCATCTTGCGCTTGCGACGCTCGGACGGCTTCTCATAGTGACGATGTTTGCGGAGATCCGAGAGGATCCCTGCCTTCTCGCACTTCTTCTTGAACCGCTTGAGCGCGCGCTCGAAGTTCTCGTCTTCGTGGATGACGACTTCTGCCAAAAGCTTCGTCCCCCCTTCGTGGCGTTGGTTGCGCCGGCTGGAGTGCTGTGAGTGAGCCGTGGAACCTATCCACGTAAGGTGTGCTGTGTCAATCAGTTGGACGAATCGACCGGCGATTCCGTCTCACCCCGTGCTCAGCCCGGCGGCCAGGTCAGCTGCCGACCGGCCAGCAGGTGGGCGTGCAGGTGGTGCACACTCTGCCCCCCATCGTCTCCCGTGTTGAGCACGACCCGATAACCGGACTCGGCCACACCAAGTGTCCGGGCCAGCTCCGCGGCCAGGAGCAGGACCCGGCCTGCGTCCAGTGCGTCGCTCACGCCGTCCAGCGAATTCACATGCGCTTTCGGGATCACCAGCACGTGCACCGGCGCCTGCGGCGCGATGTCGCGGAAGGCCACACACCACTCGGTCTCGGCGATGATCTGGGCCGGGATCTCCTTGCTCACGATCCGGCAGAACAGGCACTCAGCCATGCATCCCTCCTCCAGTGGCATCAAGTCGTGCTCGGACGATCCCCAGCGCCACGATGGCCGCCGTCTCCATCCGCAGGATCCCGCCGGCGATGTTGACCTTCCGGAACCCGGCCTCCGTCAATCGCTCCACCTCGTCCGGCTCGAACCCGCCCTCGGGGCCGATCGCCAGTACGACGGGCGCGGTCAGCGGAACCCCGGAGATCGGCTCGCCCTCCGGATCCAGCAGCAAGCGCGTCCCCTCCACCGGCAGCGCCGCGATGGCGCGCTCGGCGTTGGACTCGCTGAAGCGTTGCGGCAACCACGCATTCTCGCTCTGGAGCAGGGCGCCGATCATTCGCGCCTCGACCTTCTGCGCGAACATCGGCCCCTCACCGCGACCCGCCACACTCCGCGAACGACGCCAGAGCACGGGACGCCAGGTGGTCACGGCCAGTTCGGTCGCCTTCTCCGCCACCAGCAGCATCCGCTCCTTGTCGGCCACCGGCACCAGCAGGTGTACCGCAGGCATGGGCGGCGGGCAGCGCGGGGACTCGATCTCGAGCTCGAGGTGCTGCTTGGCCATGCGCACCAGTGTCCCGCTGGCGGTCGTGCCACTGCCGTCGCGCACGGTCACCGGCGCACCCACCGACAGCCGACGCACACGGGCGTGATGCGCCGCGTCGGCACCGAGCACCAGCGCCCCCGGCGACAGCAGCGGTTCGCTGGAGAAGAAGTGGCTTACGCCCGGACGATGGTCGCGC
>JANMON010000198.1:0-2865 GCA_031369265.1 Gemmatimonadaceae bacterium | reverse complement strand
GGCAGCCAGGCCGCGAAGGCGACCAGTGGCCAGAGGATGCCACCACCGAACGCCAATCCGTAGCCCGCCAGCAGCGGCACCACCAGCAGCAGCGCGATCGCGCCGCCTTCGGCCACCACCTGCACGAATCGCGACACGAAGAAGGTGCCGGGCGGAATCGGTGCCGCGGCCAATAACTCCAGGTCACGCGAAAGGAAGAACGCCGGCAGCGCGGTGACGATGCAGCTGAGGATCAGCACCGACCCGATGCTCAGCAGCGAGAACGCCAGCACACGTCCGGCGATTGCGGTGCCGATGGCATCCACGCTGGTGAGGTAGTTGAGCACCAGCAGCACGATCACCGTACCGCCGATCCAGGTCACGCCGAGTGCGGTGAGCACACCCAGCGGTCCCACCGCACCCTGCACCTTGCGCTGGCGCCAGAGCGGCTTGATCAGCGTGCCGAGCGTGACGGAGCGGAACGATGTGGGCACGAGTGGCTGTGACGCCGTCACGGCGTCAGACACTCAGCACCTCGGCCACGTCGCGCGTGGCCGGTTCACCCGTGAGATGCAGGAAGATCGTCTCCAGCGGCGCGTCGGGCATGCGCATCCAGGTGCGCAGCTCGGGCACGGTACCGGAGGCCACCAGCTTGCCGCGCTTCATGATGCCGATGCGATCGCAGGTGCCTTCCACGGTCTCCAGCGTGTGCGTGGACATCAGCACCGAGTTGCCGCGTGCGGCGTAGGCGCGCAGCATGTCCTTCAGCACGCGCGCACCGCGCGGGTCGAGGCCCACCAGCGGCTCGTCCACCATCAGCACCTTGGGGCGATGCAGCACGGCCGCTGACAGCAACAGCTTCTGTCGCATGCCGTGGCTGTACTGCTCCACCAGCTCGTGCTGCCAGCTGGTGAGCTCGAACAGCTCCAGCAGTTCCGCGGCCCGCGACTCGACCGCCTTCCACTGCAGCCCGTAGAGCGACGCCGAGAAACGCAGGAATTCGCTGCCGGTGAGCTTGTCGTACACGTATGGGCGGTCGGGCACGAAGGCGAGATGTCGCTTGGCCTCGACCGGATTCTGACGCATGTCGATGCCGGCCACGCGCACCAGCCCCGCATCGGCGCGCAGGATGCCGGCCAGCATCTTCAGGGTGGTAGTCTTGCCGGCCCCGTTAGCCCCGAGGAAGCCGAACACCTCGCCGGCCTGCACCGTGAGGTCGAGACCCTCCACGGCGGTGAAGTCGCCATACCGCTTGGTGACACCCTGCAGTTCGATCATGCGTCGCGCTCAGGTGGGATGGGTGGGACCGGCCTGCGACCGGCCCCGACACACGTATCCGGAGACTGCCCAGCAACCCCCTCGGTCACGTTCCGGTGGCGGTGGCGGACCACCCCGTCGGACGCTCCGGCGCGGTGCCCCGCCGGCCCGTCTTTCCAGCCGGGTTGAATGCACACCCCGGACCGGCCACCTTCAGAAGCTTATGGCTGAAGATGCACTGATCATCCGCGGGGCCCGGGAGCACAACCTCCGGAACATCGATGTCACCATTCCCCGGAACAAGCTGACGGTCATCACCGGCCTGTCAGGGTCGGGGAAGTCCTCACTGGCGTTCGACACCATCTACGCCGAGGGGCAGCGCCGCTACGTCGAGAGTCTCTCGGCCTACGCCAGGCAGTTCCTGGGGCTGATGGAGAAGCCCGACGTCGATTCGATCGAGGGGCTCAGCCCGGCGATCTCGATCGAGCAGAAGACCGCCGGCCACAACCCGCGCTCGACGGTGGGGACGGTGACGGAAGTGTACGACTACCTCCGCCTGCTCTGGGCGCGTGCCGGCGTGCCCCACTGCCCGAACTGCGGGCGACCGGTGCAGCGGCAGAGTGCGGCGCAGATCACCGACGTGGTGCTGTTGGGCAACCCCGGCGCCAAGCTCGAGGTGCTGGCGCCGCTGGTGCGTGGCCGCAAGGGCGAGTTCCGCGAGTTGTTCGAGGCGGCGCGCAAGCAGGGCTTCGTGCGGGCCTGGGTGGACGGCGAGGTGATCGAGCTGGCCGACCCGCCGAAGCTCAATCGCCGCATGAACCACGACGTGAGCGTGATCGTGGACCGGCTGGTGCTGAAGGCGGACGATCGCGGCCGCCTGGCCGATTCCGTCGAAACCGCGCTCAAGCTGGCCGACGGCATGGTGGAAGTGGTGACGGTGCAGGGAAGCACGCGCGACAGCGCGATGTTCAGCGAACGGTATGGCTGCCCGCATTGCGGCATCTCGCTGCCCGAGATGGAGCCACGCCATTTCTCGTTCAATTCCCCGTTCGGCGCCTGCCCCACCTGCAGTGGCCTCGGACTGAAGCGGATGGTGAACGAGGAGCTGATCCTCGGCGACCCGTCGCTGACGCTGCTGGAAGGGGTGGTATTGCCGTGGGGCGAGCCGGACGGCTACCTGCGCAAGGTGATCCTGCCCGGCCTCGCCGAGGCGCTGCAGTTCGACCTCAAGACGCCGTGGGGTGAGCTGCCGCAGTATGTGCGCCACGCGCTGCTGCACGGGCTCGACGCGCTCTCGGCGCCGGCCGCGGCGGTCGATGCGGCGCACAAGGCGGCGAAGAAAACGGCGGCGAAGAAGTCCGTCGCGAAGGCGGCACCGAAGGCCGCCGCCAAGCCGCTGCTGAAGTGGGATGGCATCCTCGCCACCATCCAGCGACGATTCGACGAGACCGACAGCGATACGATCCGCGTCGAGCTGGAAGCGTTCATGCTGGCCACGCCCTGCCCGTCGTGTCATGGCACGCGCCTCAAGCCCGAGTCGCTGGCCGTGACGATCGAGCGGCGCAACCTCGGTGAAGTGGTGGCGATGTCGGTGTCGGAATCGCTGGCGTTCTTCCGCAGCGTGCCGGT
>JANMON010000162.1:0-30229 GCA_031369265.1 Gemmatimonadaceae bacterium | reverse complement strand
ATAACGATAGCGGCTGGCGGCGGTGTTGAGCGGAATGTCGAGCGCCTCGGCGATGGCCTCGAAGGTCAGGCGTCCCCAAAGCTTGAGATGAACGACGGCGCGCTGGTCGGGCGGCAGTTCTCCCAGTGCCAGGGCAAGAGCCTCGCGGAAGGACTGTTCATCGGGATCTGCCGCAGTGGCGAAGACATTCGCGGATTCGGCAGCCAGTTGCTTGTGGTTCTTCTCCCGCGTCCCGCGCCGGCGGATCAAGTTATTCCGGCGCTCACGGCTGGGGATGAGCATACCGAATCCGTCCAGTGCGTGCGCCACGTCGGCGCGGCGCATCCCGAGCGCCAGCGAGGCGACCGGTGGATAGTGCACACGCTGCAACGCCGCGCGCGACACCTGAGCCGCAGGCGGCAACGTGATGGAGTCCAGCGCATGCAGCGGCAGCGTCGAGATCACCAGATCGGCGTGCAATGTGACGCGCGCGCCATTGCGTTCCACGGTGACCTCCACGCCGCTGCGCTGTGACGCGATGCTCATGACTCGGGTACCGGTCATGATGTGCTCGCGACCGAGGCGGTCCGCCAGCGTGATGGGCAGCGTCGCCATGCCATCGGTGAACGACACCATGGTGTGACGCCCCGCCGCTGCGTCACCCGCGCTGCGCGCCACGCGTGCCTTGCGGCCGGCAGCGAGCATCCCGCGGAGGAGGGAACCATGTTCGCGTTCCAGCGCGGCCAGTCGGGGGAACGCGTGCCGCACGCTGAGATGTGCCGGATCGCCGGCGTAGACGCCTGACACGAACGGATCCACTGCGTAGTCCAGTGGTTCGCTACCCAGCCGTCGCGTCACGAAATCCGCGACCGATTCATCCGCAGTCGCCTGCCGGCGTGCAATGAACGGCTCGCGCAGCAGCCGCAGTTTGGCGGCAAGGCCGAACAACGGTGAGCGCAGCATCGCGCCCGGCGAGGAAGGCACCACGATCGGCACACCGCCACGCACGATGTAACGGCGCTGCGCCTGTGGTGCGGCGGGACGCAGCATGGGCGTCAGCTGCAGCGACTCGACCAGTGCGGCGAGGTTTGGCGTGAGGGTGCAGGAGTTCGGCCCGCGCTCCACCAGGTAGCCGTCGCGGCGTACGGTCTGCACCACACCACCCACCACGTCCGACGCCTCGAGCACCGTTACGTCGATGCCGCTCCGGCGCAGGTGCCATGCGGCGGTGAGGCCGGTGAGCCCGGCGCCGCAGACCAGCACACGAGGCACTGCCGCCATCGTGGTCAGTCCGCGAGCCAGTCGCGCGGCGCGAGCATGGACATGAGCTCGGCCTCGAAGCTGCCTTCCTCCCACGTCGGCGCGTATGGCCACGCGGCCAGCGGCGGCATGCTCATCAAGACACTCTCGATCCGCGCCGCCGTGTGCAGCCCGAAGTGCGTGCCGCGGTCGTGCACCAGGTTGAACTCCACGTACCGTCCACGCCGCACCAGCTGGAAGTTGCGCTCGCGCGGGCCGTACGGTTCGTTGCGCCGCCGTTCGACGATCGGTGCGTACGCCTCGTCCAGGCTGCGGGCGATGGCATCCACGAAGGCCATCGTCGTCTCCGCGTCCATGCCGCTCTGGTCCTCGCCGGGGCGCAGGTGGTCGAAGAACACGCCGCCGCAGCCGCGTGTCTCGTTGTCGCGATGCAGGTTCCGGAAGTACTCGTCGCACCACGGCTTGAAGCGCGTGTGCAGCGACGGATGGAACCGATCGCAGGTCGCCGCCAGCGTGCGATGGAAGTGCCGCACATCGTCGGGGAACGGATACATCGGCGTGAGGTCGGTGCCACCGCCATACCACGCATCGCGCAGGTTGCCCTCGTCGTCGCTGAGCTCGAAGTAGCGCACGTTGAGGTGCACCGTCGGGATCATTGGACTGCGCGGGTGAAACACCAGGCTGACACCCGTGGCGAAGAACTTCGACTCGCCATCCGACACGCCACGCCCGCCGAGCTTGGCCGCCGCCGCCGCGGGCAGTCGGCCGTACACTACACTGCGGTTCACGCCACCCTTCTCGAACGTGGCGCCGTCGATCATGACGCGCGAATGCCCGCCGCCGCCTTCGGCACGTTCCCAGGTATCCTCGCGGAACTCGCCGCCGCCATCCAGGCGCGTGAACAACGCCGTGATCTCGTCATGCACCTCGGCGATCCACGCGATGGCGCGGGCCCGCCGCGCATCTCCGGAATCCGCGACGTCACCGCCTGCGGTTCTCGGAAACGCCGGCTGCGTCATGACGCCAGCCGCTCCTTGGCGCGGGGCGTGGGCACCGAAGCCTGCGGCGAGCGCCACTCACGCACCGTGTCGATGAACGCCTTGGCGTTGGCGACCGGAATGTCGGGCAGGATGCCGTGGCCGAGGTTCGCGATGTGCCCGCGGCCGCCGAATTCCTCCAGCATGCGCAGCGTGCGCGCACGGATGGTGCTCGGCGGCGCGTACAGCAGGCACGGATCGAGATTGCCCTGCAATGCCACCGGGAGGTGCTCCATGCGCTTGCGCGCCTCGGCGGCACCGATCTGCCAGTCCACACCGATCACGTCGGCCATGGTGGCCTGCGCCAGCTCTTCCATCGCCCAGCCGGCACCCGGCGCGAAGACGATCAGCGGAACGCCGGCGGTGCGGGCGATCGACGCCACACGCGCCAGGTACGGCAGCGCGAACTGGCGGAACTCGTGCGGTGCCAGCGCACCGGCCCAGCTCTCGAAGATCTGCAAGGCCTGTGCGCCCGCTGCAGCCTGAGCGACGAGGAAGTTGCCAACGGCGGTCGCCAGCTTGTTCAGCAGCGCATGCGCATCCTGCGGTGCTTCGTACAGCATTCGCTTGGCCACCGCGAACTGCTTCGTGCCGCGGCCTTCGACCATGTACGCGGCCAGCGTCCACGGGCCTCCGGCAAAGCCGATCAGCGGCACCCGGCCATCCAGTTCGCGACGCGTCATCCGCACCGCGTCCAGCATGTACCCGAGACCTTCCTCCGGCACCACCGGGTTCAGGCGCGCAATCGCGTCGCCGTTGCGCAGCGGGGACGAGAACACCGGACCGACGCCTTCATCGACCGTCAGGTCCATGCCCATCGCCTGCGGTACCACCAGGATGTCGCTGAAGATGATCGCCGCATCCACACCCATGATGTCCACCGGCTGCAGCGTCACTTCGGTGGCCAGCTCGGGATTGCGGCACATCTCGAGGAAGCCGCCCGACTTGGCGCGCACGGCGCGATACTCGGGCAGGTAGCGACCGGCCTGGCGCATCATCCACACCGGCGGACGCTCCACCACCTCGCGCCGGCAGGCGCGCAGGAACAGGTCGCTGCGGCGTGGAGTGGCGGTGGGTGCGGCGTCGGCGGTCACGGCAGGTGTCGTCTTGATCGGCATGAGGAGCGTCAGGAATTCTGTGAGACGACGGCCGAGGCGCCGTCACGCGTCATCGGCATCGCTGAAAAGTCGGATGGGACGCCGCGGCGCGGAGTGTTCGCGAAGAGCTGGTCGAGGTGCACGGCCAGGTCGTCCACGTTCTCGCCACGCGCGATGGCGTCGCTGAATACGTTCATCGGGCGCGCCAGCAGCTTGGCCACGATGCGTTCCGCGGTGCGCTCGGCCACGTCGTCGCCGGCCACGAAGGCCACTTCGCGACGGCAGAGATCCACCAGCGCGTGATGCAATGAACGGATGGCGAGGCGTGCCGCCCCCGTGGCCAGCCAGTGCCGCAGCCAGCGCATTTCGTGATCCACGATCCGTTCCGCATCCGGGACCGCGGACAGGCGTGCGGCTTCGGCGGCGATGATCGGCTGGTGCAGGGAATCGAGGTCCACCAGCGTCACGCCCGTAATCTGTGCCGCGCGCGGGTCGACGTTGCGCGGCATGGCGAGATCCAGCAGCAGCAGCGGCGCATGATCGTAGCCGACATTGACACGCGCGGCCTGCAGCTGTTCGGCCAGCAGCGTGTGCGTGGCGGCACCGGTGGCGATGATCACCACGTCGGCGAACGCCGCCTCGACGTGCATCGTCTCCATCGGCGCCACACGACCACGCAGGCTTTCGGCCAGTTCCTGTGCGCGCTCGATGGTACGGTTCATCAGCACGATGTCCACTGCGCCAAGCTTGGCCAGCTGTCGCGCAGCGCGCGTGCCGGTCTTGCCGCAGCCAATGATCAGGCAGCGGGCATGTTGCAGCGATCCGAAGCGCTGCAGCGCCACCGACGCCGCCTCGGCGCCGATCGAATTGCGACCCGTCGAGAGGTTGGTGTCGGATTGCACGCGACGACCGGTGCGCAGGCCGATCTCGAACAGGCGATGCAGCATCGGCCCGACGGTGTTCATCTCGCACGCCGTACGGTACGACGAGCGCACTTGGCCGAGAATCTGTCCATCGCCGAGGATCTGACTCTCGAGGCCCGCGGCGAGGCGCAGCAGGTGCCGTCCGACTTCATCGCC
Source organism: Gemmatimonadaceae bacterium (assembly GCA_031369265.1). Lineage (GTDB taxonomy): Bacteria > Gemmatimonadota > Gemmatimonadetes > Gemmatimonadales > Gemmatimonadaceae > JACMLX01. Next base: position 25,777 of record JANMON010000162.1, on the reverse strand, counting down.
GATGCGGATGTTGAGCGACTGCAGCAGCGCGTGCCGCTCCATCGGCTCCGGCATCCAGACCGTGGTCAGGTGATCGACCGCCGTCTCGAGCGCCGCCTGCCCACTCGAGACCGTCCACGCATAGAGCTCGGTGCGGTTGCAGGTCGAGACGAGGGCCAGTTCGCAGACACCACCACCGAGCAGCGCGCCGTACATCTCACCCAGCCGTTGCTCGGCCACGTGAAAACGCTCACGCGTGGCGACATCCGCGGTACGATAGTCCACCGCCAGGCAGATCAGCATGCGTTCACCGGGATCCGAAGGGAGCGTTGCGTCGTACGATGGCGATGTTCAGCACGGTTGCGAACATCACCCAGCACAAGTACGGCACGAACGCCCAGGCCGCGCGCCGGTCGAGCGGCGCGACGGTCATGACCAGCAGCACGATGCTGCCGAAGAAAGGCACGATCTCGATCAAGGCCAGATCCGGCCGACGTTGGCCGAAAAACAGAAAACTCCAGAGCGTGTTCAGCCCGCCGTTGAGTGCGAAGAGTCCCGTCAGCCGCCAGCGGTCGGCGGGATCCGGCAGCTGCTCCCACGACACCACGAACGCGAACGCCATCAGCAGGAAGATCGTGGTCCACGCCGGACCGAAGAGCCAGTCGGGCGGCTGCCACGACGGCTTCCTCAACCCGTAGTACCACGGGCCCAACTGCGTCACGAGCGCGCCACCCGCCGCGGTCACCACCAGACCGCCGGCGGCGAGCGCAATCGCCGTGACCGAATACCCGAGCATTAAGCAACCGGCGCCAGGCCTGTCAGATGTCCGATGTTCTTGAAGAAGATCCGTACGTGTGCCAACGGCTTGCCCCGCACGAGCTTCTTCCGCATGTAGGCGTCGAACGTGAGCTTCTGGATGTCCTCGTCGCGGCACATCGACACGAACCGCTCGCGCCGGTTGTCGGTGGTGTACCAGAAGTTCTGCATCACGTCCAGTACGCGGAACACCTGGCCATGCTCCCACAGGAAGCGGCGCCGCGCGGCGCGCAGCTTGCTCGCCTTCCCGGTGCGGAGCGCATCGGCAACGGCATCGGCGGTGAATCGGCCACAGGTCATGGCGTAGAAGATGCCCTCACCTGACGCCGGCGCTACCACCCCGGCCGCATCTCCGCAAACTGAGACGTCCTTTCCGTTCTCCCACCACTTGAGCGGACGGAGCGGAATCGGGGCCCCTTCGCGGCGAATCGTCTCGCAGTCGGTCAGCCCCGTCTCGGCCCGGAGGCGGGCAACGGCAGCCCGCATGTCGAAACCCTGCTCGAAGGTGCCGGTCCCGATGCTCGTCACTTCCCCGTGCGGAAATACCCAGGCGTAGAAGTCGGGCGAATACTTGCCGTCGTAGTAGATGTCGGCGCGGCGGGCCTGGAAGTCGTCCGTTTCGACCACCGGCGACTTCACGATCTCGTGGTACGCGGTGACGCGGTTGCCGCCGGCGTAGGCGATCGGGATCGCCTGGCGGGCCACCGCCGACAGCGCCCCGTCGGCGCCGATCAAGTGGCGCGTCTTGATGGTCTCCAGCGCGCCGGAGCGCGAGGATCCGGCCGCGAAGTGAATCAGCAGCCGGTTGTCGGTGTCGTAGCTGAAGTGATCGAAGAAGCCGGTGATGCGCTCGGCGCCGTTGGCGCGGGCCCGTTCACGCAGCCACTCGTCGAACGTGCCGCGGTCCACCATGCCGACGTAGCCCTTGCCGACCGGGATATCCACCTTCTGCCGGTGCGGCGACACCATCCGCGCGGTGCCGACACGGGCCACCAGCAGTTCGTCAGGGATGTCGAAGTCCACCATCGCTTGCGGCGGCACCGCGCCACCGCAGGGCTTCACGCGCCCCGCCTTGTCCATCAGCGCGACCGAGAAGCCCTGAAGTGCGAGGTCGTTGGCCGCCGTTGCACCGGAGGGGCCACCGCCGATCACCACCACGTCGTACATCTTCATCACGCTGCTCCTCGCGCAGAGTCGTCCGTCGGCGCACCCGAGGTATGCCGGGTGCGATGTGCTGCCGTCACTCGTACTGACCTGCCCTGCGTGCGCCCCGCGCCATGCGTGCCGTCGGCGGTGAGCATTCAGCCTGCCGCCGCCAGGATGGACTCACTCGACGGCGCCCGGCCGGCCTGTCGGGCCGCGGATGCCAGCACGGCGGCGCCGACGAAGAGCGCCGCCTCCATCGCGAACACGCTGCCGTAGCCGAGCCGGTCGGAACCCAGCAGTGCGCGCATCACGTCGCTGGCACCGGCGCCGAGCACGCCGCCACCAGCCATGGCAATCGCCTGCGCCGCACCGAACACTCCCATGCGCACACCTGTCTGCGCTTGGTCGCCGATAGCCGACAACGACATCATCGACCCGATGGCACCAATCGCGAACGCTCCGTTGGCCACACCGAGACCGAACAGCGCACCCTTGAGCACGGGCAGGCTGCCGAGCATCGGGGCGGTGGCGATCAGCAGCAGCGCCGCGGCCGATGCGAGGCAGCCATAGCGCGCCCAGCCGGCCAGTGTGCCCATGCGCGTGGACAGCACCGCGGTCAACAGCATGCCGAGCAGCGAACCACCCTGGTGGACCCCACTGATCGCGGTGCTTTCACCCGGCGTCAGTCCGAACACCGAGCCGGCGAACGGCTCCAGGATCAGGTCCTGCGTGCTGTAGGCCAGCATCGAGAGGCCGACGAAGAACGAGAAGCGGCGCGCCACCGGGTCCGACCAGACCACACGCACCGCATCGCCGAAGGGGGTTGCGGCGGCACGTTCACGCACGGCGTCGGTGCGAGGCGCATCCATGCCCATCAGCGCCAGCGCCGTCAGCGCAACCGTCGCGACACCGATGATCACCGTGCAGCGCACCAGCGTGGCGAACGAGAATGGCGTCAGCAGCTTGCTGGCGACGACGGTGCAGAGGATGAAACCGGCGATCATGCAGAGCCAGACCGTCGCCGCGGCTCGCGCATGGCGAGCCGGCGGTACGCGCAGCGAGAGCAGCGTGAGCAACAGTGTGCCCGATGTGCTGACGCCGAGGCCGACCAGCACGAAGGCGGCCAGCATCAGCGGATAGCCGAGCATCGGCGCGGAGCGCAGGAGTGGCAGCACGACGGCGATCGCGACCACCCCCGCCGCCAGCATCACCATGCCCAGCACGATCCAGCGCGTCAGCTGGCCATGCTGATCGGCGAAATGCCCCATCCGCGGGCGCAGCCACAGCTGCACACCGTAGTGCAGCGCGACCAGGGCGCCGGGCACCATCGCCGGCAGCGCCAGCTCCACCACCATCACGCGGTTCATCGTCGCCGTGATGAGCACGATCAGCGCGCCAAGGCACGCCTGCACCAGGCCAAGACGCAGCACCGATGCGAAGCCGAATTGGCTGCGGTCTGGCGCCGGCATCGCCATCGCGTCCGTGCTCATGCGCCGGTTCCCAGCGAACGGATCGCGTGCGCACATATCATCATGCCGAGCACCGAGAATGGCACGCCGAACCCACTGTACCAGAGCGCCTTCTGCACCGGTGCCCGCAGGAACGTCGGCATCATCGCCTGCTGGATGCCGATCAGGAGGACCAGCACGGCGGCGTGCAGCGGGCGATCCCACGCGAACAAGAGCAGGCCTGCCGCAATCACCTGTGGCAGCAGGATCACCACACACGCCAGCTTGGCGGCGCGCTCCGCACCGAGTTGCACCGGCAACGACAGCACACCGAGCTGGCTGTCACCTTCGATCGCCTTGAAGTCATTCAGCGTCATGATGCCGTGCGCGCCGATGCTGTACAGCACGGCCAGCGTCACGATGCGCGCGTCGGGCCAGGTGCCGAGCATCACGACGGCGCCGGTGATCCATGCCAGTCCTTCGTACGTGAGGCCAACGGCGGCATTGCCGAGCCAGCCGTCGGCCTTGAGCCGGAGCGGCGGGGCACTGTAGGCCCACGAGAAGGCGACCGCGAGACAGGTGGCGATCAGTCCCGCGCTGCCGAAGAGCGACCCGACGGCGATCGTGGCGCCGCTCCAGACCACGGCGATCAGCAGCCCCCAGATGCCGGGGATGCGGCCGGAGGGAATCGGACGGTGCGGTTCGTTGATCGCGTCCACATGCCGATCGAACCAGTCATTCACGGCCTGGCTGCCGGCGCACGACAGCGGCCCGGTCAACGCCACGCCAAGGGCCAGCACCCACCAGCGGCCGGTCATGTCCACCCCGGCGCTGACGACGCCGCAGGCGAACGCCCACATGGGAGGGAACCAGGTCACCGGCTTGAGCAACTCGAGCACCGCACCGGGGCTGGGAAAGCGCCGCGGCACGGTCTGTAAACGAGGGCTGACGGAATCCAGTGTCAACATTTCCTGACAGTGCGGCGAAAAACGACCGCCCGCAAGGAGTCCCGCACGTTCGGAGGTTACTCCGACGGGGTGAGCGTGCTGTCGGCGCTTTCGAGCAGCCGATGCCGCCGCAACTTGACGTACAGGCTCTGTCGGCTGACGCCCAAAACCTCGGCGGCCGACGTGCGATTGTCGTCGGTCAATTCGAGGGCGGCTTCGATGAAATGCCGCTCCACCAGGTCGGTGGTGTCCCGGACCAGTTCCCGCAGGGAAACCCGGCCCACGAGGGAGGTCAGCTGCTCCACGGCGCGCGTCAGGTCGCGGGCACCCTGCGGCCCCACCGCCAGGCGCCGCCCGACATCGCGCAACATGAAGCCGATCGACGGATGGTCGGAATCGGGCAGCCAGGCCGCCGACACCTCCACCTCCGTAGCGAGCCCATGCACACCTCGGGCAGATGTCAACGCGAGGCGGACTGCACCATTGCGCTTGAGCATCGTCAGGAACACGTCGAAGTCGGCGCCAGGGCGTCCGATCCAGTTCCCGATCTCCTCACCGCGCACCTGTTCGTCCGAAGCGAGCTGGACCAGATCGAGGAAGGCCCGATTGGCGTACGTCACCATGCCGCTGATGTCGGTGATCACGAACGAGTCCGGCGACTGCTCGAGCAGGGCGGCGATCCGGCTGCGTTCGCCACCGTCACCGACCTGGCGGTCTGACTCGATCGGCGAGAAGCGGATCAGCAGGAGCGTACTGCTGTCCTGCCGGAAGGTCGAGGCGCTGATGCTGAACGTCTCGCCGCTGCGGGCGAGTCGGATCCGGACGTCGCCGCTCCTGCCGACGGCGCGCGCATTGGCCACCGCGTCGCCGACACTACGGAGGTCGTCGGGGGCGATGCCGAACGGGAACGTGCGTCCGGTGAGCTTTTCCGGGGCTTCGCCGAACAGCTTGCCGGCCGACGCATTGGCGTCCATCACCTTCATCGTGGCGCTGTCCACCACCAGGATCGTCTCGGCCGCCAGCTGGAACAGGAGACGATAGCGCGTCTCGACGTGGCGCAGGCGCCAGTAGTCCCGTTCCATCGCCTGTTGCGCCTCGACCAGTCGCTGCTGCAGCGCCGACACCGTGCGCATGTCACGACCCGCCGCGACGAACGCGCCGTCCCGGCCCACCCGCATCACCGTGTAGGAGACTGGGAGGTCGTTGCCACCGGCCAGCAGGTGATTCACCTGTCGGCGGCGCCCTGACGCTTTGGAACCGGCATCGCGGAGGAGTGCCTCCACCTTGCCACGCGTCTCGGTGGTGACCGTCTGCGCCCAGTGTTGTCCGACCCAGCGTTCGATGCCCGCCTCGCGCAGTTCGGGGTCGGTGGCGACCACCGCCCGGACCACGCCGGTACGGTCGACGATGACCGCCAGATCCCCTGTGTTCGCGACCAGGTCGGCCGCAAGCATCGGGTCGAGATCCGCGAGGCCACCGTCGACGGCGCGGGCAGGGGTCACGGTGAGGATGTCGCGAAGGGAGGGGAGGAATCGTCTAGTGCGGCGCGGCGCGCCTGTACCAATGTACGCGCGACCATCGGTCCCTGCGCAGCGTCAGGGGCCGACGCGTCGGCACCGACCATCTCCACCAGCGCCGGATTGTCGTTGAACGCGCGGCCGCCGACCATGATGGAGAGGTCCGCGTTCAACGACGCGGCGCGAATGCTGGCGACCAGCTCGCGCATCTTCGGCATCCGCTCCACCACCCCGGCGGAGAGGCCCACCACGTCGTACCAGTGCGCGGCAATCTCCTGCACCACGTCAGCGTTGCCGATCGGGTGTCCGACGGTCACGCCCCAGCCATCGGCCACGAAGAACTCGGCCACCATCGCCAGGCCCAGCGAGTGCTGTTCATCCGGCATCGCACAGAGGAACGCCTGACCCGCATCCGGCGACATCAGCGTCTCCGCCGCCACCCGTCGTCCGAGGTCGCGCACGACCCGCTGCATCCGGCCGAGCCCGAGCGTAACCTCGAGGAAATCCACCTCATCTTCTTCCCAGCGTTCACCCAGCTGCCGAGCCGCGGGCGCCAGCAGATCGAGACAGATCCGTTCGAGCGGCACCCCCGCCTGAATGAGTTCGGTCACGATCGCGGGGCACAGCTCCTCGTCGTGCGACAGGCACGCCTGCACCAATCGCTCCACGTTCATCAACGCGAGCACGTGCGTCGGGAGCAGCGCAGGGTCGGTCGGGCCGCCCTGGCCGCGCGCATGGGCGAGGAGCCGGGGAATCAGGTCCAGCTCCATGGCGCGCCCGACCACCGGTCGAACGCGGGGCATGTCGCACTCGGCGGGCGCCTGAGAACCGAACGGATGCAGCGACGTGGACAACGGGCCCCTCCGGGTAGCGGCGAACAGCGGGCGGCGCATGTAAAACGATTCTGCCCGGGCCACGTTGCCGCAAGTCAGGGGAGCCGCCGCTGGCTTGAAGAAACCCGCGCTGTTGACGTTGTCAAATGCTCCAGGCTCGGCCGACCATCGCGCACGGTGTCGCGCGCACCTGACGGTTACGACTGGACTGTCAGCTTTCCTTGACACTTTCCCATCCGGGGGTAGCCTCGGAGCAACGGTTACATGGAGCGTTGCGCAGTGATGGATGGCGGACTGACGATCAGCACCGAACGGGGGAGTGTACCGACGGCCGCCCGAGGCCGCGCGGTGCGCGCACTCTACACCCCGGAACAGCGCCAGCGACGCGACGCGACCCGCTGGACGCTGGTGCAGGGGATTCTGGCGCCGATCCAGTTTCTGGTCTTCGCGGTCAGCGTCGTGCTGGTGTTGCGATCGCTGCTGAGCGGTGAGGGTGTGCTGGCCGCCCACATCTCGATCATCGTCAAGACGATCCTGCTCTACACCATCATGGTCACCGGCGCGATCTGGGAGAAAGTCGTCTTCGGCCAGTATCTGTTCGCCGAGGCGTTCTTCTGGGAAGACGTGGTGAGCTTCGTCGTGATCGCGCTGCACACGATCTATCTCGGCGGCCTGCTCACCGGTCGCCTCTCCACGCAGACCCTGCTGCTGGTGACACTGGCCGCCTACACGGTTTATGTCATCAATGCCGTCCAGTTCCTGCTCAAGCTACGGGCTGCGCGCCTGCAGGAAGCGCACGAACTGGCGCAGCGCACCGCGGAGGTTGCATGAGCACATCGTTGCCGGTGGTGAACGACATCGCATTGAGTGGTGGCTGCAGCGATGCGCCGGTGCTGCGCGAGCGCGGACAGCGCGAGGTGTTCTGCGGCCTCACGGGCATCGTGTGGCTGCACCGCAAGATGCAGGACGCATTCTTCCTCGTGGTGGGGTCGCGGACCTGCGCCCACCTGCTGCAGTCGGCGGCCGGCGTGATGATCTTCGCCGAGCCCCGGTTCGCCACCGCAATCCTGCAGGATCGCGATCTCGCAGGCATGGCGGACTGTAATACCGAACTGGATCGTGTCGTCACGGAACTATTGGCACGGCGGCCAGAAATCACGACGCTGTTCCTGGTGGGCTCGTGCCCCAGCGAAGTCATCAAGCTCGACCTGTTGACGGCCTCGCAGCGCCTGAATCGCGAGCACTTCCCGCGCGTGCGCATCCTGAGTTATTCCGGCAGCGGCATCGAGACCACGTTCACGCAGGGCGAGGACCAGTGCCTCAAGGCGATGGTGCCGCACCTGCCGGCGGCCACCGATGGCGAGCGCCGCCTGATGGTGGTGGGGACGTTGGCCGATGTGATCGAGGATCAGTTCTCCCGCCTGTTCACGCAGCTTGGTATCGGGCCGGTGTCGTACTTCCCGGCGCGGCGCGCGTCGGAGTTGCCGCCGGTGGGGCCGGGCACACAGCTGCTGCTGGCGCAGCCCTTCGTCGGCGAGACGGTGCGCGCGCTGCAGGCGCGTGGTGCGACGTTGCTGCAGGCGCCGTATCCGCTGGGTGCAGATGGCACGACGCGTTGGCTGGCCGCCGCCGCCGCCGCGTGGGACGTGCCCGCCGAGCATTTCCGCCGCGTCACTGAACCGGCACAGGCACGCGCCACCACCGCGCTGCAGCGCTATCGCGGAACGCTGGAAGGCAAGCGCATCTTCTTCTTCCCCGATTCACAGCTCGAGTTGCCGCTGGCGCGATTCCTGTCGCGCGAGTGCGGCATGCAGCTGGTGGAAGTCGGCACGCCGTACCTCGATCGGATGCTGACCGCGACCGAGCTGGCGCTGCTGCCCGAAGGCACGTTCCTCAGCGAAGGGCAGGACGTGGAGAAGCAGCTGGATCGCTGCGAGGCGCAACAGCCCGACATCACCGTCTGCGGGCTCGGCCTCGCCAATCCGCTCGAGGCCCGCGGCCTTCGCACCAAGTGGTCGATCGAACTCGTGTTCTCACCGATTCAAGGCTATGACCAGGCGGGCGATCTGGCGGAGCTGTTCGTCCGCCCCCTCGATCGCAGCGCACGACTGACTGTCTGAGACGATGCAACTGACGCTCTGGACGTACGAAGGACCGCCGCACGTCGGCGCCATGCGCATCGCGACCTCGATGCGCGACGTGCACTACGTGCTGCACGCCCCGCAGGGCGACACCTACGCCGACCTGCTGTTCACGATGATCGAGCGGCAGGACAAGCGCCCGCCGGTCACCTACACCACGTTCCAGGCCCGCGACCTTGGCGGTGACACCGCCAACATCGTCACCAAGGCGGTGCAGGACGCGGTGGATCGCTTCAAGCCGAAGGCGTTGCTGGTGGGTGAAAGCTGCACGGCGGAGCTGATCCAGGACAATCCGGGCAGCCTCGCGATGGGCATGAACCTCGACCTGCCGATCGTGCCGCTGGAATTGCCGTCATATTCCAAGAAGGAAAACTGGGGCGCCGCGGAGACGTTCTACCAGTTGGTGCGCACGTTGTTGCTGGAGCGTTCCAAGGTGCGCGAGCCGCGGCCCTCGCGGGATGGCCGACGTCCGCGCGTGAACCTGATGGGCGGCACGATCCTCGGCTTCCGCTGCCGCGATGACATCGCCGAAGTGACGAAGCTGCTGGCCAGTGTCGGCGTGGACGTGCACGTCAGTGCGCCGCTGGGTGCCGATCCCGACGACCTGCGTCGCCTTCCGGATGCCGATGCCAACGTCTGCCTGTATCCCGAGATCGCACTCTCCACCTGCAGCTGGCTCCAGCGCACGTTCCAGATGCCGGTGATCACGACGGTGCCGATCGGTGTCGGTGCCACGCGTGACTTCATCGCCGAAATGGGCCGTGTGCTGGACATCGACGTCTCGGCGGTGCTGGGCGGCGAGACGGCCGGTGCGGCGTCGCTCGGCAGCAGCCAGTCGCGCATGCCGTGGTACTCCCGGTCGGTGGATGCGACGTACCTCACCGGCAAGCGCGTCTTCATCTTCGGCGACGGCACACACGTGGTGGCGGCGGCACGCATCGCCAGTGAGGAACTGGGCTTCAAGGTGGTGGGGCTGGGTACCTACAGCCGAGAGATGGCGCGGGAGGTCAAGGCCTGCGCCGAGAAGTACGGCGTGACCGCGCTGATCACCGACGACTACCTCGACGTGGAGCGTACGGTAGCCGACCTGCAGGTCGAGCTGGTGCTCGGCACGCAGATGGAACGACACATCGCCAAGCGGCTGGGTGTGCCGTGTGCGGTGATCTCGACGCCGATCCACGTGCAGGACGTGCCGGCGCGCTATTCGCCGCAGATGGGTTTCGAAGGCGCCAACGTGATCTTCGACGCCTGGGTGCATCCGTTGATGATGGGCCTCGAGGAGCACCTGCTGCAGATGTTCCGCGAGGATTTCGAGTTCGGCGATGGCGCCACGCCGTCGCACCTGCACAGCGTCGCGCCGGCGAAGCCCGAGGCTTCCGCCGCCGTGATGGTGCCGGACCCGCAAGGGCCCGACGCCACACCCGTCGTCTCGGAGCCGGCGCACGCGTCGGTGCAATCGCCCACGGCCACCACTGTGGTCGAGGCGCCGGGTGCGCCCGCTGAGGTCACGACCGCCACGCCAACGTGGTCGGTCGACGGCGAGAAGGAGCTGGGCAAGATTCCGTTCTTCGTGCGCGGCAAGGCCCGCCGGAACACGGAGAAGTACGCCGCGGCGCAGGGGATCGCCGTCATCACCACCGAAACCCTGTACGAGGCCAAGGCTCATTATGGCCGGTGAGTCACTGCCACCACTGAAGTTCGTCATCATCACCCTCGATTCGCACCTCGCCGGGGCGGTGGCCGAGGCGGCGTCGATGGTGGTGAAGCAGCTGCCGTCGATCGACTTGCGCGTGCACGTCGCCTCCGACTGGCCGGAAAGTCCGGCCGCGTTGGAGCGGTGCAAGGCCGACATCGCCACCGGTGACATCATCGCGGTGACGCAGTGTTTCCAGGACGAGCAGGTGACGGCGATCCGCGATGCGCTGCTGGCGCGCCGCGAGCATTGCGACTCGATGCTGGTGGCCGTCTCGGCGCCGGAACTGGTGCGCTGCACCAAGATGGGCCGCTTCGACCTGGGTGGCGCCGAGGAGAAGAAGCCGAAGCCGTGGTCACCCCTCGGCATCCTGAAGAAGCTGCGCGGCAGCCGCACCGATGGAAAGTCGAGCGGTGAGCGGCAGATGACGGCGCTGAAGGCGATGCCGAAGCTGCTCAAGTTCATTCCCGGTCCGGCGCAGGACGTGCGCGTGTACCTGCTCAGCATCCAGTACTGGCTGGCCGGCACGTCGGAAAACATCGCCAACCTGATCCTGCTGCACGTCGAGAAGTACGCCGATGGGCCGCGCAAGGTGTTGCGTGCGAAGGTGAAGTCGGCGGCGCCGAAGAACTATCCGGAAGTAGGCCTCTGGCATCCCGACCTGCGCAGCGAGCATGGCATCACGGAGTTGGCGTCGGAGATTCCGTCGCGTGGCACGTCCGGCACGATTGGTGTGCTGCTTGGTCGCAGCTACCTGCTGGCCGACAACGTGGCGCACTACGCCGCGGTGGTGCGCGCCTTCGAGCGGCGTGGCCTGCGTGCGATCCCGGCCTTCGCCAGTGCGCTCGATGCGCGTCCGGCAATCGACCGCTACTTCCTGGATGCGCAGGGGCGTTCGCGCGTCGACGCGGTGGTTTCACTGACGGGCTTCTCGCTGGTGGGCGGACCGGCCTACAACGACTCGATCTCGGCCCAGGAGACGCTGGCGAAGCTGGACGTGCCGTACTTCTGCCTGCAGACGCTGGAGTTCCAGAGCACGCCCGAGTGGCAGGGCGATCCGCGCGGGCTGAATCCGCTGCAGGCGACGCTGCAGGTGGCGATTCCCGAGCTGGATGGTGCGATCGGTCCGATCGTGTTCGCTGGCAAGGTGGGTGCGGCAAAGGGTGTCGAGAATGCCGAGTCGCTGCCGATCACCGAGCGCGTCGAGACGATGGCCGATCGCGTGGCGCAGGTGGTGCGCATGCGCCGCACGGCACGGGCCGACCGGAAGGTGGCGGTGGTGCTGTTCAACTTCCCGCCGAATGCGGGGAACACCGGCAGCGCGGCCTACATCGATTGCTTCCATTCGCTGTACAACACGATGGTTGCGATGCGGGATGGCGGCTACTCCGTCACCGTCCCCGAATCGGTGGACGCGCTGCGCGATGCGATCATTCAGGGCAATCGCGAGCAGTACGGCTCGGTCGCGTCGGTGTTCACGCGGATCCCGACCGATGATCACGTGCGCCGCGAGCGCTTCCTGCCGCAGATCGAGGGGGCATGGGGACCGGCGCCGGGCAAGCAGTTCGCGGATGGTACCGGTATACAGATCCTGGGTGCGGAATTCGGCAACGTGTTCGTCGGCGTGCAGCCGTCATTCGGCTGGGAGGGCGATCCGATGCGCCTCCTCTTCGAGGGTGGGTTTGCGCCGACGCATGCGTTCAGTGCGTTCTATCGCTGGCTGCGCGAGGACTGGGGCGCCAACGTCGCGCTGCACTTCGGCACCCACGGTGCGCTGGAGTTCATGCCGGGCAAGCAGGCCGGCCTGACCGACGAGTGCTGGCCCGACCGCCTGATCGGCGACCTGCCGAACGTGTACCTGTACGCCTCCAACAACTCGTCGGAAGGCACGCTGGCAAAGCGCCGCGGTGGCGCCACGACGCTGATCAGCTACCTCACGCCGTCGGTGTCGGCGGCGGGACTGTACAAGGGCCTGATCGACCTGAAGGCGACGTTCGAGCGGTGGCGCGGCATGGACGACCGGACCGGCGAGGGCGAACGCGCGTCGGTGGTGGCGCTGCTGCAGGAACAGGCCTGTGCGCTGGAACTGGCCGCGCCGCTGCCGCTGTGGACTCCTGCGGATGCCCAGGTGATCGAGGTCGTACGCCAGAAGCTGCTGGAAGTGGAACAGGCGTTGATTCCGGTGGGCCTGCACGTCGTCGGCAAGACGCCGTCGGTGGAGGAGCGCGCCGACATGCTGCTCGCGATCGCGAATGTGGGACGACCGGAGGCGGATGTGCTGCCCTTCGGTGCCACGCTGGCCACGGCCGCGCGGACGGCGCTCACGCCCGAGAATCTCGAGACCGCGGCGCGGGACATCGTGCTGGCCGCGGTCGCCGGTGGCAGTGCAGCGGCGGGGATGCGGGAAGCTGATCGTGTCGGGATCGCCCCCATGGCCCTCGAGCCGACGCTCAACGGCTTGATGGCGCTGGACCGGATGCTGGCGGTCGATTCGGAGATCCCCGGCATGCTGCGCGCGCTCGATGGGCGCTACGTGACGGCCGCACCGGCCGCGGACCTGGTGCGCAACACGGCCGTGCTTCCGACGGGTCGCAACATCTACGGCTTCGATCCGTACAAGGTGCCGAGTCCGTACGCACTGAAGGAAGGGACCATCCGCGCCGAGCAACTCATCGCGCGCCACCTGGCCGATGGCAACGACTTCCCGGAGACGGTGGCGTTCGTGCTCTGGGGCACCGACAACATGAAGTCGGAAGGGACACAGCTGGCGCAGGTGCTGGCGCTGATGGGTGTCGTGCCGCGCTTCGATGGCGTGGGGCGCCTCTGCGGCGCGCGACTGCTCACGCTGCAGCAGCTGGGCCGTCCGCGAGTGGATGTGGTGGCGTCGTTGAGCGGCATCTTCCGCGACCTGCTCCCGCTGCAGGTGAAGCTGCTGGCCGAGGCGGCGCTGATGTGCGCCACCGCCGAGGAGCCGGAGGACCAGAACTTCATCCGCAAGCACGCGCTGGCCGCGATGCGCGAGGATGGCGTGGACATGGAGACCGCGGCGCTGCGCGTGTTCGGCAACTCCGAGGGGACGTACGGCTCGAACGTGAACCTGCTGCTGGAGACGGGGCGCTGGGAGGACGAAGACCAGCTGGCCGACCTGTTCGTTCAGCGCAAGGGTTTTGCCTACGGCGCTGACGGCAAGTGTCGCGCGGGGCAGAAGATGATGAAGCGCGCGCTGGGCACCGCATCACTCAGCTTCCAGAACGTGGATTCGGTGGAACTCGGCGCGACCGACATCGACCAGTACGTCGAGGCGCTGGGTGGCGTGAATCGCGTGATCGAGCAGCAGCAGCAGAAGAAGGTGGCCTGTTACATGGGCGACCATACCGGCAAGGACGGGAAGATCCGCACGCTCGAGGAGCAGGTGGTGCTGGAGACGCGCACGCGGGCGCTGAATCCGAAGTGGTTCGAAGGGCAGCTGGCGCATGGCTACGAGGGTGTGCGCAACATCGCCGGCCACGTGGCGACGACGGTCGGCTGGTCCTCGACGACGGGGAGCGTGCCGGGATGGGTCTACGGCGAGATAGCGCAGACCTTCGTGCTGGATGCCGAGATGCGGGACCGGCTGGCGAGCCTCAACCCGTCGGCGGCCGCCGGGATGGCGACCAAGCTGCTGGAAGCGAACGATCGTGGATACTGGTCGCCGGATGCGGCCACGCTGGAGGCGCTGCGCGATGCCGCGGCGGACCTCGAGGACCGGCTCGAAGGAGTGGTAGCCCGATGAAGGTGATGGTGACAGTACCGGCGCGCGTGGTGGCGCCCGCCGGCGAACATTCCCTGGTTCAGGAGAAGTAACGTGGCAGTGTCAACGCGACTCCCCATTCTGGGAGGACAGGACGGCGAAGGCAGCGTGCAGGTGCACCTCAATCCCGACGACAAGATCACCGGTGCGCTCTGCATCGCGGTCTACGGGAAGGGCGGCATCGGCAAGAGCACCACGTCGTCGAACCTCTCGGCGGCCTTCTCGCATCTCGGCAAGCGGGTGCTGCAGATCGGCTGCGATCCGAAACACGACTCGACGTTCACGCTCACCAAGTCGATGGTGCCGACGGTGATCGACCAGCTCGAGTCGGTGGACTTCCACAGCGAGGAGCTGCGGACGGAAGACTTCGTCTTCACCGGCTACAACGGCGTGATGTGCGTGGAGGCGGGTGGTCCGCCGGCCGGCACCGGCTGCGGTGGGTATGTGGTGGGCCAGACGGTGAAGCTGCTGAAGGAGCATCACCTGCTGGAAGACACCGACGTGGTGATCTTCGACGTGCTGGGCGACGTGGTCTGCGGCGGCTTTGCGGCGCCACTGCAGCACGCGCACCGCGCGATGATCGTCACCGCCAACGACTTCGACTCGATCTTCGCCATGAACCGCATCATCGCGGCGGTGCTGGCGAAGTCGAAGAACTACCAGGTGCGCGTGGGCGGCGTGATCGCCAACCGCAGCAAGGACACCGACCAGATCGACCGCTACAACAACGTCGTCGGCCTGACCACCACCGCGCGCTTCCCGGACCTGGATGCGATCCATCGCAGCCGGCTGAAGAAGTGCACGATGTTTGAGATGGACTCCACCGACCCGGAAGTGAAGGCGGTGCAGGACGAATACCTGGCCTGCGCCCAGCGCCTGCTGGACGGGGTGCCGCCGCTGCTGATCCAGCCGCTGAAGGATCGCGAGATCTTCGACCTGCTCGGGTACGACTGAGCCATGGCAGCACCGTCGACGGACGTCAGCACGGCAGGCAGCCGGTCGTACACCGAGCGCCGGGCGTGGCTGCACGAGTATTTCGATCGCACGGCAGCCGGGGCCTGGGCGGCACTGACCTCCGACTCCGAGGTGAGCTGGGTGCGGCGGGTGGTGCGCGAGGGGCGCGAACGCATGCGACACACGCTCTCCGGCTACCTGCCGGCGGACCTCAGCGGCCTGCGCGTGCTGGATGCGGGCTGCGGGACCGGCGTGCTGGCGGTGGAGCTGGCCAACCGGGGGGCGTCGGTGTTGGCCATCGACCTCTCACCGACGCTGGTGGGACTAGCCGAGACGCGGTCCGCGGGGAAATTCGAGGGAGGGACGATCGAGTGGCGGTCGGGCGACATGCTCGACCCGCAGCTCGGGTCGTTCGATTACGTGATCGCAATGGATTCCCTCATTCATTACCGCATGACTGACATGCTGGACGCGTATGCCGCGCTGGGCGCCCGCACCCGGGTGGGCATGGCGGTGACGTTTGCGCCCTGGACGCCGCTGCTGGCCACCGTGCGCGGGGTGGGCCGGCTCTTTCCGCGGAAGGACCGTGCGCCGGCGATCGAGCCGGTGGGGATGGGTCCACTCCTCCGCGGCGTGTCCCGTGACCCGCGACTCGTTGGATGGCACGCACAGCGCACACATCGCGTCGCCAGTGGATTCTACACATCGCAGGCGCTGGAACTGTGCCGCGCAACCGAGGTCACGGCGTGTGGATCGTGATCGGCATATTTCTGGCTCTCTGGTTTCTCTCTCGGCAGCGGAAGTGACGGCATGATGACGCTCCAAAGCCTGCTGATCGCAATGCTCGCGATCCTGGCAGTGTGGTTTCTGTACCGCCGCTCGATCGAGGTGCCCGCGATGATCGACCTCGAGGCCACCGATCGCGAACTGCACGCGCACGTGATCCTCGAAGGTGTCGAGGTGAACGAGGGGGATGAAGTCCTGGTGCACGGGGCACCGTCGTACATCCCGCTGAACGAGAAGCGCACGATGGCGGCGACGGCCACCGTGTCGAAGGCAAGCCTGCCGCGCCGGATGTGGGAGCGCGTCATGGGACGCACGCGCATCACCGAACTCTATGAAGTCGGCTTCGAGGGCTGAGATCATGTACAACGTGCAGGATGAACGCGCCGAACTGACCGCGGAACCGCAGAGCACCGCGCAGAGCACCGCCGTGGCCGCGCAGGATGCGGCGCTCAATCCGCGGTTCTACACCACCGATTTCGACGAGATGAACAAGCTCGACTTCTCGTCCATGCGCGAACAGTGGGATGCGATGGTGGCCGAGTTCAAGTCGGACCCGAACCGCAACCACTTCAAGCGGACGGAGGAGTTCGATGCGGACTTCTCCACGCTGCCACCGAAGCTGCGCCAGGAGTTCGTGGACTTCCTGATCAGCTCCGTCACGGCGGAGTTCTCGGGGTGCATCCTGTACGCCGAGATCAAGAAGCGCTGCAAGAATCCCGATGTGCGCGAGTTGTTCGGCTACATGAGCCGCGACGAGGGCCGGCACGCCGGGTTCATCAACCATACGCTGAACGACTTCAACGTGCGCGTGGACCTGAGCTTCCTCACGCGGGCGAAGAAGTACACGTTCTTCAAGCCGAAATTCATCTACTACGCGACCTACCTGTCGGAGAAGATCGGCTACGCGCGCTACATCACGATCTTCCGCAACTTCGAGCAGCAGCCCGACAAGCGCTGGCACCCGATCTTCAAGTGGTTCGACAACTGGTGCAACGACGAGTTCCGCCACGGCGAGGCGTTTGCGGTGCTGATGCGCGCCAACCCGGAGACGCTGCAGGGAATCAACAAGTACTGGATCCGCTTCTTCCTGCTGGCGGTGTTCTGCACGATGTACGTCCGTGACCACCTGCGGGCCTCGTTCTTCGGCGCGATGGGCATGTCGGTGGACGACTACGACCGCAAGGTGATCAAGCTCACGAGCCTGATCAGCAAGCAGGTGTTCCCCATCAGCCTCGATCTCGAGAGCCCGCGGATCTGGGAGCTGTTCGAGAAGATGTTCCAGCTCACGCTGGCCATCGAGGCCACGCGCAAGATGGGTGGCATCGGGGCGGCGCTGCGTCGTGCGGCACTCAAGGTGACGGTGGCCACCACGTTCGTGCAGCTGTACTTCCAGCCGGTGCTCTCGAACGAGCTGCCGGCCAACGTGCGCATGGAGCCGGTCTGGTGATCCGATGAGTGCCGGTGAGGTGCCGCGCACCCCGCTGGTGTCGAAGCTGGTCTCCCGCTTCGGCCCCAGCATCCTGCCGTTCGCCGACGTGGCGACCGCCGAGTTGCCGCTACCGCGCCTGTTGCGCCTGGGGCTGCTGCAGTTCACGGTGGCCCTCGCCACTACGCTGCTGGCCGGCACGCTCAATCGCGTGATGATCGTCGAGCTGAAGATCCCAGCGCTGCTGGTCGGGTTGATGCTCGCGGTGCCGCTGCTGACGGCACCGTTTCGCGCGCTGATCGGCTACAAGTCCGACACGCACGTTTCGGTGCTCGGGTGGCGCCGTGTGCCGTACATCTGGTTCGGCACGCTGCTGCAGTTCGGTGGCCTGGCCATCATGCCGGTGGCGCTGCTGATCTTCTCCGGTGACACCACCGGCAGCCCCAGCGTCGGCGTCGCGGCCAGCTTCTTCGCCTTCCTCTGCACCGGGCTCGGGTCACACATGGTGCAGACGGCTGGCCTCGCGCTGGCCACCGACATCGCGCCGGAGAAGGACCAGCCACGCGTGGTGGCCCTGCTGTACGTGATGCTGCTGGTGGGCATGGTGGTGGCCAGCCTGAGTTATGGCGCCATGCTCCGCCACTTCAACAAGGTGATCCTGATCCAGGTGATTCAGGGCGCGGCCGAGATCACGCTGTTGCTCAACATCTTCGCGGTCTGGAAGCAGGAAGTGCGCGGGTCGGCGCCGACGCGGAAGCCGGAGATCGCCAGGCCGCCATTCCTGGTGGCATGGCGGACGTTCGCGCAGGAGTGCCCGCAGCTCGTGCGCCTGCTGGCGGCGATCGCCATCGGCACCTTCGCCTTCACGTTGCAGGACGTGTTGCTGGAGCCGTTCGGGGGACAGGTGCTGGGACTCGGCGTGGCCGCGACCACGCTGCTGACGGGCATCATGGCCAGCGGCGCGATCGCCAGCTTCGCGATCGCGGCGCGCCGCGCACAGAATGGTGCGGACCCGATCCGTCTCTGCGGCGCCGGCGCCGTGATCGGCATGTTCGGATTCGCCTCGATCATCCTCTCGGCGCCCATGCTTGCACCGGCGCTGCTGATGGTCGGCGCGCTGCTGATCGGCTTCGGCAATGGCCTGTTCAGCATCGGCACGCTGCTGCGCGTGATGGCACTGCCGCACAAGGGTGAGCATGGCCTGGCGCTGGGTGCGTGGGGGGCGGTGCAGGCCACGGCGGCCGGGCTGGCCATGGCGGTGGCCGGCGGAATCCGGGATGGTGTCACGTCGGTGTTGTCGGTGGAGCAGGGTGTTGCGGCTGCGGTGACACAGGGGGCCGGCTACGTCGCCGCCTATCTCGTTGCCGTGGCCGGGTTGCTGGTGTTGTTGGTGGTGCTGGGTCCGCTCGCGGCGCGCAGTCGTGCGGAAGTGCGTCCGGTTCCATTCGGAATCGCGGAGTTCCCGGCCTAGTGTGGTACGCGGGTGTCCCTCAGATGAGGAAGGAGTGAGCATGTTCAGGAATTTCACGCCGTATATCGACGTCACGCAGATGGTGCTGTACGCGTTCTGGTTCGCGTTCTTCGGGCTGATCCTCTACCTGCGGCGCGAAGACAAGCGCGAAGGTTATCCGCTGGTGACCGACCAGCCCGGCCGCCTGCATCAGGGCTTCCCGGCGTACCCGGGTCCGAAGGAGTTCATTCCCACCCACCCGGAGCACTAGGGCATGTCCGAACTCATCGTTCCGAAGAACGCCAAGCCGGTCGATTCCGGCTGGGGCGCGCCGCTCGAGCCGATCGGCAACCCGCTCACGGCCGGCATCGGTCCGGGTGCCTGGGCCGAACGTGCCGACCGGCCCGACCTCACCATCAATGGTGCCAACCGCATCGTACCGATGCGCGTGGCCACCGACTTCTTCGTCGCACACGAGGATCCCGATCCGCGCAGCCTCGATGTGAAGGGCATGGACGGCGTGGTGGGCGGCAAGGTGGTGGAGTTGTGGGTCGATCGCAGCGAGCCGTGCCTGCGCTACCTGGAGGTCGAAGTCACCGAAGGTGTTCGACGGCTGTTCCCGGTGCCGTTCATGCGCATGCCGCGGCCGTCGAGCTGGATGCCGTTCATGAGCGCCGGACCGTCGGCCACGCACGTGCAGATCGACGTGTTGAAGGCCGCCGACTTCGCGGGCATTCCGGACATCAAGTCGCCGGACTCGGTCACGCTGCTCGAGGAGGACAAGATCGCCGCTTACTTCGGAGCCGGGTCGATGTACAACTCGAACCTGCGCTTCGGGCCACTGATCTGATGTCGGAGATCGTGGAGCACGTTGGGCCCGACGGGGAGGTCAGCCGCCTTCCCGCGGGTGAACGCGTCCTCTGGTCCGGGTCACCGGACCAGCGCTCGCTGGCGCGCTATTTCCTGCGCGAGCGCTGGGTGCTGGGCTTCGCGGCCTGCTCGTTCGCGCTCGGCGCCGCAGAAGCGATGCAGCACACCACCGAGACCATCCCGCGTCTGGTCGGCGTCACCACGCTGAGCCTGATCATGGTGGTGGTGGCGGTGGTCAGCATCCGACTCTTCGCCTGGCGGATCGCCAGGACGTCGAAGTACGTGATCACCAACCGCCGCGTGTACTTCAACATCGGGATCGTGCTGCGCGCCGACGCGAACATCCCGTATTCGAGTGTCGAGGGCGTGGACCTGCTGCGCCGCAGTGACGGCTCGGCCGACCTGATGGTCTCGCTCACCGAGGCGCAGGAGATTCCGTGGCTGCTCCTGTTTCCGCACATGACCTGGCGTGGCAGCCGTCGCGGACGGCCGACCTTCCGCGCATTGCGTGATCCGCAGCAGGCGGCGGATGCGGTGGTCGGCGCGTTGCGAGCGTATGCGCCGTCGGCGGTGACTGACGATGCCTCGGCGACGATGGTGGCGTCGCCAGGTCGGGGAAGTGTGGCGGGCATCACGGCCTCGCCCGCGTGACGGTGTCACTGGCCGGGAGCACCAGCGCATGGTGACGTTCGAGAGCCTGATCTGCGGCAACATCGTCCGTCGGCACGCGCGGACCTTCGCGCTGGCGAGCGCCTTCCTGCCGATCACCAAGCGACGCGCCACCTACGCGCTGTATTCGTTCTGCCGGTTGGCCGACGATGCCGTGGATCGCGCCGGGCCGGGTGGGCGAGAGGCCGTGCGCGACTCGCTGCGCGCGTTGCGCGGCCAGCTGGACGACGCACTGACCGGTGGCTTCGCCGGACCAGTGATGCACGAGACAGCGTGGGCCATCCGGCGCTACGGCATCCCGATGGCGCCGATCGACGAACTGGTGGACGGTGTGGCGCGCGACCTCGATCCCACCGACTACCGCGACTGGCCGTCGCTGCAGGCGTATTGCGAAGGGGTGGCGAGCAGCGTGGGTGAGCTGTGCACGCACGTCTTCGGCGTGGTGGGTGGCGACGAGGCGCGGGAACGGGCGATCGCCTGCGCGCGCACGCTCGGCGTGGCGATGCAGATCACGAACATCCTGCGCGACGTCGGCGAGGATGCCGGCAACGGACGCTGTTACCTGCCCGACGATGCACTGCGCAGCGTCGGCCTGACGCGTGACCAGGTGCTGGCTGCGGACATCGACGTGCGCTCGGCGGCGTGGCGGAGCATGATGCGGCACTTCGTGGCGCGGGCCCGCGAGCTCTATCGCGAGGCACTGCCGGGCATCGCGCTGTTGTCCCCCGACTCGCGACGTTGTGCGCAGGCGTGTGCGGTGGGCTACGCGGCGATTCTCGAGGCGATCGAGGAGGCGGACTACGATACCGTCTCGATGCGGGCGCACATCGGCTTTCGTCGGAAGACGCGGCTGATGCTGTCCCTCTACACCGTCACCGATCCCGCCACGCTGCTGGCGGGTCAGCCCGCGGTGGCCTGAGGCGCGTCAGCCGATACGCTGCACGGCTGGCAGGGTGCGCAGCCACTGTCGCAGCGCGGACACCGGTTGCGCACGCTCCTGTTCATTGAACAGTTCGTGATACAGCGTGCCGAAACGCTGAGCGTTCACCACCGATGACGGGGCGGCCGCGGCGAAGAGCTCCGAGCCGCGCGGGTTGACCAGCTTGTCGGCGCCGGCGTAGAGCAGCAGGGTGGGCGTGCGCCATCCGGACGCCTGTGCCCGCGCCTCGTCACCTGCCGTCACGATGGCGCTGGCGAGGCGCGCCGAGACTCGATCGTGCACCAGCGGGTCGTCACGGTAGGCGGCGACCACGCGATGGTCGTGCGAGATGAAGTTCGCGTCCAGGCCATTGCCCATCACGGTATCGGGTGAGAGGCGGAGCATGGTGCGCATCATCAGGCGCTGGAACCCCGTCATGTGGGTCATCAGCGCCGGCGACGACAGGACCAGCGCATCGGCGGCCGTGGGCTCGTGTGCGATGGCCCAGGCCGCGAACGCGCCACCCATGCTGTGGCCGAGCAGCACGATCGGCGCGGGGCCGGTGGCGCGCGCGTAGTGCAGCAGCTCGATGACATCGTCGCGGATCGTCTCCACCGCTGGGACGACGCCTCGCGCACCCGGTGAACGTCCGTGCCCGCGGTGATCGGACGCGTGGACCTGCCAGCCATCAGCGATCAGGTCACCGGCGAGTTCCGCATACCGATTGGCGTGTTCGCCGAGGCCGTGCGAGATGACCACCGTGCCGCGGCGTGTGTCAGGTCCGGCCCAGACGTTGAGTGCCAGGGTGGTGCCATCGCGCAGTGTGACCTGACGCTCGACGGGTGTGGCGCTCATGCGGTTCGGCGGCGATGGGATCGGTGTTGCGGGAGCCAACGGACGTATGGTGGCGGGTTCCATGTGCGACGTCCAGTGCCCCGAACGCGCCACGCGCCCGGACCGCTGCTGCGATCCGGGCGCGTGACGAAGGCGATGAACTACACCAGCGGTGTTACGGTGTCGTGCGGGCGGGCACCGGGGCCGCGGCGGGCATCGCCGGGGCGGGTGTGGCTCCCATCGCGACCTCGACACCGGCTGCAGTCGCCGTCGTCGGCGCGGCACTCAACTTGGCTCCGGTCGGTGTCGGCACCGGTGCCGTGAGTGGCTTGCCGTCGTACAGCGGTTTGCCGGCTGCATCCAGCGGTCCAGCGTTGGCGTCCCAGCCGGCGGCACCCCAGAGAGCAGGGTAATCCTTGACCATCTTCGCGCCGTACTGCGGCTTGTAGACACCGTTATGGCACGTGATGCACTGTGCCTTTGGCGCGTCTCCATGCTCGCCCAGGCGACTGCGCGGGTACACCGGCTGCAGCGGGTTCAGGTAGTTCATGTTCACGTCGCGCAGCATGGCGGCGCCATAGTAGGCCACGACACGTTTCGGCGTCGACTGCTCCCATGACGTCCAGGCACGCGAGTTGTGGCAGTACGTGCAGTTCACGCCGAGGGCATTCGACTGCGTCACCATCAGGGCGTACGTGTTGTACGTCTGGCGGATGGCAGTGCGATTGCCGTTGTTCGGTTCGATCGTGTGGGACTGCACGCGGATGTCGTCACGATCCAGGTAATGCCGGAGGATCTGGTTCTCGGTGGTGTAGAACCAGAGGCCGTTCGGCAGCGGCTGGCCGCGGTGACAGGTGTAACAGGTGACACCGGTGCCGCCCACGTGCTGCGTGTAGTCCGAATTCACGCGCCGCGTCATGCGGAGCATCATCCGGGCGACAAGCTTGGTGTAGATCGGCTGCCCCTTGTTGGAATCGGCGGCGAAGTTCGCGGTGTTGTGGCAGTAGGCACAGTTGCCCGGACCACCTGCCACCCAGGAGCTCATGGCCGTCATCGTGCGCCCGAACTCGGCGGCGCTGATGTTGGTGAGCACCTGCACGTTCTGGTACTGACCCGGCGGGCCTGGCGGGGCAGGGGGGAGCGGCTTCGGAGCCTGGTTGTACGCCGCGGTCTTCGCGATGTCATCCGGGTCGTAGTTCGTTTCCATGCCCACGCCCGCATAGCCATGCTGGGCGATCTTCTTCGGGCCCGGCTTGAGCACGTCGGGCGCACCCTTGCAGGCGCCCAGCACCGCCAGTGCGAGGACGGCACCGGTGATGCGCACGGTCTGTCGCGTCATCATGGGGTGACCTCCACTGGCAGCACGACCTTGCCTCCGCTCGAGATCTCGACGCGACGGTTGAGGCGACGGCCTTCCGGGGTCTCGTTCGACCCGACTGGCCTGGTCTGCCCGAATCCGCGTGAGGTGATGCGATCGGCGGCAATGCCATGCCGGCTGGTGAGCAGTTCGCGCACGCGATTGGCGCGGTTCTGCGAGAGCGTCAGGTTCGCGGTCGGGTCACCGACGTTGTCGGTGTGGCCCTGCACCTCGACCTTCAGCGCCGGATACTTCGTCATCAGCCCGGCCAGGTTGGCCAGCTCGGCATCCGACTCGCCGCGCAGGGCATCCATGCCAGTGTCGAAGTACACCGCGCTCATGATGAACAGGCCGTCAACATTGAGCGAGTCGCGCATGTTGTCGGTGGTCAGCACGGGCTTGTTGTAGACCTCGACGTCGCCGGTGAGCTGTGCACCCTGCGGGACCGGCAACCGCTGCGGCACCAGCCGCCCGCTTGCGTCACGCATCATGCCCGGGAACGTGTCCGGCGCCACGCCCATGTACTGGCCGCGAAGGTACGGAGCCTGTTCCGCCTTGACCTCGTACAGCACCGGATAACTCGGAGCCACACCATGCTTCTGCGCCCAGAGGAACCAGTTGTCGACGGCCGTTCCGGTGAGCAGGATGCCGATGCCGCCCGTGAGCGTGGTCAGCGTCGCGAACCAGAAGGCCCAGCGATGGATCGATTCCGTGGTGGCGTTGAAGCCCATCGTCCAGCGCCAGAACAGGCCCATGCGCTCGCCGGCGGTGCCGCGATCCGTCACCTGCTCGATCTCGCGTTCCGCGCCGTACCGGCTGCAGGCCAGCACCGTCGCCGCGTGCATGGCGAACAGCAGGGCCGAGCCGTACAGGAACACGATCGAGAGCATGTGGAACGGATTGTAGAACAGGTTTCCGTAGCGGATGGAGAACGACGCGGTCCAGTCCAGGTGCGGGAATATTCCGAACGGCACCGCTTCCGACCAGCTGCCGACCATGATCGGGCGGATGAAGCCCAGCACCAGGTAGAGCCAGATTGCCGACGCGAAGGCCCAGACGATGTGTGACCCCATGCCGAGCGCGCGGGCGCGCTGGTACATGCGGACCCACCAGAGCAGGATCGCGAGGGTGAGGAAAAAGCCGGCCAGCAGCCACCAGCCACCCTGTTCCAGCGGCGGGATGTGGAGGCCGTAGCGCGGCGCCGGCGGTTCGAGCGACAGCCACGGCAACTGGCGGATGAACTGGATCGGATCCCAGCCCACCGAGCGCCACATGTTGAGGCCGATGATCTCGAAGGCGATGAAGCCGAAGATCAGCGAGAAGACGCCGGTGGTACCGAGATAGATCGGTCCGATCTGCGCATCGCCGATCTTGCCGGCCCAATAGAAGAGAATCGGCTTGCCGTCGCGTCCCCAGGTGCCGCCGCGGAGCGGGACACCGGGATCGACCGGCGCGTGCACCTGCACGCGGGTCCAGAGGTTCTGGTATTCAATCATCGACGCATCACCTCGGGGCCCAGAAGGGCAGGTAGAGCCACCAGTTCCACCAGTCCGCCCAGCCGCGCGTCCAGAACGGACCGCTGATCAGGATGCAGATGGCGCTCCAGAGCCCGGCGTTGAGCGCCAGGAAGAGCCCGAGCCGGTGAATGCCAATCGCGCCGATGGAATAGCCCACCGCATCGCGGAAGAACGAGTTTTCATGCTCGCTCGTCTTCACCGCTTCACCCTTCGGCGGGCTGGTCACTGACAGGATCAGCGAGCCATGCATCGCGAGGGCGAGGTTGTTGGTGAAGAAGAACGTGATCGCGATCATGTGCGCGGGGTTGTAATGGAAGTGCTGGAACTGGTATCCGACGTTCGACACCCAGTCGAGATGACTGAGGATGCCGTACGGGAAGCCATGGCCCCATGCACCCAGCAACACCGGGCGGATGATGACGAGCGAGATGTAGGCGAACACCGCGACGGAGTACGCCACGGGGACATGGTAGCCCATGCCCAGCTTGCGGCTGATTTCAGCCTGACGCAGCACCCAGGCGACGAACGCCCCGGTGGCGAGGAAGGTGATCATCTGCCAGAGCCCGCCGTCCCGCAGCGGCGCGAGCCGCAACCCGTAACTGAGGTCGGGTGGGGCGATGTTGATCTGCCAGAGGTTCCACGTGGGCCCGATCGCTGCGCCGTAGACGCAGAGGGCGGTACCGAG
>JANMON010000146.1:0-25689 GCA_031369265.1 Gemmatimonadaceae bacterium | reverse complement strand
TCGCGGCCGACACCTCGCGCAGGTTGTGCGGCGGGATGTTGGTGGCCATGCCGACGGCGATGCCGGTGCTGCCGTTGACCAGCAGGTTCGGCAGCCGTGACGGCAGCACCTTCGGCTCTTCGCGCGTGTCGTCGAAGTTGGCGCCGAAATCCACCGTGCCGCGATCGATGTCGGCCAGCATCTCCATCGCGATGCGCGTGAGACGCACTTCGGTGTATCGGTAGGCGGCCGCGTTGTCACCGTCGATGGAGCCGAAGTTGCCCTGGCCATCCACCAGCGGATAGCGGAGCGAGAACTCCTGCACCATGCGCACCACGGCGTCGTACACGCTGCTGTCGCCGTGCGGGTGGTAGCGTCCCAGCACGTCGCCCACCACGGTGGCCGACTTGCGATACGGACGGCCCGCCGTCAGTCCCGCCTCGTTCATCGCGTACAGCACGCGCCGGTGCACCGGCTTCAGTCCGTCGCGGACATCCGGCAGCGCGCGCGAGACGATGACGCTCATCGAGTAGTTGATGAACGATTCCTTGATCTCCTCGTCGATCATGCGAGGCAGGATGCGTTCGCGGGGCCCTGGACCAGTCATGCGCAGATAGTGAAAGCGTGACCGACGTCAGGCCGCGCGTGCGCGGCGCAACGTCGGGAATGCAGACTACGGAACGAAGGGGTGCGCGCCGGAGCGCGGTACGTCATGCCATCGGCGGGGCGCAGGTCGGAAGCCGTCAGCCCCAGGAGCGCGCGATGACGAGCAACAGCCAGGAGTTGCCCACGCGGTGGAAAATGTAGGTGCCGCCGCCATTGCTGGTGGACAGCGCGCTGCCGTCGCGGTGCTCCATCGGACGGTGCACCGTCACCACCGCATACTCCTTCCACAACATGGCCGCCGACACGCGCGTGTATGCCATCACGGCGCTCGTGTCGTGCAGCTCCTTCGAGGCCCAGAAGCGCGTGCGCAGCGCGGCCAGCCCCCGGTCCCCGAAGACGAGATCGGTCGTGATCCCGCGCTGCGCCGGCAGCGACAGCCCCGTGACCAGCGGCAGTACGTAACTGGCGGTGTCGCCACGCGCGTTGACCAGGCATCGCCCGGTCGTCGCGTCCGTGACCTGCTCCGTCAGCCCCGCCGCAATCGCCTCACGCCCCGCCTTCCCGCTCCACACATCCCAGCGCGGTCGTTCGCGTCCCGTCTCCCAGTTGACCACCGTGCGCAGCAGCTCGCGGCCTTCCGGAGAGTCGAGCGGTGTATCCACCGCATACGCCTGAATGAGCTTCTCGAACTTGTCCACCAGGTCGGCCGTCGCTTCGCGCATCGCATCGGTGCTGTCGCGCGGGAAGGCGCGCAACCAGCCGTCGTTGCAGCGATCCTGGCCGATGTCGGTGAAGTCCGACGCCCGCAGCAATTGCTCGCGGTAGTCGTGTGCGAGGTCCACGGCGGCTTCCAGCTCGCTCTGCGGACCGCGACCCAGCAGCGTGACGGCGGAGCCGCTCAGGATGCGGGGACGTAGCCCGCTCTCGGGGAGCGCACCGGATCGGCCGCACCCCGACAACACCCCCATCGCGAATGCTGCACCCGCGAAGGAGACGGACCCCACTGATCGCCACCGGCGCACACGTCCACTCATGACGGTGAAGATACCGCTGACACCACCGTCAGGACAGCCGCGACACCCCACCGGCAGCCGCCACCGGCGCCCGATCCTCGTCGTCATCGGCCAGCTCCTGATCGATCTCCGCCTCCTCCGCGGCAACCTCCGCATCGATCGCCGCCTTCTCCCGCTGGTACCGCGCCCACCAGGTCCGCGTCACCTCACCCGCCAGGTCGCGATTCCCAAGCCCGAAGGCCAGCGCCAGCGCCAGCGCCACCGCCCCGAACAGGATCGCGAACGCCGTGGTCACGATGTCCGTCGCCACGCCCAGCTCCTGCAGCGCCATGAAGATCGCCAGCACCACGATCCCACCCCGGCCCACCCGCGCCAGCGTCGGTCCGCCGTGCAATGCCCCGGCCGCCGCCAGCAGCAGCCCCTCCACGAAGCCGCCCAGCACGATGCCCACGATCACGATCACGATCGCGGCGATGATGCTCGGGATGTAGCTGACGAGTTCGGCAAACACGTCATTCAGCGACTGCAGCCCGGCCGCCGTCGAGGCCACCAGCAACACCGCGAACATCACCGCCCAGAACACGATGTTGCCGACCACCCGCGACGGGTTCACCTGATGTCCGGCGTGCTCCACCGCCTGCATCACACCGCCGCGCCGCAGCAGGTCGTTCACGCTCAGCTTGCGCAGTAGGCGCTCCACCCCACGCTGGATCAGCTTGGCCAGCAGGTAGCCGGCAAGGAGGATCACGATCGCGCCCAGCAACGCGGGTACGATCTCGCCCAGCGTGGCGAAGCTGTCCTGCAGTCGGGTCAGAAAGTCCATGTCGATCGGCGGCTGTGGGCCGGCGGCACCCCGCAGGGCGCGCCATCACACGAAGTTAGCACCACACCGGAAGGCCGTGGGCTGGGGCACGATACGCGCGCAACGCCGCTCCGCAGTGCGGTCGCGTCACCTCCGACCATGCGCGCGACGCCCCGCGCCGACCGTCAGTTTCGTGTGCCGCGCTTGAGGTCGAAGATCGCCGAGCGCCGGCAGGACGGACACACGAACCAATCCCGCTTGCGCTGGTAGCCGAGCCCGAACGATCCGCCGCCGATCCCCTTCCGCGTCATCGCCGGATGGGTCACGCAGCGCGGGCAGTGCGGCACCGACTCCGCCAGCACCGCCGCCCGGATGGCCGCCTGCTCGGTCAGCGAATACTGCGCCGGACCGTCGTCCGCCGGCGCGTCGGTCACGACGCCACCTGGATCACCACCTTCCCGAACTGCTGCCCGCTCTGCAGCCGCGCGTACGCCCCTCGCGCCTCGGAGAGCGGGAACACCGAATCCACCGGCGGACGCAACGCGCCCGCCTGGAATTCCGCCGACACCGCCGCCCACTCCGACTCGCTGCCCATCGTCGATCCCGAGATCGTCCACTGGTTCATGAACAGCCGGCGCACATCGGTCTCCACCATCGGCCCGCTGGTGCCGCCGCAGGTCACCAGGCGGCCGCCGCGGCCCAACGAGGCCAGAGATCGCTTCCAGGTCGCCGTGCCCACGCTGTCGATCACCACCTCCACGCCCCGCTTCCCGGTGGCCGTGCGGATCAGCGCGGGCACGTCGTCGGTCGCGTGATTGAGGAGGTGCGTCGCACCCATGTCCCGCGCCCGCTCGAGCTTCGCGGCGTCGCCCGACGTCACCCACGTGATCGCCCCACGCGCCTGCGCCAGCTGCAGCGCCGCCAGCGCCACCCCACCGCCGATGCCCCACAGCAGCACCTGCTCCCCCGCCTGCACCCGCGCCTTGCCCACCAGCATCCGGTACGCCGTCAGCGACGCCAACCCGAACCCCGCCCGCTCGGCCACCGGGATCTCGGCCGAGACGGCGGTCAGGTTCCACTCCGGGACCACACAGAATTCGGCGGCCGTCCCCGGCCGGTGTTCCCCCATGATGCCGTACTTCAGGCAGAGTGGCTGCTGCTCGGCCAGGCAGTAGGCGCAGGTCCGGCAACTGACGCCCGGATTGACCACCACCGTGTCGCCCACCCGCACACCGGTCACGGCCTCGCCAACCGACTCCACCACTCCGGTCGCGTCCGCCACCGGCACCCAGTTCGGCCCCAGCGAGAGCCCCGGCCAGCCGGCCATGACGAAGAGGTCCAGCCGGTTCAGCGCCACCGCCTCGATCCGCAGCCGGACGGCGTGGGGACCGTCCAGCACGGGCATCGGCAGGTCGTCGCGGACCGACAGCTGCTCGAGCCCTCCATGCCCTGCCAATACCAGTGCGCGCATCGCGATCTGCAGTGTCGTGTGAGTTATGATTCTCGCGCGCGCGGCTCCTCGCGCCGAGCGCCATAGTTCAGCGCGTTGTGCCCGCGCCTCCATCGGAACAGGATCCTCGCGAATGATAGCGATCAAGGTGCCACCGCTCGGCGAATCGATCGTCGAAGCGACCGTGTCACGCTGGCTGAAGCAGGAGGGCGATGCCGTTGCCGCGGGCGACACCCTCGTCGAACTCGAAACCGACAAGATCACGGT
Organism: Gemmatimonadaceae bacterium; assembly: GCA_031369265.1. GTDB lineage: Bacteria > Gemmatimonadota > Gemmatimonadetes > Gemmatimonadales > Gemmatimonadaceae > JACMLX01. Next base: position 21,572 of record JANMON010000146.1, on the reverse strand, counting down.
CGAGGTGCCGGCGCTGAAGTCCGGCATCCTCTCGGCACGGTCGCGCGCCGAAGGTGACGTGGTCGCGGTGGACGACGTGCTGGGCCAGCTCGATGAATCGGGCGCCGGTGCCGCCGTCGCATCGGTCACCACCGCCGACGATCCGCCACCGCCGAAGGATCCGGCCGATGGGCCGACGCCAGTGCCGACGATGATGACGTCATCGTCCAGCAGCGAGACGGCCGATCCGGTGCCGCCACCGAAGGATCCCGCCGATGGTCCGGCCCCGGTCCCGATGATGCTCAAGTCTGCCCCCGCCGCGCGTCGCACGGCGGACGAAGCGGGCGTGGACATCAGCAAGATCGAAGGCACCGGTCGCGGTGGTGTGGTCAGCAAGACCGACGTCGTGAACGCGGTCGCTGCCGGCGCAAAGCCTGCCGCGGCACCCGCCGCACCGGCGCCGAAGCCGGCACCGCCAGCACCGGTGCGCACCGGCGAACGCGAGACGCGGGAGAAGATGACGACGCGCCGCAAGCGCATCGCCGAGAACCTGCTCCAGGCGCAGCACAACACCGCGCACCTGACCACGTTCAACGAGATCGACATGAGCGCCACCACCGCGCTCCGTGCCCGGCTCAAGGACAAGGTCGAGAAGGAACACGGCGTCAAGCTGAGCTTCATGCCGTTCTTCGTGAAGGCCGCCACCAACGCACTCAAGGCCTTCCCGCTGGTGAACGCGCAGATCGACGGCGACAGCATCGTCTACAAGCACTACGTGAACATGGGCATCGCCGTCGCCAGCGACGCTGGACTGGTGGTGCCGAACGTGAAGGACGCCGACACCAAGGGCATGCTGGACATCAGCCGCGACATCGCCGCCCTCGCCACCAAGGCGCGCAACGGCAAGCTGGCGATGGACGACCTCACCGGCGGCACCTTCACCATCACCAACGGTGGCGTGTTCGGCTCGCTCATCTCGACGCCGATCATCAACTACCCGCAGGTGGCCATCCTCGGCCTGCACAAGACGCAGGACCGCCCGGTGGCCATCGACGGCAAGGTCGAGATCCGCCCGATGATGTACGTCGCGCTGAGCTACGACCACCGCGTCATCGACGGCCAGCAGGCCGTGCTCTTCCTCGTCCGGATCAAGGAGTTGATGGAAGATCCGGCCAGCATGCTGGTGGAGTAGCGCGTGGCCGCCGCACTGATTCCCGCCGACGTGGTCGTGATCGGCGGCGGGCCCGGTGGCTACGTCGCGTCGATCCGCGCAGCGCAGCTGGGCCTGTCCACCGTCTGCGTCGAAATGGACAAGACGCTCGGTGGCACCTGCGTCAACGTCGGCTGCATTCCGTCCAAGGCGCTGCTCACCAGCAGCGAGCACTTCGAGTTCGCCAAGCACACCGCCGCCGAACATGGCGTCGTCATCCCGCAGGTGTCGATCGACCTCGCGCAGATGATGAAGCGCAAGAACGACGTCGTCGGCGCCAACACCAAGGGTGTCGAGTTCCTGTTCAAGAAGAACAAGGTGACGTGGGCCCGCGGCGCCGGTGCGCTGAAAGCCGGCAACGTGGTGGACGTCACGGCGGCCGATGGCACGGTCACCAGCTACGAGGCGAAGAACGTCATCATCGCCACCGGCTCGTCGTCGGTGGAACTGCCGTTCCTCAAGTTTGACGAAAAGCGCGTGGTGTCCAACATCGGCGCGCTGATGCTGGCGTCGGTGCCGAAGAAGCTGGTGGTGGTCGGCGGCGGCGTGATCGGCCTCGAACTGGGCTCGGTCTGGCGCCGCCTCGGTGCCGAGGTCACGGTGGTGGAGTTCATGCCGACGATCCTGCCCGGCAGCGACGACGACATCATCAAGGATGCGACCCGCGTCTTCACCAAGCAGGGCCTGACGATCCGCACCGGCACCAAGGTGACGGCCGCCGATCTGTCGTCGCCGGAGACCATTCGCCTGACGGTGGAGAAGGATGGCGCCAGCGAGGTGCTGGACGCCGACGTGGTGCTGGTGAGCGTGGGCCGTCGCCCGCTGCTGCACGGCATCGACGCCGCGGCCCTCGGTCTCGAGTTGCAGAAGGGTGGTGCGATCAAGGTCGATGACCAGCTGCGCACCAACCTGCCCGGTGTATACGCCATCGGTGACGTGGCTGGCGGCAAGCTGCTGGCGCACAAGGCCGAGGATGAAGGCGTGATCGCCGCCGAGGTGATCGCCGGCAAGAAGGTGCACATGCACTACGCTGCAATTCCGGGTGTGGTGTACACCTGGCCCGAGATCGCCACCGTCGGACAGACAGAAGCCGAGGTGAAGGCCAGCGGTCGCGCGTACAAGGTGGGCAAGTTCCCATTCTCCGCCAACGGACGTGCGCGCTGCCTCGGTGAGACCAACGGCTTCGTGAAGATCATCGCCGATGCCACCACCGACGAGTTGCTGGGTTGCCACATCCTTGGCGCCAACGCCGGTGACCTGATCCAGGAAATCGTGCTGGCGGTGGAGTACAGGGGCTCGAGTGAGGACATCGCCATCACCACCCACGCCCACCCCACGCTCGGCGAGACGGTGAAAGAAGCCGCGCTGGCCGTGCTGGGGCGCGCCATCCACATCTGACCGTGCGCGCGGTCGAGTGGCGGGTACGGCGCCGGAGCGCAGCACATCCGGCGCCGTTTCGTTTTCCAGCGCCAGCCACCGCGCATCACTTCCGGGCATCCTGCGCATGACACTCGACACGCCACTGCCACTCACCGCCACACTCGCCGACTACGAGGCGCAGGCCGACACACTGCATGCGGCATATCTGGCGCGTGACCGTCGCGCACTGCAGCTGATCGGCAACCTGCATCCTCGCTTCCTCGACCCCGAGGTCACGTGGAAGCCGCTCTTCGCGAGCGATGAGGAGATCCTCGCGGCCGCACTCACGCACGACGATGCGCAGCTCACCATCGCGCGCTGCTACAGCTTCCTGGATTGGGCGTCGCTGCGCACACTGGTCACCGCCGTCTCCGACCCGAACTCCGAAGTCCACCGCTTCGAGTTCGCGGCCGAGGCGGTGATCGACGGAGACCTGACTGCGCTGCGGCGATGGCTGGCCGACGATCCGTCGCTGGTCCGCGCGCGCTCCACGCGCGTGAATTGCCAGGACCCGCCGGTGCATGGCGCCACGCTGCTGCATTACGTGGCCGCCAACGGTGTGGAAGGGTACCGGCAGCGATCGCCCGGCAACGCGGTCGCCGTGGCGACGACGCTGCTCGACGCCGGGGCTGACGTGAATGCGCTGGCCAAGATGTACGGCGGTGAGTGCGCCACACTGCCGATGCTGATCTCCAGCAGCCCACCGGCCGACGCCGGCGTGCAGGTGCCGCTGGTGCACCTGCTGCTGGATCGCGGGGCGGCGATTGATGGCGTCGGCGAATCGAACTGGCACTCTCCGGTGCGCACGGCGCTGCTGTTCGGCTTCATCGAAGCGGCAGCGGCCGTGGTGGCACACGGCGCGCGCGTCGATTCGTTGCCGATCGCGGCCGGACTCGGCGACATGGCGCGTGTACGCGAACTGCTGCCGACGGCGGATCACGACGAGTTGCAGGCCGCGCTGGCACTGGCCGCGCACAACGACCGCGTTGCGATCGTCGCGGTGCTCCTGGATGCGGGCGCCGATCCGAACGCGTTCAACCCGGAGGGCATGCACGCGCACGCCACGCCGCTGCACGGCGCCGCCGGCAGCGGCTACGTGCGACTGGTGGCGCTGCTGTTGTCACGCGGCGCACGCACCGACATCCGCGACACGTTGTGGGACGGCACGCCGCACGGCTGGGCGGAACATGGCGGCCAATACGAAGTGTTGGGGTTGCTCGACGCGCACGCGCGCCAGATGGAGTGAGTTCGCCGTCAGCGTGATGCTGCACGGCCGAACGACCACGGGGCGGCGATCCGAAGATCACCGCCCCGCGTCGTTGCCGCACTGCGTCGCCAGGTGGCGACGGCGCGTCAGAGCATCCGTGACAGCATGGCGCCGAGCGCCATGAACACCACCGCCAGCACGGCCAGCACGGCCGGCTGCAGCGTGAGGCCAGACGACGTGGCGTTGGCCGCCGTCGTCTGCGTGGCCAGCGCCTGCGCCGTCTGCAACTCCGGCGTCGCCACGCGGCGCGTCGGGGTGGCAGCCGGGAGCGCGTTCATGATCTGCGCCGCCACGTGGGCCGGGGTGCGCACGTCCTTCCGCGCCGAGGCCTCGCGGCTGATTTTCGACCAGAGTTCGGCTTCGGGCGTCAGCTGGTTGTTCGCCAGACGCGGCGCCGGCGCATCGCCGTCAAGCCAGGCGTTCAGCGCCGCCATGGCTCCATCGGCGCGCAGCGGGACTTCACGATCTGCAACCGGACGGTCACCCAGCGGCCGGGCCGCCGAGGGCTGGTTGACCTCACGGTCACCACGAGCGCCTTCCGGGTTCGGTGTCATATCCATGTTCATGCGTACTTCTCCTCGAGAAGAGCCTGCAGCGCTTCGCGTGCACGATGCACACGCATCTTGAGCGCGCCGACGGTAGAGTCGAGCATTTCGGCCATCTCCTCGTACGACCGGCCTTCGACGTGCTTCATTACGAAGGCTTCCCGCAACGACGGAGACAGCTGGCCAAGGGCCCAATCGAGGTCGACGCGAAGCTCACTGCGATCAAGCTCCTCGTCCGGCGTCGTCAGGTGAGACGGCTGATCATCCTCTTCGTAACTCACGTGCGTGCGACGGATGTTCTTGAGCCAGTCCTTGCACCCGTTCGCTACGATTCGGAAAATCCATGCATCGAACCGGCCCCGCACCTCACCGAGGTGCGAAAACGCCTTGATGAACGAGGCCTGCATGATGTCCTCGGCGACATCAGGGCTGCCCGTCATGTTCAACGCATGTCGATACAGCGGATCGCTGTATTTCGTCACCAGGACCGCAAACGCTTCGCGATCACCCGCCAGCACGCGAGCAATGGAACGAGCGTCTACGTCTGCCTGCTCGGCGATGTCGGCCGGAACTGTTTGAGAGGGAGTTTGCACGACGGCACGATAACCACCGTGCGACTCCCCCCACAACATCCGGCGCGGCATTACGAGTGTTCCCATGGCACCATGCAGACGACACATCACGGCGGGCGTCACAGGCCGTGCCTCGTTACGGGCGTCCGACAGTGGTGCGGGCCCGGCCAGCGACCGACACTCCCGGGGTCAGGCGTTCAGCCCCACCCACCCTGCCGGATCTCGATGGAGTGCTGGCCAAGCGTCGGCGGCGGGCGGCGCACCGTCCCTCCCACGCTCGAAGGGACGCCGGTGAGCGGTGATGCCGACACGTCCGCCAGCGCCTCCAGCACCGTGCGCACCATCCCCACCGGCACCCCGACTCGCTCGCAGCGGAGCTTCCATTCCTCAGCCGAGGCGGTGCGCAGGGCCCGCTGCACTGCCTCCACGCACCGCGCGCGTCGCACCACTCGTCCCGGATTGGTGCCGAGCTCCGCGTCTGAGGCCAGGTCGTCGTCGCCCAGAACGCCGGTGAGTGCCCGCCACTGTGCGTCGCTCCCCACGGCGAGGACGATCGGCCGGTCGAGGGTCTCGAAGAGCTGATACGGGACCAGGTTCGCGTGCGCGTTGCCCCATCGCGCCGCCTCGACGCCGGAGACAAGTGCGTTCTGGGCCACGTTGGCGAGCGCAGCAACAGCGGTCCGGGCGAGTGTGACGGTCAGGTGCCGCTCGGCAGGCGTGCGCCGCTCGCGGGCGACCAGTGCGGCGAGGATCGCGATCGCGGCGTCCTTGCCGGTGAGGACGTCGATCAGGGCCACAGCTGTGCGGAGTGGCTTCCCCTCCGGTTCGCCGGTGACACTCATCCATCCCGCTTCTGCCTGCACGGCGAAGTCGTATCCGGGGCGCATGGGCTGGTCGGGATACCCACCGATGGAGCACCATATCATGGATAGATTTTCCATCAGCATCAATGCAGCATCGAGCCCTTTACGCGACAATGCATCAGGCAAGAAGTTCTCGACCACCACGTCGGCCTCGACCGCCAGGCGACGTACGAGTTCCCGATCTGCGGGTGTATCGAGATCGGCGACGAGCGACCGCTTGTTCCGATTGCAGGAGAGGTAGTAAGCCGACTCGCCACGGTCATCGAACGGCGGGCCCCAGCCTCGGGTGTCGTCGCCCATCCCCGGTCGCTCCACCTTGATGACCTCCGCACCGAGATCGCCCAAGATCATCGTGCACAGCGGTCCCGCCAGCACTCGGCTCAGATCAAGCACCCTGAGCCCATGAAGTGGTGTATGGAGTGACAATGCTGTCATGTTCATGTCTTGATGATGTGCAATAAGACGACCGGTCGAGTATGACCCGTGACGCTATTGGCACAACGCTGCCTCACTTGCGTTTCCGATCGTCGCAATTATTCTTCGCCTGTTGTTACGCAGCCGCGTCGCGCCCAAGGGTGCAGACGTGGCGCTTCGTTGTATCTGACGCGCCGATCCGGGTGTTCGCACCCGATACGATGGCGCCCATCAATCTGTATGGAACCCATGACTCCCGACGTGCCGGTTGCTCCCACGGAGGTCGTGGCCGCTCCGGCGGCCCCCGTGAAGCGCAGCCCAGGTCATCGCGGCACCGACATTCGCGACACCGTCGCGGAGATGACAGCCCGCGCGAACGAAATCCAGTTCGAGGCAGGCAGCAAGATGGCGAACGCGCTCCGCAACATCGTGCGCGCCGCCATTGCAGACACCGAGCTGAGCCTGGAGAGCACCCGCGACGTGGTGGATTATTTCCGCCGCCGCGCCCTGATGTCCACCGAAGATGCGCAGGGCCTCCTGGACGAGGTGGCCGAGTACGCGTCGAAGCGGAAGCCGGTTGAACCGCCGCCGGGCAAGACGCCCCCGGGCAAGCCGAATGCCGCCAAGGTGACGCCGCTGGCCAGCCTCGCCGAGGCACTGTCGCTGCCCGCCACGCCGGTGAGCAACGCCGGCCGGCCCACCGCTGGTCCGCCGACGATCTCGTCGCCGGCTCCGGCACCGGTGAAGGTTGCGCCGCCGACTCCGATCCCGGAGCCGACGGTCATCCCGCTTGCCAAGACCTCGATTGCGAAGGCCGCTGCACCAAAGGCTGACGCCAAGCCGGCCGCGACCAAGGCTGAAAAGCCGACGGCCGCACCTGCAGCAAAGCCGGCTGTCTCCTCCAAGGCTGCAGCAGCCCCGGCTGCGAAAGCAGCAGCGAAGACTCCCGCCAAGGCCGCTCCCGCAGCCAAGGCACCGGCCAGCAAGACGGCCGCCAAGACTCCTGCCAAGACGGCTGCGAAAAAGAAGTGAACCTCGGGCGAGTGATCGCCCTGACGGACTCCAGATGCCCGCAGCGCCTGTTGGTGCGGCGGGCATCTCCGCGTCACAGCTACGCGGTCATCGATCACGACACGACGTGCAGCACACCTTCACGGGTACTAGTTTCGCCCGCCATGCCGCTCCACAGCCGGTCGTCGTGACGCCACGCGAAGTCATCGCCACCGCCCCGTGCCGGATCGATCTGGCCGGCGGCTGGACCGACGTCGCGCCGTACACCATCGAAGTGGGTGGCGCCGTGTGCAACGTCGCGATCGACCTGCGCGCCACCGCCACGGTCCGCGCCACGAGCACGTCCGTGCCACCACTGGATCCGCTGATCTGCGCCGCCTGGCAGCGCGCCGGCGAACCCGCCGTCTCGATCCGGCTCGACAGCACCATTCCGGTCGGCTCCGGGCTGGGCGGCTCCTCCGCCGCCGGTGTCGCCCTCGCTGCCGCCCTCGCCGCGTGGCGTGGCGTCACGATTTCCGCGCACGAGCTGGCCGAACTGAGCCGCAGCACGGAAACCGATACCATGGGGCTGGCCGGTGGATGTCAGGACCATTTCGCCGCCGCCTTCGGCGGGGCGCTGCTGCTGCAGTGTGGCCGGGAGACGCAGGCGACTCCCCTCGCACTCTCCAACGACGCGGTGGCCATGATCGAACGCCGGGCGTTCATCGCGTACACCGGCGAATCGCGGATGTCATCACGCACCATCACGGCAGTAATCGATGCGTATCGCAACAACGAACCGATGACCTGCGATGCGCTGCGCACCATGGCCAACCTCGCACCGCAGATGGCCGCGGCGCTGACGATCGGCAACATCGACCAGCTCGGCGCGCTGCTCTCCCAACAATGGACCGCCCAGCGTGCGCTCCATCCGACCATCACCACCCCGCTCATCGACCGCATCGTCGCCGAAGCGGCGGAGGCCGGCGCGCTAGGCACGAAAGCCCTCGGCGCCTCCGGTGGCGGCTGTGTGCTCGTCATCGCCCGCGCCGGTGCGGAGACCGCCGTCCGCAGCGCCATCGCACGCCACGCCGAACTGCTCCCGTTTCGCATCGCGCGGCTGGGCGTGCAACTCCACACCGCAGGGAGCGCCTCCTGATGCCGATTCGACCGGGCGACGCCCGCAGCCTCACCGAAACCCTCGTGCGCGTCGATTCGCGCAACCCGACCCTCGTCCCGGGCGCGCCGGGCGAATCCGGTTGCGCCCATGTCCTGGCCGAAGTGCTCGGCGGCTGGGGCTTTCGCCTCGAGTGGCAGGACGTGCGCGACGGTCGGGCCAACCTGCTGGCCCGCATCGGCAACCCGGCACCCGGCGCACCGGTGCTGATGTTCAATGGCCATCTCGACGTGGTCGGCACCGACGGCATGACCCACCCGCCGTTCGCCGCCGAAACCCGCGACGGCCTGCTCTACGGTCGCGGCAGCTGCGACATGAAGGCCGGTATCGCCGCGATGTGCGTCGCCGCGTGGCAGGCCGCCCAGCAGCCCATCCGCGGTGAGATCATCGTCGCCGCGGTGGTGGACGAGGAGTTCGAATCGCTGGGCACCCGCGCCATGCTCGAGCGCGGAACCCGCGCCGACGTGGCGGTGGTCACCGAACCCACGCGGCTCGCGATCTGCCCCGCGCATCGCGGCTTCGTCTGGCTGGAGTTCGCATTCACCGGCCGCGCCGCCCACGGCAGCCGCTACGAACTGGGCATCGATGCCATCCAGCACGCGGCCCTCGTGCTCGGCGCACTGGAGCGATTCCAGCGCACCGTGTTGCCCACTCGCACCCATTCGCTGCTCGGCCGCGCCTCATTGCACGCCTCGACCATCGCGGGCGGCGTGGGCTGGAGTACCTATCCCGATGCCTGCACCCTGCGCGTCGAACGCCGCACCGTCCCGGGCGAGACCACGGCGTCGGTCCTGCAGGAAGTGGAGGTGCTGCTGGCCGAATTGAAGTCCGCTGAGCCGCAGCTCTCGGTCACCGTGCGGGTGGACACCGCGCAGGGTCCCAGCGACGTGGCGGTGGACGCACCACTGGTGCGACGACTGACGGCGGCGCATGAACGGGTCCGCGGTGACGCTCCGCCGGTGGAAGGTCTCAGCGCATGGACCGACGCGGCGCTGCTGAACGACGCCGGCATTCCTGCGGTCTGTTTCGGCCCGGGTGATATTGCCCTCGCGCACGCGGCCACCGAATACGTGCCGCTTCATGAGATCGACGCTGCCACGGCCGTGCTGACCGCCTTCGCGCTCGATTGGTGCTCCTGACTTCATTGATCACACGGACCTGCCGGTGACTGCAGCACAGTACGACGCGTTGGAGCGGGCGATCGTGGATCGTTCACGGGTGGCGATCCGGATGAACGGCGCCGAGATGGTCGTGATCCCGGAGAAGATCCAGATGAAGGGCGGGCGTGAGATGCTGGTGACGCAGAATCCGTCCAGCGGGCTGCCGCTGCTGCTGAACATCGATGACATCGAGCGGGTGGAGGTGGTGCGGTGAGCGCCCGCTTTCCACTGGTGGCGGTCTATGCCGACGAGAGCTGTCTCGGGAACGGCAAGCAGGGCGCAACACCGGGCGGCGCAGGCGGCCTGGTCGAGTTCCAGCTGCGCAGCGGAGAACTCGTGTGCCGCGACTTTTGGATCAGCGAGCCGGACACCACCAACAACCGCATGGCGCTGCAGAGCGTGATCCAGGCCTTCACACACCTCTCGGCCAAGGGCGAGCAGCTGAGCGTGGTCTTCACCACCGACTCGCGGTACCTGGTGGATGGCATGAGCACCTGGGTGCACGGCTGGGCGCGGAAGCAGTGGCGCAAGGCCGATGGCAAGCCGGTGGAGAACCTCGCGCTCTGGCAGCAGGCCCTGCAGGCGGTGTCGGCGGGCGGACACGAGGTGGAGTGGCGCTGGGTGCGCGGCCACGCCGGGCATCCACAGAATGAGTGGGCGAACCATCTCGCCACCACCGCCGCCGCCAACCAGACGCTCTCCGGTGGGTTGATCGACTCCGGATTTGCCGCGTGGATGGACTCGCGACCCACCGCGGTGCGCCGCAGTGGTCCGCCCTCACCGTTTCCGCTGCCCGCCAGCTTCAAGGCAGCCAAGGCCCTTCCCGCCGCGTGACGTCTCCATATTCTGCAGCGATGACCGCTGACCCGACCGTTCTCGATCGCATCTTCGACCGGCTCGTCCGGACCCTGACCGTCGGCAGCCCTGACCAGCTCTCGGCCACGTTCAAGGTCTCCGAACTCGTGCATGCGCTGGTGCCGTATCGCACCTACCGTGGCGAGTTGGGCGTGGACACGATCCAGGATTACGAGCACGCGGTGCTGGAACTGCTGGCCGGCGAGCGGGGGCTGCTGGTGGTGGATCCCGACACGGTGACGGCGATCCGGAAGGAACTCGCGTCGCCCGATCCCGACACCGGCATGCTGCATCGCCTCGGCACGGTCGATGTGCGCCTCGGGGCCATTCGCCTGCCGGTGACGGTGGAGGCGCGCCCCGCCAATCGCGGTGACGACGGGCCGCGCGACTCGGGCCCGAAGGGTGCCGTCCTCTCCGACGCCATCGCCATCGGTGCCGCGCTGGACCTGGAGGACGCGGCACTGGCGCGCTCGGATGCCGATCGACCCGCGCAGCCCGTGCAGAGTCCTGCTCCGGTGTCGGTGCAGGCGACGCCTTTGCCGTCGGTGGCAGACCTGGTGGTGCACCTGCCGGCGGATCCGCCAAGCACCACGCCCTTGCAGGCGGTGCGCGGTGTGACGATCGCGAATCCCGCCACCCTGTCGCGCATTACGCCGCTCAGCGCGCCGTCGGTGTATGGCGACCCGATCGAGTTTCGCGGCTTGCGCCATGCCCCTGTGGATGTGGGCGGCGTGATCCTGCTGTTCGGCATGATCGCCCGCGAGCTCGGATTTCACATCGAGGCGATGACCAGCGGCTTCCCGCGCTGCGAAGCCAAGCGCCAGATCACGTTCGGGAAGTGGGCGCGCCTGCGCATCGACTTCGAGCTCGAGAGCCGGCACTTCCGCGACGCAGGACGCAATCCGTCGTCGGTGGACCTGCTGGTCTGCTGGCGTGACACCTGGTCCGACCGTCCCGCCACGCTCGACGTGCTGGCGCTGGACCGGGTCCTTCCCACGCTGGCGCGGGAGTAACGGCGATGGTCACCACTGCAGCCGTCGATCGTGGCGGCCCCTGCCCCTTCTGCACGCATGCGCTGCCGGCCGGACGCGCGGTGACGTTCTGCCCGCACTGCGGCATGAACGTCACGGTGGCACAGTGTCCGGCGTGCAGCAGCGAAGTGGAGCCGGGCTGGCACTACTGCGTCACCTGCGGCCGCGACGTCAGCTCACTGCCGATCACGCAGGGCACCGTGCGACGCGACGCTCAATAGGTGATCGCGGCGCCGCCGAGTGAGAGTCCGGCGGCGAGTCCGAACAACAGCACGCGGTCGCCGCGCTGGATCCGTCCCGATGCGATGGACTCGGCCAGTGCCAGCGGAATCGAGGCCGCGATGCAGTTACCGCGCGTGGCGAGGTTGGTGATGACCTGTTCCTCGCGAAAGCCGAGCAGTTTCCATCCGAGCTCGATGCCATGCCGGCTGGCCTGATGCGGCACCACGGCCGCGATCTGACTGCGCTGCCAGCCGATCGTGTCACACAGTTGGTCCACGAACGGCAACAGCAACGGCGCCGCCTTCCGGAACAGCTGCGGTCCGCGCATCGCGAAGAGATTGTGCGCGGTGGTGGTTGCAGGATCGTTCGGATGGTGGAGCGTGCCGCCGCCGGTGATCTGGCTCAGCTCCGCACCGCTGTGCCACGTCTGCAACCGCGTGGCATGTAGCGCGCTCCCGGTGCCGCCGGCGTGTGACACGATCACGGCAGCCGCCGCATCGCCGAAGAGCACTGCGCTCTCCGGTTCCTGCGCGTTCATGCTGTGCGACACGTTCTCGCTGCTGAACACCAGCACATGACGATGCGCGCCGGCCGCCACCAGTCGCGCGGCCACGTCGAGGGCCGCGAGGAACGACAGGCAGGTGGCGTTGACGTCGAAGCACGAGGCGACCCCTTCCGGTGCCTGCAGTTCGCGTTGCACGAACACCGCCGTGCAGGGAATGGCCTGCTGCGGCGTGCTGGAGGCGCCGATGATGGCGGTCAGCTGCGCGGCGTCGAGCCCTGCCATCGCGAGCGCCTGCCGCGCCGCCGCCGCCGCCATGAAGGCCGACGACTCACCGGCGCAGCGCCGACGCTCGACCACGCCGGTCCGCTGCGCGATCCATCCCTCGGCGAGGCCAAGATCCGCTTCCAGTTCGGCGTTCGTGACGATGCGCGACGGCAGGTAGCTGCCGATGCCGGCGATGCGCACGGGCAGCACCGGTGAGGTGGGTGTCGTCATGCGGTGGCCAGTGCGGCGATGGAAAGTTCGCGGCGCCAGCTGCAGACCACGCGCCGCCGCTTCACGCCAGGCGGCAACTCGGGCACGCCGTGGTCCACCGTCACGGCGGTCGCCCGACAGCCATACTCGTCCAAGGCCGCACGTACCGTCTGTTCGAGTCGCGACGCGACCTCCGGAAATGGCGCGCCGTCGCGCACTGCCAGTTGCAGCACCAGCGTGCCCGCCGACGGCTGTTCGGCGCGGTACTCCAGGATGCGGTCGTCGGCCAGCAGGACCATGCGTCGTATGGCGTCGGGGAAGATGGCGCGCAGCGTGTCGTCAGCCTGCGGAAACCAGCAGAGATCATCCTGGCGCCCTTCGATGGCGGCGATGCGCTGCCACGTCGATCCACAGCGGCAGGGCGCGGCGTCGAGGCGCAGGATGTCGCCCAGCCGGTAGCGCACGATGGGCTGAGTGCGCCGCCAGAGATCGGTGAGTATCGGCGTCACCCGTGACGGATCGTCGGCGGTGATCGGCTCGCGTTGCATGACCATAACGTCTTCCTGCACATGCAGTGCGTCATGGCGACAGGAGACTGCCACCAGCCCCTCGGTGCATTGATAGACCTCGCCCACCGGCGCCTGGAAACTGGCGGCGATGCGGGCACGATCGTGCGGTTCGAGCACTTCGGCCACCGAAATCAGGCGCGTCGGCGACGCGCGAAGTGCACCGCGATCACGGGCGTCGGCCAGCAGGCCGAGCAACGACGGCGGACCGACCACCAGTTGCGGACGGAAGTCGTTCAGCGCGTCGATCATCGCGTGCAGCGGTTGCATGAGGTCGAAGAAACGAAACCGCACCACGCTCGACGTGCGCTCATACAACCGGCTGTTGGCGCGCAGGAAGAACGCGACGCGATGCCCGGGCCTGAGGTCGGGAATGGCACGCGCGAGGATGGTGCCGGCCCAGCGCGTCTGCTCCGACGGGCTGACCAGAAACAGGCCGCGATGTCCCGACGTGCCGCTGGACAATCCCACCGTGCAGCCCTGCAGGTCGGCGGAGAAGTCGCGATCCCGTTCGGCGGCGAGCGCCACCTGCATGGCGTCGTCACCGGTGATGCCGAGCGTGTTGAAGCGATCGAAGTCGCCCATCATCAGCGCCTTGTCCACGGCCGGAAAGCGACGCCACTCCGCCGCGGGCAGGTCACGCCACCGTGCGCGGTGGAACGCACTCCGCGCCCGCACGAACTCCACCAGGTGCTGCGCGCGTCGTTCCTGCCACTCGGTCAGGCGGCGACCGTGCAGCGTGGCGGCGCGCCAGCGGGCTGTCACGTAGTGCGCTGCGATGTCGAGGCGGCTCATGCCGCCCCGCCCCAGCGCAGCGTGTCGGGACAGTGGGTCGGCAGCACGGCGACGCCGGGGTGCGTGAGGGCGAAATCGTGGATCGCACGCAGCGTGGCGCGGACGGCGGGCATGTCGTCCTGCATCAACCCCGTCAGCGCATGCGGTGCGCGGAGCTCGCGGAAGGCCTGCGAGGTCCACGCACCATCCGCGCACAAGAGCACCTCACCGGTGCGCGTACGCAGCAGCGCGCCCGCCTGACCTCGCGCGTGGCCCGGCAGTGACATCAGCCGGACGCTGCCGTCGCCGAACAGGTCATGCGTGGCACCCAAGTGCGGCAGCGGTGCATCTGCGAACCGGTCGATGACGTCGGCACGCTGCGCGAAGTCGGTCGGGAAGAGCCGTTGCACGATGCCACGCCGCACCGCGTCCACGCCGCGCGAGACCTGCTGCAACGCGAGCGCCTCGCGGGTGACCACGAAGCGAGCCTGCGGGAAGTCGCGCAGGCCGGCGACGTGGTCGGCATGGAGGTGAGACACGATCACCAGGCCGACGTCGCGCGCGGACACACCGAACCGTGGCAGCCCGTCCACCACCGGTGTGCCGAAGGTCGTGGGCGTGGCGTACTTGTAGAGGCGATCCGGCCACTGCGCGAAGGCTTCCACCAACCTCGGCGCGTATCCGGTGTCGAAGAGCACCGCGCCACGGTCGGGATGCCTAATCAGAAAGGCCGGCGCGTGGCACTGGACCTCGGCCCACCCGGTGCCTGTGGCGATCAGGGAGGATCGCGCTGTGCAGAAGCCGGTGTCGAGCAGGTCGAGCTGTACGGTGTTCATGCGGCCGCTCCACTTCGCCGGAGCGCGTCGATCGTGCGCGCCACGCCGACCGCCGCGCTGACGCGTGGCGCATACCCGAGCAGCGTGCGCGCGCGTGTGATGTCGTAGGTCTGAGTGCGGGCCAGGATCAGCGCCGAGTAGCGCGTGAGAGTCGGTTCGCGGCGCGTGATGGCGGCCACCGCCTCCATGGCCGCGGCGGCGGCGAGTGCCATTGGCAGCGGCACGCGGCGCGACGGGTAGCGCAGCCCGACGCCTTCCAGCAACTCGCGGATCATGCCCCACAGCGGAACATGTTCATCCCCGGTGATCAGGAACGTGCCGCCCACACCCTCCGTGGTTGCGAGCGCGCACTCCACGGCCTGCACCACGTCGTCCACGTGCGTGACATCCACCGCGTTGCGACCATCGCCGATCTGGGGCAACCGGCCCTCGCGCGCGGCACGCAACAGGCGCGGCACGAGGGCGCGATCGCCCTCGCCGTAGATGGCCTTCGGCCGCAGGATGACCGTCTCCATCGTTGGCGACGCGGCGCGCACCAACTCTTCGGCGAGCTGTTTGGTGCGCGCGTACTGGCTGGAGTGGCTGGCGGGGTAGGGCGCGTCGTCGTGGACCAGATGCTGGTCGCGGCCATCGAAAATCACCGCCGGCGACGAGATGTGGACCAGGCGACGCACCCCTGCGGTGCGTGCCGCGGCGAGCAGGTTGAAGGTGCCGCCAACGTTGGCCGCCACGAACTCCCGCGGGTCGCCCCAGGGAGCGGAGAGGGCCGCGCAATGGACCACGGCGTCACATCCCCTGGCCGCCTCGGTCAGCAGCCGCAGGTCGGCCAGCTCCCCTCGACACACCCGCACCTCCGGCGCGAAGCCGAGCCGGGACGCGGTACGCCCGTGGGCCGTGACGGTGATCCCGCGCGCGGCCAGGGCGTGGACGACATGGCTGCCGAGAAAGCCGGACGCACCGGTGACGAGAACCTGACGCAGTGGCGGGGTCACATGGGGAGTCTACACACGTGGCCGTCAGAGGTCACACAATCGTGCGGCTCAGTCGCTGAAGGGTGTGCGCCGCGACCTGGCTCTCACGTCCGTCACTGGAGAGACTGTCGAGCAGCAGGTGCGAGGCGAACTCGAGCTCGAAGATCGCCAGCAGCGCGTGGAGTGCACCGCCGCCGCTGCCGTACCCTTCGAGATACGCCTTGCGGGCCTCGCGCTCCCAAAGCCACGCGATCTCGAACGCCTTGTCGTCGCCCCCGGCATCGCGCGCCGCCTGCGCCACCGACTCGGCAATCGACACCAGCAGGCGGGCCACGTCGCGCCAGGGGGACTGCGGCATGAGGCGATCGCGGTCGGGGAGCGAGGAGTCTCCATCGAACTCGACCACGCTGAGCACACGCGGCGGCGACATCAGCACCGTGTCGAGCCGCAGATTGCCGTGGATTCGATGGGTCAATCCAGGCGCGGACTCTGCCGCAGCGGAAAACTGCTGCAGCTTGCCCGGCAGCAACTGCAGCGCGGCGACGAGTCCGGTGTTCTGGCTGCTGGCGCGTTTGTAGGCCAGGGTGGCGTTGCCCAGTGCCGACCAGGCGCGCGCAACCCACACTTCCACATCACCGTGGGTGGCGGGAATCGCACCGGCGATCACGCCGTGATCGAAGGGGCGGCCAAGGGCGGCGTGGAGTTCCCGGGTTATGACACCAACCGCGCGGACATCGTCGAGCGCCACCGCTTGCAGCGAGGGATCGCCCTCGAACGCACGCCGGAGACGGCCGATGATCACCGAATGCACCGTCGCGGCGTCCGGCATGATGTCTTCGAGTGCTGCACTGGCGCTTCGTTGTCCGTTTGGTGCTCTGATGATAGCGGTACCAAGCAGCGCCGGAGCAACTCGGGCGCCCGGCACACGTTCCAGATGTCGGAGCAGGTCGAGCTCCGGCGACGCGGCGCGGGTCAGCGCACGGTAGACGATGCCGACCGCACCGGGAGTGAACAGCACGATGTCGTGGCGACGTCGGGGCAGTGGTCGGGATTCGCCCGCCATGTTGCGGCTCACGGCGGCGTGTTCCGGGGACGCCAGCCACTCCCAGCCGTCGGCGCGGATCGACGCACCGGCCGACAGCGCTTCGCGAAGCCAGGCGCGGAGATCCTGATCGGCCCAGGCCGACGCCAGCGCCCAGAGCACGGTACCGTCGGCCGAGCGCTCCACGTGGAGCACGTCCGCGTCCGCGGGTGCCGGCCCCGCCCAGCGGCGGAGTGCCGCTTGGTGCAGCGCGCCCTGATCGGGCCCGACGGAGGTTTCGAAGACGCAGATCGCGGCGTGGCCGAGTGCCGGCGGAAGGCCGAAGGCGGCGAGAAGGGTGTGTGCCGGGGAGGTCGGCGTGGGCGACGGGGCGGCGTGGGCGCCGAACCAGCGGGCCCAAGCCGCGGCCGGCACCGTGGCCAGCGCGGCGAGGAAGTTCGGGTCGAGGGCGGTCATCGGTGTGCGCCCGTCCAGGCACTGGTCACGGGGCGACGGGTACCATGCGCTCGGGCGTGCACGGCAGCATTGCCGACCGTGCCCACGCTCCGCAGCTTGCCGCACACTCGCCACCGGCCGGACACCGTTCCGCGTCCGGATTCCGTCCGACTCGTCACTCCGTGATCTCCATGGGCACGCAAGGCACCGCCACCGACATCGTGATTCTTTCGGCCGTTCGTACCCCTTTCGGGACGTTCGGTGGCACGCTGCGCGACCTCTCCGCCGTGGACCTGACGGTGGTGGCGGCGCGCGCCGCCCTGGAGCGCGCCGGCGTGGAGGCCGGCGACGTGGGACATGCGGTGTTCGGCAACGTCATCCAGAGCACCACCGACACCGTCTATTTCGCGCGACATGTGGCGCTCAAGGCGGGGCTGCCGATCGCAGTGCCTGGCCTGACGGTGAACCGGCTGTGCGGCTCGGGCCTGCAGGCGATCATCTCCGGTGCGCACGAGATCATGGCGGGCGATGCGGAGGTCTGCCTGGTGGGCGGCGGCGAGAGCATGTCCACCGTGCCGCATGCGGCGCGCGGGCTGCGCTGGGGCCTGTCGTACGGCGTGGCGCCGAAGCTCGAGGACCTGCTGTTCGAGGGGCTGACCGACTCGTACTGCCAGACGCCGATGGGTGTCACGGCCGAGAACCTGGAAGCGACGTATCGTCTGGGACGGCTAGCGGCCGACGAGTTCGCGCTGCGGTCGCAGCAGAACACGCGGGCGGCCTGGGCGAATGGGCTCATCCGCGACGAAATCGTCCCGGTGCCGGTGCTCGACCGGAAGACGAAGCAGCTGGTGGACTTCGCCCGCGACGAACATGCGCGTCCCGACAGCACGATCGAGTCACTGGCGAAGCTACGTCCCGTGTTCAAGCCCGACGGCGTGGTGACGGCGGGCAACGCATCGGGATTGAACGACGGGGCCGGTGCGCTGGTGATCGCGCGTGCCAGCTGGGCAGCGGCGCGCGGGCTGACACCGCTGGCACGCGTGGTGAGCTGGGGCGTGAGCGGAGTGGAGCCACGCATCATGGGCATCGGGCCCGTCACCGCGGCACGGCAGGCGCTGTCACGCGCCGGCCTGACGCTGCAACAGATGGACCTGATCGAAGTGAACGAAGCTTTCGCCACGCAGGCGCTGGCCGTGCAGCAGGAACTGGGCATTCCATTGGACAAGTTCAATCTTCATGGCGGGGCGATCGCGATCGGTCATCCGCTTGGAGCCAGCGGGGCACGCATCGCGGCGCACCTCACTCATGCACTGCGTGAGATGGGCAAGAAGTACGCCCTCGGTTCGGCCTGCATCGGCGGCGGTCAGGGAATCGCGATGGTGCTGGAGTCGCTGGCGTGAAGGCCATGACACGCGCCCGCGCAGTCGGACTGGCGTTCCTACTGTCGGCGTCAGCGGCGTCGCTGCTGGCGCAGGACCGCAGTGGCACCGCCGTGGTGCGACCCAACGGTCCGTGGCCGATCAAGACGCGCGAACATGTGGATCTCTGGCTGCATGGCTACGGGCTGGTGACGGCGGACACCAGCCAGGTGCCGCTCTTCCGTCGCGGCTATCGCGATTCGATGATCGTGGTGCGCAACGTGGCGCAGGTATCGTCGCGACTCGACACCTCACTGACGACACTGCAGCAGGTGCTGACGGCGACGCCGGCGCTGGTGAACGGCCAGTTCTATGCGCTGCACTTCACCAACTTCGGTACGCTGCGGGTGTCACTGCAGCAGCTGACGCAATCGAAGGGCGACGTGCGCGTGATCCGCGATCGCGACCAGCAGCAACTGGTGGCACTGGCGGCGAACTACTTCGGCACGCCACCGATGCGCGAATTCGCAGAACAGTTGAGCGTCGGCCTGGAGAGCGAGAGCCAGCGGTTCTTCCACGCCAACTGGCTGGAGACGCAGCGCAGCCGCGCGCCGGTGCTGGCCCGCGCCGATTCCCTCTGGCGCACCGCCTGGTTCCCGAAACTGGCGGGCTTCCTGCGCGGCAGTGGGCAGCGCAACGGCGAGATCCTCGTCTCGGCGGTGGTGGAGGGTGAAGGGCGCACGATCACCACCAATCCGGCGGCCGGACCGTCGATGGTGGTGACACTTCCCCCCTCGCTGGATCGTACGGCGGAAGTCCTCTACGGCATCGTGCACGAGTCGGTCGGGACGTTTGCCGCAGCGGCCGTGACGGAGAACATCACGCCACGCCAGAAGAGTGCTGGCATGGCGGATCGCCTGCAGACGGCGGCGGCGCTGCGGGCCGGCGCACTGCTGCTGCAGCGCACGTTGCCGGGCGAGGTGGAGGGGTATGCGCGTTTCTACCTGCGCGTGATGGGCCGGCCACTGCCGGCAGCGGGCACCGCCCTGGCGGCGCTCGAGGCGGCGTTGCCGCTGCCGCAGGACATGCTCGAGACCATGAACAAGCAGCTGGATCTCTTTCTCGGTGGATTGTGACCCGTGCCTGACGACAAGGAATCTCTTCCGGTGCCGGCGGCCCCGTCCACGCTCGATCGCGCGGCGATGGAGCGGGTGCTGGCGCGCGCGTCGGAGCTGTCGTCCACCTCGTCCGACGGGCCGGATGGCATGAGCGAGGCGCAGCTGATCGAGATCGGCAAGGAAGTGGGCCTTTCCCCCGCCACGCTGCAGCAGGCGCTGGCTGAGGAACGCACGCGGGTGGTGCTGTCGGAGGAGACGGGGCTGGAGGCGCGGGTGATGGGACCGGCCGCCGTCTCGGTGACGCGCGCCGTGCCGCACCCGCCCGAGGTGGTGCTGGCCGCGCTCGAGGAGTGGATGCGCTCCGATTACCGCATGCAGGTGAAGCGTCGCTACGGCAACCGTCGCACCTGGGAGCAGCGTGGCGGCGTGTTCGCCGAGCTGGATCGCAGCCTGCGCGGCAACCAGGCCGCCGCGACCCTGGCACGCGCCAGCGAAGTGGCGGTGACGGTGAGCGCCATCGGTGATGGGCGCACCGCGGTGCGACTGGATGCCGACATCGGCAACCTGCGCAGCAAGCGTCGCACCGGCGGCCTCGCGCTGGGCGCCGCCGGACTGACGCTGGGCACGACTGCGGTGGTGATCGGCGCGGTGCTGGCCCCGATCGCGATGCTGCCGCTGTTCCTGCTGTTCGGCAGCGTGCCGCTGGCCGGCATGGGCGCTGGCGGCTGGGCGATGATCAAGGGCCATCGCAAGCAGGCCGAACGCGCGCAACTGGCGCTGGAGCAACTGCTCGATCGGCTCGAACACGGCCCGCTGCCACGCGCGGCTCTCGCCGGCGGCCAGGCCACGCCATTGCTCACCGACACCATCACGGCGGTGGCGCAGGGTGTGCGCGACGTGGCGCGCGCCGTCTCCGACGCCGCCTCAGCGAAGCGCGGCGTGCGGTGAGCTCGTAGCGCTCTGCGCGGCGACTTTCACCGCAACCGCAAACGCATATCCAAGTACCGTTGCGGTCAACATCGCAGCGCGGGTCGCGCGTCGGCCGGACGCCGAAGAAAAATCAGGCCCCGGCGAGCACGAAGGCGCGGAGCTTGACGCGTTCCACCAGCCAGCGCACGGCGCGGTTGCTGCCCACCAGCAGCGGGGCGAGGAACAGCAGCGACTTCACCTCGGCGCGGGTGATCTTCACCACGCCTCCGTGCTGCAGCATGGCGCGGGTCTGCGTCAGGTCGCGCAACGTGGCGAAGGCAAACAGCAGCGGCCAGACGCAGAAGGTGCGGATGCTCCAGGCGCGACGCGGGACCATCAGCAGATAGCGCACCGCGTCCTCGAGGTCGGCCCAGGCCAGCTTCACCAGGTCGGTGAGCGCCGCGTGATTGGCCTGCGAATGCGCCGCCGAGAGGATGGTGGCGTGACCGCTGCCATGCGCGCGGAGGGCGTGCTCGGGGATGTAGATCGAGTTTTCGTGCTCGGCATCGGTGGCCACATCCTTGAGGATGTTGACCGTCTGCAGCGCCTCGCCGAACTGGCGGCTCTTCTCGCGCAACCGGCGGTACACGCTCTCGCTGACCAAGTGCGAATGTTCGTGCCACAGGTCGGTGAGCATGTACCCCACCGTGCCGGCGACGTAGTAGCAGTACTCCTTGTACTCGTCGAGCGTCTGGATGCGGATGCCGTGCGGATAGAGCAGCACGAACTTGCGCATGCCGCGGCCCATCTCGGCCACCCAGCGATGCACGTGCACCTGTGTCGCCACCGGCAGTGAGCCGAAGAGGGCAAAGACCCGATC
>JANMON010000118.1:0-14153 GCA_031369265.1 Gemmatimonadaceae bacterium | reverse complement strand
GTGGTGTCGTACTTCCTGCGCACCCATGCCGACGTGGAGCGTCTCTACCAGCTCGACAAGCTGTCGCCATTCAACGCCGCGCAGCAGGGAGACGCACACAAGGCGTTCGCGGTGGAACGCCTGACGGCGGGAGCCACCATGTTGCGCGATCTCTGGTGGACGGCGTGGGTGACGAGTGCGCCCACCGGCCCCTGAAGCGACGGCGTGCTCAGTCGATCGGCTTCAGGTTGGCGACGATCTCGGCGCGACGCGGTTCGAGAAACGGGGCCAGCACCACCTTCTCGCCGAGGGTGGCGTCGTCCTCGTCGATGCCGAAGCCGGGTCCATCCGTCGCCAGCTCGAACAGCACACCGTTCGGTTCGCGCAGATAGAGGCTACGGAACCAGTAACGATCCACCTTGCCGCTGTTCGGGATGCCGAAGCGATTGAGCCGATCGGACCACTCGGCGTACGTGTCGTCGGCACAGCGGAACGCCACGTGATGCACACCCCCCGCGCCGGGTGACGCTGGACGCAGGTCGGGCTGCACCGCCACGTGCAACTCGGCACCGGCTCCGCCGTCGCCCATCTCATAGACGTGCACGGAGTGCTGCGGCGTGTCGGGATGTGGATACTCGCGCACCAGCCGCATCTGCAGCACCCGCTGCAGCAACGCGTCGGTGGGCGCGAGCGAGGGGATGCTGATGGTGATCGGGCCCAGTCCACGAATCTGGTGAGCCTTCGGCACGGGGCTGCGCTCCCACGGAAACGCCTCACCGGTGCCGCCATCATCCACCAGCGACAGTCGCTGGCCCTCCGCATCCTCGAAGTCGAGGACCTGCCGACCATCGCGTTCCACGATCGGCGCTGCCGACACACCCTGCTCGCGCAGGTGGTCAGCCCACCAGTCCAGCGTTCCGGCTCCCGCCACGCGCAGCGCCGTGCGCGTGATGGAGCGTGTGCCACGCTGCTCGGCCGGCGCATCCCAGTCGAAGAACGTCAGGTCCGAGCCCGGCGAGCCCTTCGCATCGGCGTAGAACAGGTGATACGCGCTCACGTCGTCCTGGTTGACGGAACGTTTCACCAGCCGCATCCCAAGCGTCTTGGTGTAGAAGTGGTGGTTCTCGCGGATGCGCGCCGAAACGGCGGTCAGGTGATGGATGCCGAGCAACTGCATGCGTGGAAACCGGTTGGGGGTGCGGCGGATGCAGTCGGTGAACGCAGCCGGCGTCACGATCGTTGCCGCAGGCCGCGGGCGAGGTGACAGGCTGTCAAGATGCACACACAGAGTCTGGAGTGCCTACCGATTCGCGGCCGAGCCCAGTATGTCTCGTGAGCGATGCGGCCGGGCGTTGAGGCCGCGCCTCTTCTCCCTGTCAGTCGAGCGAGCAGGGAGCACCGTCCCTCCGATGCCGGAACGGCTGGTCCACACGATTGACACGCAACATCCTGGCAGCCCGGAACGTGGAACGGCTGCGCGCGGTGGCCGCCAGTGGCGCACTGCTCGCCTTCGACTACGACGGCACGCTGGCGCCGCTGTCGAACGATCCTGCTGCATCACGCATGCGGCCGGAGACGGCGGAGTTGTTGCGGAGCCTGGCGCACGCGTCGCCGGTGGCCGTGATCACGGGTCGCTCGGTGCACGACGTGAGCCTGCGCCTGGAGGAGATCCCGATGCTGGCGGTGGTCGGCAATCACGGCGCAGAGCCGTCACCGTTCGCGAAGCGCGCCGCGCGCGAGGTGGCGGCCTGGATGCCGATGCTGACGGAACTGGTGGCGTCGCTGCCGGACGTGGTGATCGAGAACAAGGTGATGTCGGTCTCGGTGCACTACTGGCACGCCGCCCATCCAGGTGTGGTGCTGGCGGCGATCGAGGCACTGGTGCCCACACTGCCGCACCGTGTGTCGGTGGTGCACAGCATCGGGCTGGTGAACCTCGTGCCGCGCGGCGCACCGGACAAAGGTGGTGCGATGATGTCCCTGGTCTCAGCGCATGGCCTGCCTGGCGCACTGTTCGTCGGTGACGAGCTGACCGACGAATCGGCGTTTCTTCGACTCGCCGAGACGTCTGGCATCGGTGTGCGTGTCGGGCGATGGAGTGGAACGGCGGCCACCTTTCACATCGAGTCGCAAGTGGACATCGACGCGTTGCTCACCGAACTGCTGATCGGACGCACCCGGCCGGCAGCACACACCCCCGAGCGCATCGACACCTCAGATCCGCTGTCGGAACAGGTGGCCTCGTAGGCGACGGAGCTCGATCTGGACGGCGCGCAGCGCGCCGCGCGACACCGCCAGCACCGGTGACTGCACCGTGAACGCGGCCGCGATCGCGTAGAGGGTGTGCAGCGAGAACGTCTCTTCGGCGCTGATCGCGTAGATGGGCTCCCAGGAATGCGGGCGAAACTTGGTCTTGAAGCGTTCGAGGCCGCGAAAGTTGTAGAAGCGCCGGCCATGCACGCGCACCAACTGCAGCAGGGTGGCGAGCCAGGCGGGATTCTGGTCCGATGGCTGTCGGGTACCTTCGCGCAGCGGCACCAGACCCATCGTGACGTAGCGGGCGCCATCGGCAGCCACGGCGCGCATCATGTGATCGAACAACGCCTCGATGGTGCCGTTCGGTGCGCCCGCACCGCGCACGAATTGCTCCACCAGCCAGCCCTGTCGCGCCGGCACCGGTGACGCATTGATGAAGCCCACCACCTCGTCACCGCGCTCGGCCACGAAGATGCGACGCCCGGCGAGGTCGTGCAGCGTGTGCGGCTCGACCAAGAAATGCAGCGTGGGCAGTCCGCGGGTGCGCAACCACTGCTGGAGGCAGGCCTGCAGTCGAGGGTCGTCGGAGGCTCGCTGCGGCTCCCACTCGTGCACCCGCACACCCTTGTTCCGCGCGCGGTGCATCTGGCTGCGCAGCGAGGCAGTGCGGGCGGGAATCTCGGGCCACTGGGCGGGAGCCCAGACCGGCTGTGCACCGAGGACGACGGTGGTGTAACCCGGCTGGCGATCGAGGGCCTCGAAGAGCCGGCCGGCGGCACCGAAGTAGCAGGCGCGGCATCCGATCGAACGCACGTAGCCAGTCCACTCGGCGAGGACGTCGGTGAGTCGCTCCTCGGCGCAGATGGGCGCACCCACCACCAGGCAGACGCCATGGGTCCGCACGTAGCCCACCATCGCATCACCGGCGGCAGCGAACCAATGCAGGATGCCGTCGTTCACGACCTGGTAGGCCATCGCGTTCCAGCCGAACTGCAGCGCGAGCGCGCGGGCGCGCGGCACGTCGCGCGCGCCGCCGCTGGTGCGCGCGTCACTGGAATCGTCGGCGGCGGCTGGCATGCGCGTTGAAGGTAGCGAACGCCCCTCGCGGTACCGTGATCACCTCATGCCGGGGGCGTCGCGACGGTATCCTTCAGCATGACTGAACCGATGAAGATTGCGGTGCTTGGCGCCGGCTACGTGGGCGGTGCGCTGGCGCGCGAAGCCGGGGCACGCGGGCACCACGTGTGGGCCGTGCGGCGCGGAACGCCGACGGAGGGTGGCGATGGCGTGCGGTGGTTGCGGGGCGACCTGTCGTCGGGTCGTGTGGACGGGCTGCCGGCTTCCCTGGATGTGGTGATCCTGACCGTCGCCCCGTCGCGCGCGGATGCAGGATACGCCGATACCTATCCGCCCGCCGCCCAGGCGGCGGTCACGATCGCGGCCGCGTCGCGGGCTCGCGCGTTACTCTATACGTCGAGCACGGGTGTGTATGGCGGTCGTGCTGGTGTGGTGGTGACGGAGTCGAGTCCGCGGGATGGAGTCGGCGAGGGCAATGCGTCGCTCGCCCGGGCCGAGGACATCGTGCTGGCATCCGCGTCGGCACGTCCGACCGTGCTGCGCGTGGCGGGTATCTACGGTCCGGGGCGCGATCCACGCGCGCGCATGCGCGTCGCCGGGGCGTTGCCGCAGCGTGGCCAGTACTGGGTGAACCTCGCACACCGCGACGACATCGTGGCCGCGCTGCTGCACCTGGCAGGGGTGGCTGGAGCGCCGCCGGTGCTCAACTGCAGTGATGGATCACCCACGCTCGCCGCCGACGTGGCACGCTGGCTTGCCGCGCAAGAGGGACGCGATCCCGCTGGTCTGCGCTTCGACAACGATGGCGAGCGAAGCCGGAACGATCAGCGCGTGAGCAATGACGCGCTGCGGGCGACCGGCTGGTCAGCGCAGTATCCGTCGTTTCGCGAAGGCTTCACCAACGGCCTGGCCTGACGACCCGTCTCGACGACGCTGGCACGGTTGCTGCATGACTGGAAAAGCGTCGGACACATCGCCTTCACCAGTGAAGGCACCCTTGGCGGATGAGTGAACGCATTCATCAGTCGAAGGCGCGGATCGACTCCCACGGGAGTTCGGCTCGCGCCTTTTGTGTTCCTGGGTCGGACTGGCAGGCGTCGGAGAGCAATCTGGAAAGCAGCGCTCGAGCGCTCCGCGGGGGATGTAACGTCCACGCGTTCGATGCAACACATAGATGATGCACCGCATAGAGCACGACTGTTGCCGGGGCAGACGCGATTCGTTCGCGTTTGTCCCGGTTCGCTTTCGTGCCCGGCACGCGGTCGAGCATGGCAAAGACGAAAAATGGGGCAGCTGCGGGTCCGGCCGCAGTTGCCCCATTCCTGTCGTGCACCGTCACCCGCGTCGCGTCACGCCTCGGAAGCGTTCACCGTTACCTCCATCGACACCGGCCAGCACGCCGGTGTGACGTCCCACTGCTGCACCCGCACCATCAATTGCAATCCGCCTCGCCATGGCAGCCTTACTTACTGTTGCGCCCCGACGCCTTCTTTGCAGCGGGACGCGCGGCGGGCTTGGCATCCTCGCTGTCGGCATCTTCATCGCCGGCCGGGGCATCGAGCGCCTCGGCCTCCATGCCAGGGGCGGAGACGTTCACTTCTTCCTCGGCGATGGTGGAGAGCAGCTCGTCAGCGGCCTTCTCCTCGTTCAGCGAGGTCTCGAGCAGCTCGGCGATCTCGCTGTGGCCCATCAGCGTGGCGAAGGCGAGCGTGCTGCCGTAGGCGGCAATCTCGTAGTGCTCCACGCGCTGGGCGGCCGCAATGATGCCGGCATCCTTCACCGCGTCGTCGCCTTCCTCCTCGAGCATCTCGGTGCCTTCCTCGAGCAGGCCCTCCATACCCTTGCACTTCTTGCCGCGCGGACTGACACCCAGCATCTCGCAGATCTGCTCGAGGCGTGAGACCTGTTCCTGGGTCTGCGCGAGATGATCCTCGAAGGCCTTGCGCAGGCTGGGGGCGGAGACGCCCTTGGCCATCTTCGGCAACGCCTTCACGAGTTGCGTTTCCGCGCTGTAGAGATCCTTCAGTTCAGCAATCATCAGGTCGTGCATCGTCGCCAGCGCCATCGTATTGCCTCCATGGTGCGTTCCGGCTGGAACGCGGTTTTTCTCACGTCCCGACTCAGGGTTCGGGCCGCGTCGAGGTCACGCACGTCCGGCGTGACCCAGGGGTGAGCGCTGCAACCGGTCCGCAAGACAGAAAAGGCGCGACATGTGCCCATGGGGCACCTCCGCGCCTTCGTCTGATGAACCGGATGCTCATTCGACAAGGAAGAAACCGATCGGCATCGGTTCCGCATGTGACTGCAACGTCGACGAACCGGTTTGCAAGAGCTGCGCCATGCCGATCCGTCAGGCGCCCATAATGAAAGGTGGTCCCGCGTTCGTCAACTCATGCATTGCACGAACGGCCACCGAATCACGATGACTTTGCGCCACCCAGATCGATGTGTACGCGATCTCCACCATCCGGGCGCTTACCGGTGAGGAGTGCGGCCGCGAACTGGACGATGCGCACCGGCCCGCCGGGTGCATCCCAATAGTCGCCATGTTCGGCGCGGACGTGCACCAGCGCAATCTCGGGATCGGTGGGCCCATTCGGAAACCAGGCCTTCATGCCCGGATTCCACAACTCCTCGACCTTGGCGGCATCGTGCACCACTGCGCCCGTGCCGCGGATGACGGCGAACTTGTGGTCGTCGGGCTGTGCGAAGGTGGCGAGGACGCGCGCGTCCTCACGCACCTGCTCGGCGAGTGGTGAACCACCCGACGTGGCGAACCACAGATCGCCATCGTCCTCCACCTGTTGCAGATACATAGGCCGGCTGTGCATCGTGCCGTCGGAGCCTTCGGTCGTGATCATCGCGACGCGAATGGCCATCACGATGTCACGCAGCGTGCCGAGTGCGGTGGCGTCGTCGGGGGACGCGCCGTGCGAATTGTCTGCCATCAGAATGCTCCCAGTGGAATGCGTCAGGCGATCTGCCCCGATCAGGGCGCCGCGTGTGTGGAGCGCATGTCGCAGGAAGTGCGCCGTGCCGGATGGCATGGTTGGTGCAGCGCCCTCTCCTGTCGGCGTGACTCGCGCATGCGCTGACGGCACCTTTCCGCATGAGCCTCGGGCTCGTGAGCAGAAGGCGGCTGCAGCCTCAGGGCTGCGTCCGCCTTTTGTCGCGTCGGTGCATGTGATGCGCGTGCTGGTGGAGTCGTGTGCGGTGCCGGCGGTGCCTCGGTACGCTCCGTCTCGTCACGTCAACGGAATGCCCGCATGAGAACCAGATGGTTGCTGCCGCTGAGCGGATTGCTGTTCGTCGGCTTCCTGGCCTACGCCTGCCAGCAGGCTCCGACGGCGGACGCGATCGTCTCGATGACGGAGAACGGTTCGTCGTTGTCGCCATCGGGGCGCAAGGCGGAGCAGCACGGCACTTCGATGGTGCGACTGGCGAACGCGCTGCCGGGGCGCGAAGGGCTGGAGGTGCTGCGCGATTCCGTCTCGCTGGTGGCCAACGTGCCGTTCGGCGGGGTGTCGCCGTACGTGGAGGTGGCCGACAACACGATCCGCTTCATGCTGCGCCGGAGCGGTTCGCCGGCGATGGTCGCGAACGCCGACCATCGGCTGCAGGATGGTCTGCGGTATACGGTGGTGGCGCTGTCGGATCGCAATGGCGGCACGACGATGCGCGTGATCCGCGATGACCTGGTGCCGGATGAGGGGCGCGCAAGGGTGCGCGTGATCCACGCCGCGCCAGCGCTGGATGACGTGGCCGTGGCGATGACAGGTGCCACCGATCCGCTCTTTGCGAACCTGGAGTACGGCGGAGATGCAGGGTTCAAGGATGTGGCGCCGACGACGGCGGGCTTCACGTTCCGTCGGGAACTGGGAGGTCCGCCGGTGCTCGCACTGCGCAGCATGGGGCTGACGTCCGGTACTGCCTACACCTTCATCCTCACGTCGCGACCGAATGGGCAGCTGATGGCGATCTCGTTTTCCGATGCGGGCGCCAGCGGTTCGCCGCCCAACTGACATTTCACGCCGGGAGACTTGCGGCGTCGGGTTCCAGACAGTTATTTCGACGCACTCGGTCGGTGTTCAGCCGGACCGAGTGAACTTGGCGGACGAGACAACGGGCTCGTCAGTTGAAGGCGCGGATGATTCCTCTCGGAGTCGTGCGCGCTTTTTCATATCCTCTATCCGGCCGCTGACAAATCGCGCCGGACGCCAAGGAGTTTCCAATGTTCGTTCCGGTCATCAGAGGTCAGTTCGCGGAAGAGCTGGGAGAACTGCACGATGGGAGTGTCAGTCTCTTCGTCACGTTGCCGGTCTTTCGGACGCTGCTGGTGTCGGATGGGTGCGCCATGCTCCTCCGCCGATTCGAGGCGGTGATCGGTGAACATCTCGCCCACCTCGACGGTATTCTCGGTGACGTGCTCGTCCGTCGGGACCGATCGGATGGTGACCTGACGCGCTCGCTCTTCCGGGCGTTGACGATTGTGCGGTCCTCGGCGGCATCGCCCGAGCGCGACGCGGAGATCCTGACCACGCTGGAACAGGCACAGATCTTCCTGATGGGTTCGTGTGGATTCGCGCTCCGGTTTGCGAGGCAGGCTGGAGTGGACCGATCCGTGCAGATTCTGGAACAGTCCATGGCCCGCATCGGAACACTCGCGCTGCAGTTTCCCTCCGCGCAGCACGCGGACACGCTCGGGTATCAGCGCTCGGATGCGGTCGCGTAGACTGATGTGCTGTTGCGGAGTCCGCTTCATCATCGCAGGGAGCCGCGCTGTCCACCCCCTCGTTGCGTCACGTCGTCAGTAGGCTGCTGGCATTCCGACCCCGCTTTCTGGCGTGGTCGCGCGCGGTGATGTCCGCGAGCACCGCTCGCTGGGTCGGCATCATGCTCATGACGGTCGCCGGATCGGCACTGATCGGGTGGGCCGCGGACATCTGGTGGCTGGTGCAGCCACTCCGGTCGTTTCCGCCGTTCCGGCTGGGATCGGCGATCGGACTGTTCGCGCTCGGCGCGGGGATCTACGTCTCTCCGTTTCCGCGCCATAGAGCTCAGGCGGTGTTCTGGGCGATCGTCGCACTGCTCGCCGGCACACTGCCGGTGCAGCACGCGATCGGCCTGGATTGGCTCTGGTCGCCGATCGCCGGCGTAAGTGCACCGCGGAACACCAACTGGCACGGCGAACCTGTGGGTCAGATGCCGCTGGCGAGCGCCGTGTTCGTGACGCTCGGTGCGGTGGGACTCCTCTCCGTCATTTCTCGGAACCGCGGATTGTGGTCGTCGATCGCACTGGCGGCCACCGGCGGCATCGTGATGCTGCTGGCCACCACCGTGGTGGCAGGGCAGGCGATGGGGTTCCTCGAAGGGGTCCAATACGGGCCGCTGCTCGGCTCGTCGCTGCAGAGCACCCTCTGCGCGATCGTCGTCGCCACCCATTTCAACGCGCTGGCGTGGACGAAACAATCCGGCTTTGCGCCACCGCCGGCCTGGCTACCACTATCCGTCGGTGCAGGCTCGCTCGTCACCGTCCTCTTCATCTGGCGATCGCTGCTGATGTCCGAGGACGCGCACCTCGCTGAACTGAGTCGCGTCAGGGCGCGTGCGACGCAGTCGGCGGTGACTCGGCAGTTCTCGGTCGCGGAGCGTACGCTGCGGCGCCTGGCAGGGCACAGCGTGACACCCGATCTGGCATGGCGGTCCGTCGTGTCGCAGATCACGCAGGACGTCTCCGGACTCGAGACCGTGGTCTGGACGGACAGTGTGGGCGTCTTGCGCGCACGCGACTCGCTCACCACACCGTCATCGATGGACACCATTCTCGCTACGCTCCGGCGGAATGCGGCATCGTTGCGCGCGGAGGGTGAGCGTACCTCGTTCATCCCGGTGGATGGCGACTCGTCGCGCGCGCTGATGGTGATTCCGCGGTGCCGTGGTACGCAGTGCGCCGACCTGTTCACCGGTGTGATCAACTCCGGCAAGGTGCTCGACGCCATCCTGGCCGATACGCTGCTTGGCTTCCAGATGGCGATCGGGAATCGTGACCGCTGGTTCCGCAGCTCGTCGCCGCCACCGGCGATCAGCAGCCGGTTGCTGATGATCGAACCGATGATGGCGAACGGTCCCGGGTGGCAAGTCGGCGTGTGGCCATCGCCGGGCGCCACGCCCGTGACTCCCTCTCGGCTCAGCGACGTGGTGCTGCTGCTGGGTATCGCGGTGTCAGTCCTGCTGGCGGTGGCGCTGCGCCTGGCGCAGTCGGTGTCACAGAGCGCCCGGCTCGAAGAGCGCGCCCACATCGACAAGGCGCTGCAGTCCACCACCGACGGACTCTGGGAGTGGGACCTGCTGAGCGGGGTGGTGACGCGCTCACCGCAGCTCTGGGGCCGACTGGGCTACGGCTCGGGACAGGAGCACAGCCGCATGCAGGACTGGCTGTCGCTGGTGCATCCGCAGGACCGCACGATGGTCGAGAACCGACTCACCGATCACCTCGAGTCGCGAGCCGACGCCTTCGACGCACAGTACCGCGTGAAGAGCGCGGCAGGCCGGTGGCACGACTTCATCGATCGCGGACGTGTCGTGCTCCGCTCGCCCACTGGGCAGCCGCTGCGCCTCTTGGGCATGTTCGCCGACGTCACCGACCGTCGTCATGCCGAGGAGTCGCTGCGGCAGGCCGAGACGATGAGCACGATGGGGCGGCTGGCGGCGCGCATCGCGCACGAGATCAACAATCCGCTGGCCGGCATTCAGAGCGCCTTCCTGCTGATCAAGGATGCCATCCCACCCACGCACCCGCACATCAAGTACGTTGGTGCGATCGAGCGGGAGGTTCAGCGCATCAGCCAGGTGACCCGGCAGCTGTACGAGACCTACCGTCCGGAAACCGAATCGAGTACGCATGCGCCGGTGCAGACGGTGGTGGGCGACGCGGTGGCGTTCCTGGAGCAGGTGAACCGGAATGCCGGCGTGTCGATTTCGGTTGAGTTCGGTGGCGTGGCGGCGGTGGTGCGACTGTCGGATTCGATCCTTCGGCAGTGCATCTACAACTTGGTGCAGAACGCGATCGAGGCGTCGCCGGCGGGTTCGCGCGTGGTGGTGTCGGGGGCGATCGATGGCCGCGACTTCGTGCTGCGGGTGCGTGACCAGGGTCCGGGTGTGCCAAACGAATTGCGCGAGAGCATTTTCGATCCGTTCGTGTCGACCAAGCCATCGCAGTTGTCCACTGGTGGCATGGGGCTGGGCCTGTCGTTGGTCCGTCGGGCGGTCGATGCGGCCGGCGGCAGTATTGAAGTGATCGATGCAGTTGGCGGCGGGGCCGAGTTCATCGCTCGGATTCCGCTGGCCGAACCCCCCGTGAACGGAGTGAGTGCATGACGCGCGGCCGGATCCTGATTGCCGATGATGAGCCGACCTTCCTCGAATCCACGGCCGACCTGTTGCGTCGGGAGGGATACGAGGTGGCGACGGCGAGCGACGGGCAGCGGGCGCTCGAGCTGGTGGTGGACGAGCAGTTCGACCTGCTGATCACCGACCTGGAGATGCCGGGCAACAGCGACCTCGCACTGGTCCGTCGAGTGGCGCAGGTTCGCGGTGGCTTGCCGGTGATCATCCTGACCGGTTTCCCGAGCGTGCGCTCGGCCGTGGCAAGCATCGAGTTGCCCGTGGCGGCCTACCTTACCAAGCCGGTCGTGTTTGCGGAACTGGAGAAGCGGGTGGACGCCGCCGTCACACGCTTCCGCTCGTTCCGTGCGATGCAGGATGCCGAACTGCGATTGAACGACATGCGGCTGCGATACGACCAGCTGGCGACGCAACGTGGGCCCGGTGCACCGACGGCGGACACGTTTCTGTCACTCGCACTGCGCAACGTGATGGGATCGCTCACCGATCTCGAGCAGCTGGGGCGTGCGCTGGCGGGAGCACCGGTGGATGCCCATGCGTGTCAGATCATGAACTGCCCGCGCGGCTCACAGCTGACGTCGGCGATCCAGCATACGGTGGAAGTACTCGAGGAAACGAAACACGCATTCAAGTCCAAGCAGCTTGCCGAGTTGCGTCAGCGCCTCGAATTGTTGCTGCAATACAACTGAGCCGTGGGCGCGACGATGCGGGTGCATCGCCCTCATGCGACCTAGCACAGAACTTGCTTTCGTAACTGGTGTGGAAACACAGCACTGACCATGGGTCAGTGCACCTTGGCGGACGGGTGCATTCCTGTCAGTCGAAGGCGTGAAGGTGAGCCGGTATTGGCCCGCCGTCACGCCTTTTTCCGTTTGTCACCGAATCCTCGGAGATGCCATGAATTGGGATACGATCGCAGGCAACTGGAAGAACGCGAAGGGCAAGGTGCGTGAGCAGTGGGGCGAGCTGACAGACGACGATCTGGATGTCATCGCCGGCAAGCGTGACCAGCTCATCGGCACCATCCAGGCGCGTTACGGCAAGGGTCGTGATGAAGAGGAGCGCGAGGTGACGGAGTACGAGGCGCGCCACGAATCCACCGACTTCGGCCGCTGAGCCACAACGCCCGTGGCCGCACACGGCGGCCACGGGCGTCGGCGGCATAACCCGAGAGACACACCATGCTGCGCTGGGCCTTTGCATTCCTCATTCTCGCGCTGATCGCCGGCCTGTTCGGCTTCGGCGGCGTCGCCACCGCCTCGGCGGGCATTGCCAAGACGTTGTTCCTGATCTTCATCGTGTTCGCCGTGATCGCACTGATCGTCGGACTCGTGACCGGGCGCAACGTCGTCCCATGACGGCTCGCTGACGTGATCGAGCACGGCGCGCAGTGATCACACTGCGCGCCGTGGTGCGTCGTTCGCGGCGGGAACGGCCTGCGCGCCGACCAGGAGTTGCATGTTCCGCAGCGACTCTTCGGCGAACCGGCGCTGCAGCCGGCGGCCGACGAGCCGGAATCCCACCCGGTGCACCAGGTTGGCGATGTGGCCGGTCTGGGAAAACGAGTGGATGCGAAACGCAACCGCACCGCTGGCGAGGTGCTTGACGATCTCGAAGGTGATCTCGCCACGCTCGAGATGGCCGGCCAGGGTCTGGTAGCTGTATCCCCAGGCGTATTCCTGTCCGTCGTGGCCGTCGCGGGTGATGTCGATCACGCGGCTGACGCGCACGGGCAGCTCGAACGTCATCCAGAGGAAGCGAGCGGTGAGCAGCATCGCGCGATTGGCGAGCGGTGCGGCCGGATCGAAGCGGCCGCGGATCAAGCGTGCCGGGGGAAAGGTGTACTGCGACAGGATCGCACAGGCGGCGGCAAAGGGACCATCCGTCAACGGTGGACCTGGCGGTTCGGCAGGCAGTGGGGCTTCGCGTGCGTCCAGGTGCCATCCGGCGGCAGCGACGAAGCTGTCGCGCTTCGCGAGATCGATCGTGGGTTCCATCAACCCGATCTCGGCGAGGCGTTTGGCAAGCTTTTCGTCGAGCGCGGTGCCGTCAGCCATCGTGGGCGACGTCGGCGGCGGGTTCGGACACCGACTCGGTGGTGATGCTGACTTCCGGACGGATGGAGACACCGGCCAGCACCGCGAGGCGCTGGAGGAACGTGATCCACACTTCCGTCTGCACCTGTCGGCCGATGCGCAGCGCACCGTAGGCGGCCGCCACCAGTGCGTCGCGCGAGCGGGCCCACGACTCGATGCGCACCAGGAGGTTCCCGGAGGAGATGGCATCCTCCTGCACGCTGAACGTGATGTGTCCCGCCTCGGGATGTCCTTCGAGCGTGACGAGGGTGAAGCTGTCGCGCGTCATCTCGGCCACACGCACGCGACCGTTCCACGGGCCGAGCATGGTGATCTCGTATTCATCGCCGACGCGAAACACTTCGTCGGTGCCTTCGGTCTTCTCGAAGTTCGCCAGCGCAGCGGGAGCGAGTTCGGTGAGGTGCAATTGCATGAGGCGCAGGACGATGTCGCGCGTGACGGCACGATCCGGGAGTTCGATTTCGTAACGCCGGTGGACCAGTGCGCCGCTGCCCTCGCTGGCTGGCTGTGTGTCGATGCCGGTTTCGAGATGTGTGCGGCGGCGTCGCAGACGGCGCGTGGTAGCCGGCGCGTCGAGGTGTCGTTCGTTGCGCGGTGCTGTGCGCTGGCGCCACACGATCGCGAGCAGGCTCAGCGCTCCGGTGGCGAGCAGAAGGGGAAGGACGACAGGGATCGAATCCTGCTGATGTCGAGGTCCGTAGTTCATGATGCAACTCCGTGCTGGACGCGATGACTGCGTGAACGACTCGTCAGCAGTCTATGCAACGCGCGGGCCGTGGACGTGATCGACGGTCTTCCAGCGATCAGCTCGCAGTGATGCGAGCGTCACCTGTACGACATAGGAGTTCGGGCAATGAGCAAGCTGCTGCGCGGTCTGGCTGCCGGATATGGGGCGAAGAAACTGGGAGGCGGCTGCTTCACCACTGTGCTGATCTTCCTGATCCTGTGGTGGTTGCTGGGCAACTTCGACATGTTCCGATGACAAAGCGCCCGCGCTCCGAAAGTCTGGAGCGCGGGCGTCTGTCGTCGGGCGGTGCGGCGCAGCGCGCCGCGCACCCTCACATCGTCTGAATCGGCTCCGCCGGCGTGTGTGGCACATGTGCCGCGTGTGGCGCACTTGGCCGCGTGACGGCGCGCACCAGCATCGTGAACAGTACGATCGGCAGGACGACGAACAGCAGGATCTTGAACAGCACCACTGTCGCCAGGCCCAGGATCAGCAGCGTCAGGATCGGAATGCCGAGCAGCGAGCCGGCGAGGATCGGGCGCAGGGCGAACAGGCGAAGGAAGGAAGTCAGCATGGCGACACCGGAGGAAAAGGTTGAGGATCCTACGCGCTGG
>JANMON010000110.1:0-4991 GCA_031369265.1 Gemmatimonadaceae bacterium | reverse complement strand
CAGAACATGAAGTTCCCGCACGAGTGGCTGTCGAGCCATGTGACGGACGCGGAACGCGCACTGGCGGCCGAGTGGGCAGCGACGTTGCCCGCCGCCGCGTTGCTGACGGCGCGATGGAAGGAGTGGACGCTGGGGGCGTGGGTGGTGTCGTCGGTGCACAGCCACTTCCGCACCAATCGCGTGGACCCGGCAGAGGCCGAGCATGCGCGGGTGATGCGGGCCTATCTCGAAGGTGGGCTGCTGACGGCGTTTGCGATGCAGCGCGTGATCACGGACTGGCAGCCGGACGTGCTGCTGCAGTTCAACGGGCGCATGGCCAGCACGCGCGTGGCGCTGGAGTTGGCACGTGCGGCCGGTGTGCGGGTGGTGACACACGAACGGGGGTGGCTCACCGAGACGCTGTACCTGGCGGAGAACGCCGATTGCCTGTCGCTGCAGCCGATTCGTGAGGCGTGGTCGCGCTGGCGCGACGTGCCGCTGACGGCTGCGGAGTGTGAGCAGGTGGCGCAGTGGCTCGCCGATCGGGCGCATGGCCGCAACCTGAACTGGGTGGCGTTCTCCGCTGCGCCTGGCCCGGTGGACCTGGTGCGGGCTCGGCTGGCGCTGCGCGATGGTGCACCGTGCGTGGTGGTGTACACGTCGAGTGAGGACGAATACATCGCGTCGAAGGAATACGGCAGCGTGTTCGGTTCGCAGGAAGCGTGGCTGGAGCGCACCGCGGCGTGGGCCGGGGAAAACCCCGGTGTCGACGTGGTGGTGCGCGTACATCCGAACACCGGTGGCAAGGTCTCCACCGGTCGGAACGCGGGGCAGCTGGCGTGGTTGCAAGGGTTCGCCACACGCGTCCCCCCGAACGTGCGGATGGTGTGGCCCGACGACGAGATCAGCAGCTATACGCTGATGGACATCGCGATCGCGTCGCTGGCCTACGTGAGCACGGTGGCGTTGGAGGCGGCCTGCCGCGGGCAGCAGTCGTTCCTGGCGGCATCCACCTTCTCGTCCGGCCACGGCTTCACCGACGAGGTGTCGCACGCCGACGAATACGATGCGTTGCTGACGAGCTATCTCCGCGGCGAAGGCGAGTCGGCGTCGCGCGCCCGTCGCATCGCGGCGTTCCGCTTCGCCTACATGGCGCTGTACCGCTACATGATCCCGTTCCCGCTGGTTCACATGCCCGACTTCTCGACGTCGCGCCCGGCCTACACGTCGCTGGATGCATTGCGGCCGGGCACGGACGCGCACCTGGATCGGATCGTGGATGTGGTGCTGCAGGGTGCGCGCGTCTGTCCGGACCCGATGGCAGTGCCGTTGGGGGCCGATGAAGCAGAGGCGGCGTGGCATGCGGCACTGGTGCTGGAGCCGGCGCCGCACTGACTCACGCCCGTCGCCGGGCGGCAGCATGTGCCGCATTCGGGAAAGAGATGCCGTGAATGGTGCCCGACGCGCCACCACCGACAAATCGTAAAGCGTTGCCCGGCAACGTTTTACACAAGGCATGCTTCTTGTGTTTGGCAGGCTCGGACACTCCCGCTTCCCGACGCCCCGCCCATGTCCTGTTCGGCTCAGATCGTCGTCGTCCATCGCCGCCGTCTCGCGGCTGCTCTCACCGTGCCGGTCGCGGTGCGCGCATGACGCGCGTGCTGGTGACGGGTGCCGATGGATTCATCGGGTCGCACCTGGTCGAGACGCTGGTGCGCGCCGGACATGATGTGCGCGCGTTCACCTTCTACAACTCGTTCGGCTCGCGCGGCTGGCTGGATCATGCCGCGGCTGACGTCCGCGACGGGTTCGAAGTGGTGGCCGGCGACATTCGCGATCCGCATGGCGTGCGCAGCGCGATGCGCGACTGCGACGTGGTGCTGCACCTGGCGGCACTGATCGCGATCCCGTTCTCGTACCACTCGCCGGATGCGTACGTGGATACGAACGTGAAGGGGACGCTGAACGTGCTGCAGGCGGCGCGCGAACTGGGTGGCGTGCACGTCGTGCACACCTCCACCAGCGA
This sequence comes from Gemmatimonadaceae bacterium, assembly GCA_031369265.1. GTDB lineage: Bacteria > Gemmatimonadota > Gemmatimonadetes > Gemmatimonadales > Gemmatimonadaceae > JACMLX01. The sequence goes on along the minus strand of JANMON010000110.1, from coordinate 2,986 downwards.
GGTGTACGGCTCGGCGCAGTTCGTGCCCATCACCGAAGAGCATCCGCTGCAGGGCCAGTCGCCGTACGCGGCCACCAAGATCGGCGCCGACCAGCTGGCGCTGTCATTCCACCGGTCATTCGCGCTGCCGGTGACGGTGATCCGGCCGTTCAACACGTACGGACCTCGCCAGTCGGCGCGCGCCGTGCTGCCGACGGTGATCACCCAACTGGCCGCCGGTCAGCGCTCGATCGCACTCGGCGCCACCACGCCCACGCGCGACTTCAGCTTCGTCTCCGATACCGTGGCTGGCTTCATCGCGGCGATGCATGCACCGGCGGCGATCGGTGAAGTAGTGAACCTCGGCAGCGGATTCGAGATCTCCGTCGGCGATGCGGTGTCGCTGGTGGGTGACTTGATGCAGGTCGATGTCACGATCGCGACCGACGAGCATCGCGTGCGACCTGCGGCCAGTGAGGTGGAGCGGTTGTGGGCGTGCAACGCGCGCGCGCAGCGACTGCTGCAGTGGACGCCGGCCTTCGCCGGATTAGACGGCTTCCGCCGCGGCCTACAGCTGACCATCGACTGGTTCACCGCACCGGGTGCGCTGGCACACTACCGGCCGGGGATCTACGCGCTGTGACGACGCTCGTCGCCGGAGCCACGGCCGCCGCTGCGCTGGACGCCATTCGCCGCGCCATCGGCGACGGGCCAGCGGCGTTGCATACACCGGTGTTCGAAGGTGAAGAGCAGCGTAATCTGGCGGCCTGCATCGAGTCCACATTCGTATCCACGGTCGGGCCGTTCGTGGCCGAGTTCGAGCGGGACCTGGCCGCGTACACCGGTGCGCGGCATGTGGTGGCCGTAGCCAGTGGTACGGCAGCATTACACGCAGCGCTGGTGACGGTGGGCGTGATGCCGGGCGACGAAGTGATCGTGCCGTCGCTGACCTTCGCCGCCACCGCCGCCGCCGTGGTTCACGCGGGCGCTGTGCCGCATTTCGCCGACAGCGAATACGACACGCTGGGTCTCGATGCTGCGGCCCTGCGCGCGTACCTGTGGGAGCACACCGTGCACCGCAACGGACGCTGCGTGAACCGAAGGACGCAGCGCGTGATTCGTGCGATGGTACCGATGCACGTCTTCGGCGCGGTGGCCGAGATGCCGGCCTTGCTGGCGGTGGCCCGTGAGTTCGGCCTGCTGGTGGTGGAGGATGCCGCCGAGGCGCTGGGCAGTACGCGTGAGGGCCGACACGCCGGCACGTGGGGCACCGCCGGGGTGCTGAGCTTCAATGGCAACAAGATCATCACCACCGGTGGTGGTGGTGCGATCCTGACCGACGACGCGGCAATTGCGGCCCGGGCGCGTCACCTCACCACCACTGCACGTGTGCCGCATGCGTGGGACGTGGTGCACGACGCGGTGGGCTGGAACTATCGCATGCCGAACCTGAACGCGGCCGTCGGGTGCGCGCAGCTGGCGCAGCTGGATGGGTTCCTGTCGCGCAAGCGGGTGCTGCACGAACGCTACCGCGCAGCATTCGAAGGAATGAGCGGCGTTCGACTGCTGGCCGAGCCTGAAGGGACGCGCAGCAATCAGTGGTTGCAGGCGTTGCTGTTCGACGACGACCAGGCTGCGGAGCGCGACCTGCTGCTGGCGTCGGCGAATGCCGATGGTGCGCAACTGCGGCCGGTCTGGACTCCGCTACACCAGCTGGCGCCGTACCGTGCGTGCTCCGCCATGCCTCTGCCGGTGGCGACGTCGCTGGGTGCACGGTTGGTGAACCTGCCCAGCGGCGCGGGGTTGATCCCCGCGTCCGAGGCACGCGCATGAGCGCGCCCAGGATCCTGCTGGTCGGCGGTGGTGGTCACGCGCGTGCCTGTATCGACGTCATCGAGAGCACCGGCCGCTACACGATCGGCGGCAGCGTGAATGCGGTCTTCGTCACCGGCGAAACGGTCCTCGGCTATCCCGTCCTTGGTGACGACGACGCGCTGACGACGCTTCGCGCCACACATGACGCGGCGCTGATCGCGATCGGGCACGTGGGCGATACCTCGGGCCGCCGCCGGATGGTGACCGTGCTGGAGCAGCTGGGCTTCGAGCTGCCGACGATCATTTCGCCGCGCGCGCATGTCTCCCGCCACGCATGCGTGGGCCGTGGGACGATCGTGATGCACGACGCGGTGCTCGGGCCGAACGTGACTGTCGCCGCACACTGCATCGTGAATACGCGGGCGTTGCTCGAGCACGACGTGATCGTGGGCGATCACTGCCACGTGGCGACGGGTGCGATCCTCAACGGTGGTGTCCGCATCGGCGCTGACGTGTTCGTGGGCAGCGGTGCCGTGATCCGGCCGGGCGTGCAGGTGCACGACGGGGCCTTCATCACCATGGGCGCTGGCGTGGCGCGTGATGTGGCCGCGCACGCGCGCGTACCGGCAAAGCCGGTGCTGCAGGTGACGCCATGAGCCGCGTCCTGATCATCGCCGAGGCTGGGGTGAATCACGATGGCGTGCCGGCAGACGCCCATGCGCTGGTGGATGCGGCGGCCGATGCCGGCGCCGACGTGGTGAAGTTCCAGACGTTTCGTGCGGACCGGCTGGTGACGGCCACGGCGCGCAAGGCGGCGTATCAGGTGCGCACCACCGGCCGCGATGATCCGCAGCTGGCAATGCTTCGCGCGCTGGAACTGTCAGCGGAGGCGCACCACGCCCTCGCCTCGCACGCGGCGCAGCGTGGCATCACCTTCCTGAGCACGGCGTTCGACAGCGAAAGCCTGGATTTCCTGGTCACGCTGCAGCCGTCGGCAGTGAAGGTACCCTCCGGTGAGCTGACCAACCTGCCGTACCTGCGGCACGTGGCCCGACTCGGGTTGCCGGTGCTGCTGAGCACCGGGATGGCGACGCTGGGCGAGGTGGAAGCCGCGATCGACGCACTCGAACGCGGCGGCTGCGAGCGTGACGCGATCACCGTGCTGCATTGCACCACCGAATACCCGGCCCCG
>JANMON010000046.1:0-21642 GCA_031369265.1 Gemmatimonadaceae bacterium | reverse complement strand
TGCGCACATCGGTGGCATCGTCCTGCGTGATTCGTCGGCTGGCGCGCAGCAGTGGATCGCGGCGCTCAGGGCGCGACTGCCGACCACCATGCGCGTGCTGCGACTGCCATCCTCTGCCACCGACGATCGCATCTTCGGTGGACTCGACCTGGCGGCAACGATCGCGCGCGGCACCCCGGTGGCGGAGCGCGGTGTGGTGGCCGAGGCGCATGGTGGGATGGTGGTGATCCCGCTCATCGAGCGCATGCCGGTCGCCACGCAGGCGCGTCTTGGTGCGGTGCTCGACACGGGTATCGCCCAGGTGCTTCGCGATGGCGTGCGGGCCGAGTTCGAGGCCGAGTTCACGCTGATCGCGATCGACGAGAGCGAGGAAGATGTGTGGGGGGTGGCGCCGCCACTGCGTGACCGGTTGGCGCTGGTGCTGGATGGCGACGTGCGTGTGGACGAGACGATGCTGCCGGATGCGGCGACGATCGCTGCCGCACGCGCACTGGTCGCGCACGTGCACGCGTCGGACGAGGTGATGATCGGACTCGGGACACTCTGCGTGGCCTTCGGCATCGCGTCGGAGCGTGCAGCGCGGCAGGCGCTCTGGACATCTCGCGCGCTGGCCGCGCTGGACGATCGCAGCGCGGTGGAGGATGAGGACGTGGCGCTGGCGGCCCAGCTGGTGCTCGCTCCGCGCGCCACGCGCATGCCGCCACCGCCGGAGCAGGAGTCGCCAGACGAGGCAACGCCGGAGCAGGAAGCGCCACCCGAGCCGTCGCCGCCGGACGCCACCTCGCAGGACACACCGCCGGATCAGTTGGAGGATCGGACGTTGGACGACCGTCTGGTGGAGGCCGTGACGGCCGCCCTTCCGCCGGAACTGCTGGCCGAACTGCTGGCGCGCTCGCAGCGTCCGAGTCAGGAACTGGGTCGCGCCGGCGCCGAGAAGGAAAGCTGGACGCGAGGGCGACAGGTGGCCGCACGTCGCGGCACACCGGATGGCGTGCGACGCCTGCACGTGCTGGAAACGTTGCGCGCGGCCGCGCCATGGCAGCGTGCGCGGGCACGCGCCAGCGCGCTGCGCGACTTGCCGGTGCGATCGTTGATCGTGGAACGCGACGATTTCCGCATCCGTCGCTACGTCGAGCGCGCGGGCACGTCGGTGATCTTCGTGGTGGATGCCTCGGGCTCGGCGGCCGCGCAGCGGTTGGGCGAAGCGAAGGGTGCGGTGGAGGCGTTGCTGGCCGAGAGTTATGCGCGACGCGATCGCGTGTCGCTGATCGCATTCCGCGGTACGACGGCCGAGGTGTTGCTGCCACCGACGCGTGCGCTGGCGCGTGCACGCAAGCTGCTGGCGTCGTTGCCCGGCGGTGGCGGAACGCCACTGGCGACGGCGATCGACACGGCGATCATCGCCGGCGTCTCGGCGCGTCGGGCGGGCACGTTGCCGGTGGTGGTCTTCCTCACCGATGGTCGGGCCAACGTGGCACGTGATGGCAAGGGTGGTCGCGCCGAGTCGATGCGCGATGCGCTGGATGCCGCGACGCAGTTCCGTCAGAGCAATTTGGCGTCGGTGCTGATCGACACCTCACCGCGACCGGAGCCGATGGCGCGTCGCATCGCCGAGTCGCTCGGTGCCCGCTACGTGCCGCTGCCGGTGGTGGATGCGCGTGCGATTGCGGGCGCGGTGGCGCTGGCGAAGGAAGTGGGATGACGCCGCCACCTGACGCGATCGCGAGTACGCCGGCGGCATCGCCGGTGCGCGGCCCGTGGGCAGCCTGGTGGCACGATCACTGGAGCGCCGTGGGGAAGGGCACGCTGGCGGTGGTCGGCTTCTGGTGGCTGGTGACGGGCGTGATCGTCGCGTTGCAGCGCAACGAGTGGACGAAGCTGGCGGCGTGGGTGGTCTCGACCGGTGTCGCGATCTGGGCGGCCTACGAACTCCACGCGCAGCGCTCGCTCCGCACGGCATCGTCGGCGCGCCGCACCTTCCTTGCCACGACGGCGATCTGGATGTGGATCAACGTCGGCCTGTATGGCGGCTGGATCGTGGGCCCCGGTGGCGAGGCGAGCGTGGCCGGCGAGCCGACGCTGATCCGTGCCGCCGAGGCGATCGTCTCGCTGCTGTGGCACGAACTGCTCTGCGTGCTGCTGCTGTTCGTGAGCTGGATGCACGTGCGCCGGTCACCGAACCGGCTTGGCTTCGTCGCCCTGGCGACCTACTGGGCAGTGCTGCAGGTGGCGAAGCTGAACATCTTCTTCGGCGTGGCCAATCCCGGCGCGCGATTCCTGCCGCCGCACCTGCAGTTCCTGCTGTCGTATTACGGGCCTCCGGAGAATACCGGCTGGCTGCCGGTCTCGTTCTTCACCGCGCTCGGCATCGCGCTGCTGTTCTGGTGGCACGGCTGGCAGGCCAAGGACAGTTTTCTGCGCCAGAGCCGCGCCCTGCTGGCGATGCTGATCGCGCTCGCCGCGCTGGAGTATTTGCTGCTCGGTGTCCGCAGCGATGCCCCGCTGTGGGAAGTGTTCCTCAAGGCGCGCGGGTTCTGACGGTCGCTCCTCGCCGAACGCTGTTAGGCGCGTGCGGTCATTCGTACCGCAGTGCGTCCACCGGATCCAGCCGCGCGGCCCGATTGGCCGGAATGATGCCGAACAGCACGCCGACGACGATCGACGACGTGACGGCCACCACCGTCAACGTGACGGGGAAGCCGGTGGTGATGTCGAGGAGCACCGTCGCCAGCTTGCCGAATGCGCCGCCGGTGAGGACGCCGATCAGGCCTCCAATGCCGGTGAGGGTGGCGGCTTCCACGAGAAACTGCAGCCGGATGTCGCTGGTGGTGGCGCCGAGCGCCTTGCGCAGGCCGATCTCGCGCGTGCGATCGGTGACCGAGACCATCATGATCGCCATGACGCCGATGCCGCCCACCAGCAGCGCGACACTCGACAGCACGATCAGCACCACGAAGAACACGCTGGTGATGCTGTTGAAGGTGTCGAGGACCTGATCCTGCGTGACGAGGTCGAAGGTGTTGCGGTCGCGCGGCCGCAGCTTGCGGCCGGAGCGCAGGGCGACGGTGACGCTGGCCTGCGCGTCATCCACGCTGACACCCGGTGCCGGCTTGACCGGGATCCACAGTCCGTTCGTCTTGTCCAGCTTGAACTGCGCGTCGAGCATGCGGAACGGGATGATCGCGCCGATCTCGGAGCCGGGCGGCGAGAAGATGTTGCCGGGCTGCACGTAGATACCGATCACGCGTGCGGGGCGTCCACCGACGCGGACCATCTTGTCCATCGGATCGACACGTCCGAACACCTTCTCGGCGATCACGTCACGCAGCACCACCACCGCATCGCCGCCCATCTCTTCGGCATGCGTGAACCATCGGCCCGCCGAGAGTTCGCCACCCTGGATGGTGGTGAAGCCGGCATCGGCGCCGAAGATGGCGACGTTCTGCGTGCGCGTGCCTTCGTACTCCACGCGCGCGAACGCCTGTCCCCACAACGACGCGTAGCGGACGCCGGGCAGCTGCCGGATGCGGTCGGCCTCGGCCAGGCTGAGGTCTGGCCGGATGCGGATGTACTTCGGCTGGCGATCGGGGTTGACCGGTGTCTGCGAGAACACCTTCAGCACGTAGAACGTGGTCGGCCCGGCGATCTCGATCGTGCGCACGATCTGGTCGCGAATGCCCTGTACCAGCGAGGCCATCGTCATCACGGTGGACACGCCGATCACCACGCCAAGGATGGTGAGTGCCGACCGCAGCTTGCTGCTGCGAATGGCGGTCAGCGCGATGACGACGTTCTGCCCGAGCTGCGAGACGGCACGCTTGGTCGCCGGCATCTGCTACTCCGCGCGCAACGCGTCGATGGGATCGAGCTGCGCGGCGCGGGCGGCAGGGTAGACGCCGAACAGCACGCCGACGCCGGCTCCGAGCGCCAATGCGACCGTGATGGACCAGGGCGTGACGCGGGCGGGCAGCGGTGACAGCGCGGCCACCAGCCACGCCAGCGAGGCACCGAGCGCCAGGCCAAGCAATCCACCGAGTGCCGATACCGCCACCGATTCGGCCAGGAACTGATGCCGGATGTCGCGGCGCGAGGCACCGACGGCCATGCGGATGCCGATCTCGCGGGTGCGTTCGGTGACCGACATCAGCATGATGTTCATGATCACCACACCGCCGACCACGATACCGATGGCGACGACGGCCGGAATGATGGAGAAGAGCGTCTTGGTGAGCTTCTTCCAGAAGTCCACCAGCGCGTCGGCGGTCTCGATGCTGAAGTCGTCGGGTTCACCGGGCCGCAGGCGATGGGCGAGCCGCATCGCTTCCTGCGCACGATCCATCGCCGCGGGGATCGCCGCCGGATCGGTCATCTTGATGCTGATGGTGGTGGTGAGTCGCCGGCCGTAGATCGCCTCGAAGGCGGGAATCGGCATCAGGATGAAGCCATCGAAGCTCTGGCCGAGCACGCGACCCTTGGGTGCGGCCACGCCGGCGATGGTGAACTGCTGCCCCTTGATGCGGATCACCTGACCGATTGGGTCCACGCCGTCGAAGAGGTTGGTGGCGATGTCGTGACCGATCACCACCACGCGGCGCCGCTCGCGGACATCCAGATCGGTGAGCGGCTGGCCGGACTGGAACGCGTAGTCCTGCACGCGCTGGAACTCGGCTGTCACGCCGAAGACCGTGGCGCTGCCCACTTCGCGATCGCGCCATGCCACGTCGGCCAGCGGGGTCGGCCAGCCCGATTGCAGGCTGATGGCGGCGGCGTCCGGGAGCGCGTCCTGCAGGATCGTCGCGTCCTGGAGCGTGATCCGCGGTCGCTTCTGGATGCTGCGCAGCATCTCGTCGTCCACCAGGCCGAGCGAGATCGGGCCACGCCGCACCTGGAACACGTCCTTGCCGATCAGCGAGCCGGCCACCTGTTCGCTGACGTACGAATTCATGCCCTGGATGATGGCGATGACGGCCACCAGGAAGGCGACGGACACCATGATGCCGAGCAGCGTGAAGAATGCGCGGAACTTGTTCGCACGCAGCTGCGTGAAGGCAGTCAGGAGGACGTCGTCGGGTCGCACCCGTGAATCATAGTACGGGACGTGAAACAGCGATCGAGGCCGGACGTAGAGACGGGACGCCTGTCGCACCTTTTCCATCGCACGGACGACTCATGATCATGCGACGCACATCAGTCCTGATGATCGGCGCCGTGGTCGGCGCGACCGTGGCACCGCGCCCGCTGCGTGCGCAGGACGCCGGGGCGAGCCCGGCGACAGGGACGACGGCACGCGCCGTCGCGATCGGTAATCATCCACGCGTAGACGGGCTGCGGATCAACTTCCGCGATCGTGGGCTGCAGCGGGTGCGCGGGGTCAACCTCACCATCTGGCAGCCGTACGAGCCGGCCACGGGCACCGTCAGTGGACTCGCCTTGGGCGTGCCGATGACGGGCGCGGGCGCGATCGATGGGATCGCAATCGGTGCACTTGGCGCCTCGGCCACGGGACGCATGCGCGGCATCGCGCTGGGCGGGGTCGGCGTCGGCAGCGGCGGTGGCATGCGCGGGCTGGCGGTGGGCGGCATCGGCGTCGGAAGTGGCGGGGACGTGGAAGGCATTGCACTCGGCGGCATCGGTGCCGGCGGCGGCGGGAACGGTCGTGGCCTGATCATCGGAGGCATCGGCGCAGGCTTTGGTGGCAGGCTGCGCGGCAGCGCGCTCGGTGGCATCGGTGTCGGCGCTGCAGGTGGCCTCAGCGGCCTGTCGATCGGTGGCATCGGCGTCGGTACCGGCGGCGACCTGACCGGCATTGCGATTTCCGGCGTCGGCAGTGGCGCTGGCGGCAACGTGACCGGATTGACGATCAGCGGCATCGGTGCCGGCGCAGGCGGCACCATGACGGGCATCGGTGTGGCCGGCGTGGGGCTCGGTGCGCCGAAACTCGTCGGCGGGTTCCTGGCGCCGATGGTCGGCTCGCTGGACGCGCACGCGTTCGTGCTTGCACCACTGATGTTCCGCGTCGAGCGCGGCGGCAGCTTCCGCGGCGCGTCGGTGAGCGCCGTGAACTACGTGCGTGGCACGCAGCGTGGCCTCACCATCGGCATCCTGAACTACGCGCGCACGCTGCACGGCGCGCAGGTCGGCGTGGTGAACATCATCGCCGACCAGGCTTCACACCGCGTGCTGCCACTGGTGAACTGGGGCCGGATGCGCTGAGTGGGTGTGTCGCCGCCTCAGCGCGACGCGCCGGGGCTGCGGCGCACGTACCAGGCGCTGCATGCGGCAACGGCGAGGATCACCAGCGCGCCGGTGATCAACCCACCCCGCGCGTCGCGCCCGAGCTCCAGCAACGACTCGAGCAGCACGATCATCACCGCCGAGACGGCGCCCCATAGCGTGATCACCAACGTGCTCCAGGCCGCGCGGATCCAGACCGCGCGAACGGTGAGGAACGCCAGCACCGCAGTGACCGTCTGCAGTGCGGCGACGATGAGCATTCCCGACGACGACTGATCACCCAGACCGTCGGGTACCTCCACCATCGCGTTGATGCCGACGGCGGCGAACAATCCCATCACCACCCAGTGTCCAGCGGGACGACGTGTCACGGCACTCCTCCGGCGGCAGGCGGGACGACGCGCGCGCACCGTGGCACGGAGCCGACGCTGCGCGCGGGAGCGTGGTGCGGGGGCTTACTCGTAGCGCAGCGCGACGACCGGATCGAGTCGCGCCGCGCGGAAGGCCGGGATGATCCCGAACAACACGCCGGTGATGATGCTGCCACCGATCGCGGCCACCACGGAGATCAGCGGAATCTCGGCCGGGATCGGGAAGTTCGAGCGCACGATGAAGGCCACCAGCGCACCCAGCGCCAGCCCGATCGCGCTGCCGATGCCGGTCAGCGTGGCGGCTTCCACCAGGAACTGCCAGAGAATCAGGCCGGCTGTCGCGCCCAGCGCCTTGCGCACGCCGATCTCGCGGGTGCGCTCGGTGACGCTGATCATCATGATCGCGATCACGCCCACGCCACCCACCAGCAGGCCCACGGCGGAGAGCGAGAGCATCACGATGAAGAAGGTGCCCACCACCTTGTCGTAGACCTCGAGGATCTTGTCCTGCGTGATGATGGCGAAGTTGTTGTCCTCGGCGGGGCGCAGGCGCCGCTTGCCGCGCAGGGCGGCGGTGACGTCGTCGATGGCCTCGTCGCGAGCCACGCCGTCACGCGGCCGCACCGAGATGTTGACCCACCATGGGCGCGCATTGAGTCCCGAGATGGCGGCCTGCATCGGCATGTAGACCACCGCGTCGTTGTCGTTGCCGAGCGGGTTGAGCGGCTTGTCGTAGGTGCCGATGACGTCGAACGGCACGTTGCCGATCACCACCTGCTTGCCGAGCGGGTCGCTGTCGCCGAACAACTGTTCCATCAGCTTCTTGTTCAGTACGGCCACCTTGGCGCCCGCCTTGTCCTCGGCCTCGGTCCAGGAGCGTCCGGACACAATGGTGCCGCCGTCCACCAGCAGCCAGTCGGTGCTGAACGACTGCACATTGATCGAGGACAGGAACTCGCCGCGGTAGCGCGCACTGGCGCTGGTGTTGATCTGCGTGATCACCGCGCGGATCGACGGCAGCGCGCGGAAGGTGGCGGCATCGTCCACCGTCAGGCGCGGGTTGCGGCGCCACTTGCAGGTGTCGGCGGTGCCATCACAGGCCTCGAAGCTGATCGGGGCGCGTGAGACGAAGAACGTCGTCGGACCGGCCGCGGCGAGGTCCTTGGTGACGGCATTGTTGATGCCCGTGATCATGGCACCGATGGCCACCACCACGAACACGCCGACCGACACGCCGAGGATGGTGAGGCCGGCGCGGACCTTGTTGGCGCGGATCGATTCCAGCGCGATGCCGACGCCTTCGACGGTGCCGCTGATGGTGGTCTTCAGGGACATGCGATCACTCCGAGCGGAGGGCGACGACCGGATCGAGCCGGCTGGCGCGTGAGGCGGGATAGACGCCGGCCACGATGCCGACACCGGCACCGACGACCACCGCCACGATCACCGACCAGAGTGCGACGCTGGCGGGCAGGGGACTGACGGCGGCGATGATCTTGGCCAGCGCGGCGCCGAGACCGACGCCGATCGCCGCGCCGATGATCGAGAGCGTGGTGGATTCCACCAGGAACTGCGCCATGATGTCGCGGCGACGGGCGCCGAGCGACTTGCGCACACCGATCTCACGGGTGCGTTCAGCGACGGCCACCAGCATGATGTTCATGATCACGATCGCGCCGACGATCAACCCGATGGCGGGTAGCACCACCCCGGCCAGCACCAGGTACTGCTTGATCTTGGCGAAGAACGAGAGCGCCGAGCTGCTGGTCTCGAGCACGAAGTTGTCCTTCTGGCCGGGGCGCAGCTTGCGCACCGAGCGCATCACTTCCTGCACGTCGGCCATGGTGGCGGTCATGACCGCCTCGGTCGGGCTCTTCACCATCACGGCATCGATGACGCCCTTCTGCCGGTTGGTCAGGCGGCGCAGCGGTGAGGTGTAGGGTGCGACGATGAACTTGTCGAACGACATGCCTAGCGCGCTGCCCTGACTCTCGGCGACGCCAATGACCGTGTACGGCAGGTTCCCGAGGCGCAGTTCCTTGCCGACCGCCTCCACGTTCTCGAAGAAGTGTTCCTTCACGTCCTTGCCGATCACGACCACCAGCGAACCCATCGCATCTTCCTGCGGCGAGAACACGCGGCCGCTGGTGACGCCCATCTTCTTGATCTCGAAATAGTTGCGGGTAGTGTTGTAGGCCTGCACGGCGCGCGGGCGGCCGGTGAGCGTGGTGGCAGTGATGTTGTCACTGCTCATCGGTGCCCAGAGGGCCTCCGGCGGCAGCGCCGCCACGATCGGCGCGATGTCCTGCTCCATGATGCGTGGACGCCGCTGGTACTCGCGCCACATCTCCTCGGTGGTGTTGCCGATGTTCACGTTCGGGCGATGCCGTACTTCGAAGGTGTTGACCGCCAGGATCTTGCCGACGAGGTCGTTCTCCATGTACTCGCTCATCCCTTCCACGATGCTGACCACCGCGATCAGGAAGGTGACGCCGATGCAGACCCCCAGCATCGTGAAGAAGCTCTTCAGCTTCTGCGTGCGGATGGTCTGCAGCGCCAGCAGGACGGCCTCGAAAAGCGGCATGGGTCAGTGCCCCTGGCCCATGCGGGAGTTGCGGAAGGTCTCGCCGCTGTCGTCGCTGGCGATGACGCCGTCGCGCAGCACCACCACCCGGCGCGCGTGTGCCGCGATGTCGGGTTCGTGGGTGACCATGATCACCGTCTGGCCCTGTGCGGCAAGGCTCTCGAACACGCGCATGATCTCCTCGGAGGTCTGCGAGTCGAGGTTACCGGTCGGTTCGTCGGCCAGCAGGATCGAGGGCTCGTTGACCAGCGCGCGCGCGATGGCGACACGCTGTCGCTGACCGCCCGAGAGTTCGTTCGGCTTGTGTGACATGCGCTCGGCGAGCTGCACGCGCTCCAGGGCCTGTGCCGCGCGGCGCTTGCGCTCACCGCTGGAGATGCCGGCGTAGACCAGTGGCAGTTCGACATTCTGCAACGCGGTGGCGCGGGGAAGGAGGTTGAACGTCTGGAACACGAAGCCGATTTCCTTGTTACGCACCTGCGCCAGGGCATCGTCGCTCATCTTCGAGACCTGCTGCCCGTTGAGCCAGTATTCGCCGCTGGACGGCGTGTCGAGGCAGCCGATGAGGTTCATCAGCGTGGACTTGCCCGAGCCTGACGGTCCCATGATGGCGACGTATTCGTTGCGACGGACGGCCAGGTCCACACCGCGCAGCGCGCGCACGATCTCACCGCCCATCTCGTACTGGCGGGTGATGCCTCGGGTCACGATGACCCAGTCCTTCTCGGGCGCGTTGCCGGCCGCCTCGGTCACCACGCGGCGTTCCCCGGTGACCGTCATCGCTTCAGGCGCGGTGGGCGAACTCACGCCTTCTTCCCCTGCTTGGCGCCCGGTGGTGCAGCCACTTCTTCCTTCACGGTCGCACCATCGCGCAGCTCGCGAATGGCCTGGTAGGTGCCAGCCACGATGCGGTCACCCGCCTTCAGGCCACCGAGCACCTCGAAGTACCGGTCACCGGCGATGCCCACCTTCACCTGACGGAAGCTGACCGTGTTCGTCCCGTTCACGACGAACACACCCTCCACGTCGCGCTTGCCGATCTGCTTGCCGGCCGGCTTGCGACCCCCGGCGGTCTGCGCCGTATCCCCCGCCGCGATGGCCGAGTCCTCACGCACGGTGAGTGCGATGATCGGAATCGACAGCACCTGCTGGCGAACGTCGGTGATGACCTTGGCGGTGGCCGAGAAGTCGGGGCGTGTCTCCGCCGGCGCGTTGACCAGCTGCACCACCACTTCGTAGTCCACCGCCTGATCGGCGGCCTGTGCAGCCGCGGCAGCCTTCACCGAGCTGTTGGCGATGCGCACCACGCGGCCGACGAAGGTCGTGTCGGGGAACGCGTCGATCTGCACCACTGCGCTGTCACCGAGCGTGATACGCGAGACGTCGGTCTCGTCGACCTTGATCTTGGTTTCCAGCACCGACAGGTCGGAAATGGTGAGCAGTGTGGCCGCGTCCTTGTTCAGCGTGCCCTGGATCGCCGTCTCGCCGTTCTCGACGTTCAGGCGGGTGATGCGACCCGACATCGGCGCCGAGATGGTGGTGCGGCTGAGCGAGAAGCGCGCATCGCGCACCGAGGCCTCGGCCTGCTCGACACTGAACTTGGCGGCATCGGAGAGCGCCTGGTTCACCTCGACCTGCGTGCGCAGCTGTTCCAGCTGTTCGTCGCTGAGCAGCGTTGGCGTGGACTTCTTGATCTCGGCCGAGCGATCGTAGTTGCGCTTGGCCTGGATGAAGTTGGCGCTGGCTTGCGCCAGCTGCGCCTTGGCCGAGGCCAGCGACGCCTGCGAGCGCTGCAACGCGGCCTCGAACTGCTGCGGGTCGATCTGCAGCAGGAACTGCCCCTTGGTGACCTGGTCCCCTTCCTTGACCGCGAGGCGGATGATCTTGCCCGTGATGTCAGCGCTGACGTCCACCTTGGTGCGCGGGCTGACCTGACCGCTGGCGGTCACGCTGGCCACCAGGTCACGCGTCTCCACGGCTTCGACCTTCACCGTGGCCGCCTTGTTCTTGTTCTTGTTCCTGGCGACGAACACCGCTGCGCCCAGTCCCGCGACGACCACGATGGCGATCCCGATCTTTACGCCTTTCTTCATCTGATTCTCGTGGGTGGGTCAGCGCAACCGGCGGCCGACGGCTTGTTCGAGCGCGGCAAACGCCCGATGGAAATCGTACACGGCGGTGATGCGGTCATTCTCGGCGCGCGAGAAATCGGCGCGCGCATTCGCCACGTCGAGGAATGTGGCCTGCCCGACGCGATACCGCGTTTCGGCCAGCAGCAGCGCCTGGCGGGCCAGGGCACCGTTCTCTTCCTGGATCGCCACCGTCTGGCGGGCGGCATCCAGGTTCAGGTAGGCCACGCGCACCGATTGCTGCGCGGCCAGTTCCTGCTGGCGGACCGCCTGCTTGGCGTTGTCGCGAGCCACGGCCGCCTCGGCCACCCGCTGCTCGCGCTGGAAGCCATTGAACAGCGGCAGGGAGAGCTGCGCGCTGACGTTGTATGGGTTCCGCGTGAAGGCGAACGGGAAGGCCGAGTTGGTGCTGCGGGCGGCGGCCGCTTCCTCCGAGGAGAGTGTGATGCCGGCACAGGTGGCCGGATCGAATGGCTGCCCGACGATGGTCAGCACACTGCCGCGCGAGTAGCAGGCCCCCTGCTTGCTGGCGAGGGCCTGGGTGACGGGGAAGTTGTTGTCGGTGAACGAGTTGGTGAATCCGCCGTAGCCCGCCGACAGGGAGAGCTGCGGCAGGTACTGCGCGCGCGCGATCCGCTGGTTCACGGCCGCCGCATCCTCGCGATCCCGTCGTGCGATCACGTTCGGGTTGCCTTTCTTCGCCAGCTCGACCAGCTCGTTCAGCGAGGTGGCGACCGGTGCCACCGCGAAGGTCGAGGTGAGCGACACATCGGCGGCCGGCGGCGCCACGCCGAGGTTCTCGAACAGGCGCAGCTTCTCGATCGCCAGGGTGTTGCGGGCCTGCACGACCTGTACACGCTGCTGGCCGAGGGCCACTTCGGCGCGCTGCACGTCCAGAACGGTGGCGGTGCCGGCGGCCAGTCGGGCGCGGGCCAGTTCGGCGGTCAGGCGGGCGCTTTCCTGTAGCGTGTCCTGCAGCAGCGCGCGGGCCTGCGCCTGCAGCGCGATCAGATACTGCTGCGTGACGGTGGTGCGGAGCTGCTGGGTGGCGGCATCCGCCTCGGCTTCGACGGCGCGCTCGGTGAGCTTCGCCGACTTCGGCTGGAGCAGCACGTCGAGGCCGTAGGTGAGCGAGGCGTTGACGCCGGCGCTGGAGCCGACCGTATTGGCGTTGGCACCGAAGCCCACGCCGTTGAACACCTGCTGACGGCCCTCGCGCCACGACATGCTGGCGTTCGAGTTGACGTTCGGCATCAGCTGGCCGTACGCGCTCCGGGTCGCGGCAGCGGCGCTCCGTCGCGCGTTGAGCGACTGACGCAGCTGCGGGTTGTTGGCGACGGCGAGGTTCACCGCCTCGTCCACGCTCAGGCTTGCGAGGGCAGGTGTACCCTGGGCACCGGCCAGCAGCGGCAAGAGGAGCGCGGCGGCGAGGCCACGGGATAGTGCAGTCATCGGCATAGGCAAGGTCGGAGTGATACGGACTGCACCGCGTACGGGCACAGTGGTCCTACAGTTTCAGGCTCAACCACGTTGGACCACCAGCGCGCCACGGTGGTTTACTGGGCGGGAAAGGTCGTCGTTCGGGCCCGACGCGCCGCCAGCGCCGAGTGGGTCAGGCGGGCGGATCGTCTCGCAGGACGCGGCCGCGGGTGCCCCAGACCACCCGCAGCAGGTGCCCACGGCTGTCGCGCCACCAGGTCAGCGGCGTGGCGAGCCCGGTGACCGCGATCGGTGTGCCGTTCACCAGGGCTTCGGCCATCGAGAGGTCAGCCGGGGTGCCGGGAGCCGTCTGCGCGGGCGTCAGTGCGCCGCTGCGTACATCGAGAAAGAGCAGTGGACCGGCGCGCTGCGTGATGCCGGCCAGCATGACGAACGGCACCACCGAGGCCGAATCGAGGATCATCAGGTCGCGCTGGGCGAAATACTCGCGCACCTGTCGCCGGCGCGGGGTGACCCGTTCGAGGGTCACGCGCCCGCCGGCGCTGGTCACCTGCACCCGGTCCAGCAGCACACCGGCACTGTCGCGCGACTCGGCGGTATAGCGCCGCAGGCCGAAGAGCGAGTCGGTGCGCAGCTCGGCGGTTATCCGCAGCCCTTTGCGCACCAGTGTGCCGTTGGCCACCAGTTCGAGATCGTTGCCGGTTCGCATCTGGCGAAGGCGCAGTGAGCCACGGGCCACCGTCGCCGAGTCGAGTTGCACGGTGATCGACAGCGCATCGAGCAGCGGTGCGGCGGCGACGCCCTGCGCCGCGAGCGGCTGCGTGGTCGAGAGCACGAACGTGGCCAGCGCCATCCAGCGGGCGCGACGAGGTGTATGGAGAAAACGCGTCACGCTGTAAACTGACCTGTCTCGACCATTGTGCGCGACATTGCGCGGATCTTTCCTGCTCCTGCTCCGCCGCTTCTGCCCTCGCTTGCATCGACGGAACCGCTCCTGACCCCGCGTCGCCGCTGGCTGTTCCCGGCGGCACTCGGTGTGGTCTGTGCCGCGCTCTGGTTGCGTGCGCCGTCGCCCGGCTGGCTGGCGGCGGTGGCATCCGCCGTGGCGCTGACGGCGATCGCGGGCCTGTGGGCCGAGCGACGCCGTTCGCCGAGCACCGTGGTGGCGCTGGGCGTGCTGTTCCTCGCCACCGCGAGCTGGCAGCAACTGCAGCTCAATCGCATCGAGACCGGCTTCGACGCGTGGGCGGCGGCGGCGATCCGGCGCGGTGACGCCAGCGCGGCGCGCGCGTTGCCGATCGCAGCCCAGCGTGTGCGACAGTTGGCGATGCGCGCACTGGATGCCCCATCGCTCCCCGCGGCCGGTTTCCGCTTCCTGGCATCGCTGGATGGCATCGACGCGCGCACCAGCGTGGTGCTCTACCGCAATGGCCTGCCGGTATCGTGGGCCGGCGATCCGCGCGCGGTGCCGGAAGTCCTGCGCGGCGACCTCGGTGTGGAGCGACTCCGCTTCTATCTCGTGCTGTATGCCGCCGAACGGCGCGGCGATGCCGTCGCCGTGTCCACGATGGTCCTCGACGCCGATCCCCCGGCGCGCCACCTGGTCAACGGGCTCGGCGCCGACCTCGCCGAACGCGCGTCGGTCGGTGCGATCGAGTTCGCGCCACCGGGGCCGGCCGACGAGACTGGATTCAGGCCGTGGCTGGTGGATGGGAACGCGATGCTCCGCTATCGCGCCACCGCACCGACGCGCGGCAACGCCGTCACGCGACAGCTGGAGACCGCACGAGGCCTGGGCGGTGCGGTGCTGGCGTCGTGGGCGCTGGCGTTGATCGTCGTCGCGTGGCGCCGTCGGCCATCGCTGGCGGAGCAGCTTGGCGCGCTCGCCGCCGGCGCCATCGTGGTGGGTCTGGTGCCGCTGGGTGCGTTGAGCAACGTGTCGTGGCTCTTCAACCCCAGCCTCTATTTCGTGCGCGTCGGCAACGTGACGATTGCCGGGTTGGTGGCGTTGCTGCTCTCCGGGGCGCTGCTGACGCTGGCCGGGTTGGCGCTGCGTCGTGCGCGACCGGCGTACCAATCGCGACTGGTGCCCGGTGCGGTGCTGCTGGCGCTGGTGGTGCTCGGCCCGTTCCTGTTGCGCGCCCTCGGTGGCGGCGTCACGTTGCCGTCGAGCGGCGTCCCGACGCCGCTCTGGCTGGCGTGGCAGCTCGGCATCTTCCTGTTCGCGATGGTGGTGCTGCTCGGCGGCGCAGCGGCGGGACGTGCCCTGCTGCGCGATCAGCGCGGCGTGGATCCGATCGCGGGACCAGCGCTGGCGGTGCTGGCGGCCGCGCTCGGCCCGCGACTGTGGATGCCGGACGGAGCGTGGAACAACGCCTACACGCTGCTTTGGATCGCGGTGATCGCGTGCACCGCGCTGTCGCGCCCGACCAAGGCGGTGCTGTTGCAGGTCGGGATCGTGGCCGCACTCGGTGCCACGGTGCTGACGTGGGGCGCGGTGATGCGGCGCACGGTGGAGCTGGCGACCTTCGAGACGGCACGCCTCACGTCACCTGACGTCGAAGCCACGCAACTGCTGGATCGATTCGCCGCGCAGTTGGCGGAACAACCGTCGCCACGTTCGCGCGCCGACCTGCTGGATCGCGTGGCAGCCAGTGACCTGGTGGCGCGGTATCCACTCACCGCGGCCACCTGGAAGCTGGACGGCACACCGCTCGCCTCGCTCGATGTCTTCGGACAGACCGAGCAACTGGACGTGCGACAGGTGGCGGAAGCCGCGGTGCGGGCGGGTCGGCCGGCGTCGAGCGACGTGGTGGGATATCCGGGCGTGTATCAGGTGCTGGCGGTGCCGTTCAGTGACAGCACCGTCACCACGGTGATCGTCGAGCCGCGGGCGCGCACCGCTGCGGCGGCGCCGGCGGTCGCGGCATTGCTCGGCTATACCCCACCCACCTCGGGCGCACCACCGTACCGCTTCGAACTCGGCGAAGTGCAGGCCGACCGGAAGCTGGATGACGGGATGCGCTGGACGCGGGAACGCGGCGTGTTCGATGGATCGCGCGTGGTGCCGACGGTGCTGGGACCGTTGCAGGCGCACGCGCGGATCGAAGTGGCCACGGGATGGTCGCTGATTCAGCGCGGCTCGTTGCTGGTGGCCGCCGACCTGGCGCTGCTCTTCGCGCTGGCGGCCGCCGCCGGCCTCACGCGCGCAGGCACCTGGCGCTGGTGGCGCATGCGACGCCGCTCGTGGCGCGGCAGTTACCGGCTGCGATTGACGGTGGTGCTGCTGCTGTTCTTCGTGGTGCCGCTGAGCGTGCTCACGGTGTGGAGTTTCCAGCGTCTGCGCATCGACGATGCGGAGAAGCGTGAACTGCTGGTGCGTGAGTTCCTGCGTGCGGTGGACCGTTCGGGAGAACGCCCTGAGCTCGAGCAGGCGAGCCGACGCATCGGTGTGCCACTGCTCGGCTATTCCGTCGGCCGACTGGTGGATGTGAGCGATGAACTCTTCGGTGCGCTGGCACCGGTGGGTCTTTTCCTGCCACCCGATGTGGCGCTGACGCTGGCCCCCGGCGGCTCGCTGACCGCCACCAGCACCGTGTCCGTCGCCGGCACGAATGTGTTGCACAGTTATCTCAGCACGCGTGGCGCCCGCGGTGAGCGCATCGTGGTGGCGGCACCGGCCGTGCTGGAAGAAGAGACGTTCGATCAGCGGCGCGAAGCGCTCGTGATGCTGTTGCTCTTCGGCGCGCTGAGTGGCGTGCTGGCCGCACTGTGGCTGTCCGGACTGGCGGCGCGACAGTTCGCGCGACCGATCGGCGCGTTGCGCGATGCGGCGGTGGCCGTCGCCGCCGGTGAGCGTGCGCCGCGCCTGGACGAAGCACCGCCCAGCGAGTTCGTGCCGGTGTTCAACGCCTTCCGCACCATGGCCGACGACCTGCGCGCGAGTGCCCGCGCCTTGGACGCGGCGCGCCGTCGCACCGATGCGGTGTTGCGGACGGTGGCCTCGGGTGTGATCGCGGTGGACAGCGAGACGCGCGTGGTGCTCGCCAATCCACGCGCCGAGTCGCTGCTGGGTGGCGGTGTGCCGGCGGGGACCTTGCTTTCGGTCGTCGCACCGTCGTTGGCCGCGCGCGCGGCGGCGTTTGCCGCGTCGCCCAGGCGGGACGACGCCTTCGAGGAGACGTGGGGCGATGCCACGGTGCAAGGGCGCTTCACGCGACTCGACAGCGGTGGCGTGGTGGTCACGCTCGACGACGTCACACAACTCGCGCACGCGCAGCGCGTGCTGGCGTGGGGTGAAATGGCGCGGCAGGTGGCGCACGAGATCAAGAATCCACTGACGCCGATCCGGCTCGGCGTGCAGCACCTGCGCCGCGCGCGCGACGATGGCCGCGCCGACTTCGATGCGATCCTCGATCGCAACGTCGGCACGATCCTGACACAGATCGACCGGCTGGACGAAATCGCGCGCGCGTTCAGTCGGTACGGTACGTCGCCCGAGACGGCACCGATGGCGGAACCCACCGACGTGGTGGCGGTGGTGCAGGAGGTGCTCGAACTCGAACGCATGGCGGAGGACACCGTGCAGTGGCAGGTGACGCTGCCCGCCGACGGTGTGGCGACCGCGATGGCGCGCGCGCCCGAACTGCGCGACGTGCTCCTGAACCTGCTCGAGAATGCACGGCAGGCGGGGGCCACGTCGGTGCGTGTGGTCATCATGCGGCATGCCGGTGCGGTGCGTCTCGAGATCCAGGATGACGGAAGCGGCATAGCGCCCGACGTGCTGTTCAAGGTGTTCGAACCACATTTCTCCACCCGCACCAGTGGCAGCGGCCTTGGCCTCGCCATCAGCCGGCGATTGGTGGATGGCTGGGGCGGGTCGCTGGCCATCGATCGCAGCGGTCCCGACGGTACCGTGGTGGTGATGACGCTGCGGTCCGCGGGCGCCATTGGCGTGCCGCAGGCAGCGCTATCTTGAGCGCATGACCGTCCCCGACCGCCCCTCGATGCTGACGCCTGCCGGGGGCGTGCCACGCGTGGTGCTGCCGACACTGCCGCCGCACCTGCAGCCGTGGATGCTGCCGCCGGGCTGGCGGTGGGGCCGTGGCAGCGTGCGCAGTGCGGTGCGCCACTACCAGGAAGTGATCGACGCGCTCGGGCGATCACTCTCGCTGGTGACGGTCCCCGACGCCGAACATCGCCCGTGGTTGGCCGCCGAAGCGCGGCAGCTGGCGCATCAGAGCCATCCGGCGATTCCCACCACCTATCACTACTGGACCGATTCGCCGGAAGTCGCGCGCGGACCGGGGTACCTGCGCCGCTGGATCGCGGGCGAGAGTGTGGAGAGTCGCACCAAGCGCATCGGGCCCGACGACGCGCCGGGTATGCTCAACCTGCTGCGCACCGTCGGCACGTTGCTGGTCTACCTGCATGACCAGAACCTGCCGCATGGCGCGATCGGCACCGGGAGCTGCTGGATCACACCGACCGGCCGCCTGTGGCAGCTGGGCTGGGAGTGGGCGCTGCCCGAGTCGCAGCGACCACCGGCAGTCGCTCCACCGCAGTCATTCGTGCCGTATGCACCCGAATGGGCGACGGGGTGGCAGCCGACGATGATGAGCGACCAGTGGCAACTGGCGGCACTGGCCTTCTCGATGATGACCGGTGAACGTCCGCCGAGTGACGAGACGCCACCGCCGTTGGCGTTGGTGCGCCCCGACTGTCCGGCGAAGGTGGCGACGATCATCGACCGCGCACTGTCGCCGGACCCCGAGGATCGGCATGCGACCGTGGCCACCATGCTCCGTGCGCTGGAGCGCGTGGCGAGCGTACGCACCAGCGTGATCGGCATCGAGCGGGTGGCACCCACCGCGCGTCGTGCCGCCGACCAGGAAGAGGTGCGCCTGCGCTGGGCGACGGGTGACGACTACGAGGTGCTGGCCCGACTCGGTGCCGGCACCTTCGGCAGCGTCTGGCGCGTGCGCGACCTGTCGCTGGAGCGCGAGGTGGCGATGAAGGTGCTGCATCCGAGCGTGGCCGATGACGATGCCGCGGTGGCGCGCTTCCGGCGCGAGGCCAAGCTGGCGGCGCAGCTGGCGCATCCGGCGATCGTGCCAATCTATGACTGGGAGACGCGCGACGGCATCTCGTGGTACACGATGGAGCTGGCCGAGGGAGGCTCGGTGGCGAGCCTGGTGAGTCGTGGTGGGGCGCAGCCGGCGGTGGACATCGCGACGCAGGTGGACAGCATTCTCGATGCGCTGGATGCGGCACACGCGGTTGGCATCGTGCATCGTGACCTGAAGCCGGAAAACGTGCTGATCGATCGCAACAGCCGCTGGCGGCTGACGGACTTCGGCATCGCGCACGGCCCCGGCATCACCGAGCGACACGGTGGCACGGGCACGCCGGAGTTCGCGGCGCCGGAGCAGATCATGGGCGAGCCGCAGGGGTCCAGCGTGGACCTCTTCGCACTGGGCGCGATCATCGCGTTCACGATCACCGGCCGGACGCCCTTCGGCAGTGGCGATGCGCGCGTGATCGTGGCGCGGCAGCTCAAGGGTGAGATGGATCTCGACGGCGTGCCGCCGCCGCTGCTGCCGTTCATCGAGCGGGCGCTGGAGCCGACGCAGGAGCTTCGGTTCGCGGATGCCGGTGAGATGCGACGCGCGTGGCATGCGGCGCTGGATGAAATTCAGGATGATGTGGAGCGCGGGCAGTGGTGGTGGCGGTGGTTGGCGGGGAACTGAGGTTCAGCCCAGCAACCCCCGCACCGTCTTCACGTTCGCAAACGCCATCAGTCCTGCCAGGCCCAGCTCGCGGCCGTACCCGCTCGCCTTCACGCCGCCGAACGGCAACGCCGGATCCGACACCACCGGCTGGTTGATCATCACGCTGCCGCAGTCGAAATCCGCGGCACACCGCGCGGCCACCTCGGCGTCGTTGGTCCAGACACTCGCGCCAAGCCCGAAGCGGGTGCTGTTGGCGCGCGCGATCGCGTCGTCCAGGCCATGTACACGCCACACACCGGCCACGGGACCGAACAGTTCCTCGCTGGCCATCGGGGCGTGATCGGGAATGTCGGTCACGACCGACGGCGGGTACCACGCGGTGACGCTGCCGGGATTGGTGCAGCCGAGTTGTGCGATGGCGCCGGCATCGAGCGTCTCCTGCACCTGACGGTGCAGGGCATCACGCGCCGCCACCGACACCAGCGGGCCGACGTCGGTATCGATCGCACGCGGGTCGCTCACCTTCAGCCCACGCATCGCGTCGATGAAGGCCGCAAGGAAGGTGTCGTAGACGCGGTCGTGCACCAGGAAGCGCTTGGCGGCGATACAGGACTGCCCGCCGTTGACGCAGCGCGCGAGTGCGGCCGCCTTCGCCACCACGGCCGCATCCACGTCGTGCCAGACGAGGAATGGGTCGCTGCCACCGAGTTCGAGCACCACCGGCTTGAGCGCCGAGCCTGCCGCAGCCGCCACCGCAGCACCGGCGCGTTCACTTCCCGTCAGCGTGACGGCAGCAATGCGTGCATCGGCGATGATCGCCGGTGCCTGGTCGCGCGACACCAGCAACACTTCGAACAATCCGTCGATGCCACCGGCATCGCGTACCGCCTGTTCCAGCGCCAGCGCACATCCGCTCACGTTCTCGGCGTGCTTGAGCACCACCGTGTTGCCGACCATCAACGCCGGTGCCAGCACGCGCACGACCTGCCAGTACGGGAAATTCCACGGCATGATCGCGAACAAGACGCCCACTGGATCGAGTCGGACTTCGTCACCAGTACGCGGACCGTTGGCGGGCGTCAGCAGCTCGACGCGGTCCGCGTACCACTCGCAGCACACCGCACACTTCTCCACCTCACCGCGCGCGGCGGTGATCGGCTTGCCCATCTCCAGCGTCGCCGTCGTGGCCAGTAGGTCAGCGTGCTGCCTGATCGCCGCCGCGATGCGACGCAGATGCTCGGCACGCGCCGCCGGCGATATGTGACGCCAGACTCGCTGTGCCTCGCGCGCGCGGTCCAGGCGCTGGCTCACTTCACCAGCATCGTGCTGGAGACGGTCGGCGACGGTCTCGCCGCCATGCGGATTGGTGCTGGTCAGGCGCACGACGTCACTCCGGCAAGCTGCAGACAAGACATGGGCATCGAGTATCCTTACACCAGACGGCGTCACGCGGCACCACCTGCCGTGCGCACCGCTTCATCACATACTTGTCCAATGCTCAATCCTGAAAACCCGACCGTCGCGCCCGCTACGATCCTCAACGCCGAGGGCATCGACATCAGCACGGCGCAGCGCATGGTGGCGGCGGATGGCCTCGATGTGACGATCACGCCACCCACGGGAAAATATCGCGCCGCGGTCATCCTGATCGTCCTTGGCGCAAGCATCGTCTGGGCCATGCTCCCGTTCGCACCCGGCATCTTCGGTGCCGCGATTTTCTACGTGCTGACGATCAACGGGTACCGCTGGCTACTGTCCCGCCGAGTGCCGAAGTCGCTGGCGGCGACACTGACGCTGAGCCTCGTGCTGGTGTTGATCCTGGTGCCGGGCAGTGCGCTGATCACGGTGCTGATCGACGAAATTCCGGCCGCCATCAAGGGCCTCGACACCGGTCCGCTGGTGCAA
Organism: Gemmatimonadaceae bacterium; assembly: GCA_031369265.1. Classification (GTDB taxonomy): domain Bacteria; phylum Gemmatimonadota; class Gemmatimonadetes; order Gemmatimonadales; family Gemmatimonadaceae; genus JACMLX01. The sequence continues at coordinate 248 of JANMON010000046.1, read as the reverse complement.
CGCATGCAGGGGCTGCGCCTCGGCCCGGTCAACGTCGGTGAACAGGTCTCGCGCGCCAGTGGCAGCATCGGGGCCTGGGTGTCGGCACAGGTGCTGGGAGCCGTGGGCGGCGCGGCACGCGGCACGCTCAACCTCGTGATCGCGCTGCTTGGCCTGTACTACCTGCTGATCGCGGCCGAAGACGTCTGGCCGCGCGTGAAGCGCTTCCTGCCGTTCAGCGACGAAGACAGCGAAGAGTTGCGCCTGAA
>JANMON010000358.1:0-17440 GCA_031369265.1 Gemmatimonadaceae bacterium | reverse complement strand
GCCGGAGTTCGGGTCCTTCTTCACCACCAGCGGCTGCGACTGTTCCACCGCGCCCGCCTTGATCCGCACCGTGTAGCGCCCCGGTGCCGCGAGGATGCTCAGCCGGCTGGTCCCTGGCGCCGTGCGGCCGTTCGGACCGGGCACGATGTGATCGGCGTACAGGGGGCTGGTGAGCAGCTTCACTTCCATCGTCGGTTCGTGGCGCAGGTCCCAGTGCACGCGATTCACGCCGGCCACGTTGGTGCCGGTGATGGTGCGGATCACGGCGCCCTTGTCATCGAGGATGGTCGCCTTCACGCCGCCACTCACCGGGGCCTTCAGGAAATAGTTGATCGACGCGCCATAGCGCGGATTTTCTCCGGTGGTCGGGTCGTCGTAGGTGGTGGACGGTGCCGTGATCGGGCGGAAGCGATACGTATCGCGCACCGGGAACAGGTGCGCCTCCGAGGCCAGCACCGCCGGCGTCACGGTGCACAACGGCGTGATGTCGTCCAGGATCCAGAAGCCGCGCCCGTAGGTGGAGATCACCAGGTCGCTGAAGTGCTCCTGCACCACGATGCCCGAGACGGGGGCGCTCGGCAGGTCGTTCTGCAGCGGCTGCCAGTTGTCGCCGGCATCGAACGACACGTAAATGGCGTTTTCGGTGCCGGCGAACAGCAGCCCGCGGCGCACCGGATCCTCGATGACGATGCGCGCATAACTCAGCATGCTCTTCGGGATGCCGTTGACGATCAGCTTCCATGTGCGGCCGTAATCCGTGGTGCGATAGATGAACGGATCACGGTTGTTCATCTGGTGGAAATCCACGGTCAGGTACGCCGTGGCAGCGTCGTAGCGCGACGGGGCAATGCTTCGCACCGAACCCCACGCCGGCAGCCCGGCGACGTTCTTCGTCAGGTTGGTCCAGGTGGCGCCGTTGTCACGTGTCAGCTGCACCTGCCCATCGTTGGTGCCGACCCAGATGGTGCCCTTCGCCAGCGGCGACTCGGCGATACCGTAAACAACCCCTGCATACTCGACGCCGATGTTGTCGGGCGTCAACCCGCCCGAGCTGCCCATGCGACTGCGATCGTTGAGCGTCAGGTCGGGCGAGATCACCTGCCAGCTCTGGCCACCGTCGGTGGTGCGGTGCACGTGCTGGCTGCCGGTGTAGAGCGTGTTGTGGTCATGCGGTGAGATGAGCAGCGGCGCATCCCACACGAAACGGTACTTCACGCCCTCGGCCGGTCCGTTCGACTGCTGCGGCCAGACTTCGACGTTGCGGAACTGGCGACGGTCCTCCTCGAATCGCACCACGATGCCGCCCACCATGCCGGAACCGGAAGCGGTGGACCAGATCAACTTGCTGTTCGTCGGATCGGGTGTGGCCCAGCCGCTCTCGCCGCCGCCGACGGAGTGCCACATGCCGCGTGGAATGCCGGCGTCGCCACCGAAACCCTGAATGCGGCTGTTCGATGGGCCGCGATACGATGGTTCGTCCTGCTTGTTGCCGAGCACGTTGTACGGGATCTCGTTGTCCACCGTGACGTGGTAGATCTGCGCGTTCGAGAGGCGCTGGCGGAACCACGTCCGGCCACGATTCTGCGAGATCGACAGCCCCTGGTCGTGGGCCACGATCATGCGCGCGGCGTTGGTGGGATCGATCCACATGTCGTGGTGATCGCCGCCCGGCGCCTGGTTGCGCTGCAGCACGGTGATGGTGCTGCCGCCGTCGATGGTCTTGGCGAACGATGCGGTGAGGAAGTACGCCTCGTTTTCGTTGTCCGGCGCCACCACCATGCGCGAGTAGTAGTGCGCGCGCCCCATCGCATTGCGATCGCGACTGACGAGTGTCCAGCTGCCGCCGGCATCGTCGGAACGCCAGAGTTGTCCGCTCTCCGTCTCGCGGCCTTCCCACGGCAGTCCGTCGCCCGTTTCCATCATGACGAACACGCGCTCCGGGTCCGACACCGACACGCCGAGTGCCACCTTGCCGACTGGCTTCACCGGCAATCCGCGCCCCACCTGTCGTGTCCAGGTTGCGCCACCGTCGCGTGAGATGAACAGCCCGCCGCCCGGTCCACCGCTGGTGCGTCCCCAGGTGTGGATCTCGATCTGCCACATGCCGGCGTAGAGCAGGCGTGGGTTGCTGGCATCCATGGCGAGGTCGGAGCAGCCGGTGTTCTCGTCCACGAACAGCACACGCGTCCAGGTGGCGCCGCCATCGCTGGTGCGGAACACGCCGCGTTCCTGCTGTGGACCGTAAGCCGTGCCGAGCGCGCACGCCAGGACCACGTCGGGGTTGGTGGGGTGGATGACGACGCGTGCGATGCGGCCCGTCTTCTCGAGCCCGGAGAGCGTCCAGGTGCGGCCCGCATCCAGCGACTTGTAGATCCCCTGTCCGATGGAGATGTGGCTGCGGATGTGCGCTTCACCGGTGCCCGCCCAGACCACGTTCGGATCGGAACGTGAGATGGCCAGCGCGCCGATGGACTGCACCGGATGTCCGTCGAAGATGGACTTCCAGTTCACTCCGCCGTCGGTGGTCTTCCAGATGCCACCCGATGCCGCGCCGACGTAGTACGTCAGTGGATCACCGGGAATGCCGACCGCCGACGTGAAGCGATTGCCTTCCGGACCGATGGTACGCCAGTGCAGCTGACCGAACACCGACGATGGAATCGTGGTCGTCGCAGCGGGGGATTGTGCGACGGCTGCCGGCGCGGCGGCGCAGAGTGCCAACAGCGCGAGGAGCAGGGTGCGGAGCAGACGAGGCATGGCGAATCGGGAGGGTGGTACGGTCAGACTGCGGGAGGGAGCAGGGGGACGTGCTGATAGCTGGTGGGGACCGACACGATCGGGGCATCCACCGGGGCGTCGGCCCGTCGTCGCGCGATGACACGGCCATAGCCCAGGTAGCGACCAGCATCCGTCGCGACGGCGGTCATCTCGACATGGTTGTCGGGTGCGATCTGGCGGTGCCACGCGAGCCAGTGCTGCCAGCCGTCGTCCATCACATCGGCGCGTTCGATGTCCACGATGCCCGTGCGTTCCCAGTGGCGTTGCCACCACGCCGGTGCGTGCAGTGACCACATCGGCGGCTCCCACCACGCCGCGAGATGGTCGGGCAGGGCACCGTCGATCTCGCGCACCAGCCCCGCACCGACGTACGCGATCACGCCACCCGGTTTCACGAAGCGCGCCAGGTTGGCGAGGTAGGTGTCATCGGTGCCGAAGTAGGGCAGCGCATCGATGCACAGGATGGCATCGAAGAACTCGTTCGCGAACGGCAGCGCACGGGCGTCGGCATGGATCGGAAACACCGACGCCTCAACGCCCGCATCGCGAATGCGTTGCAGGTTCTCGGAGACGTCGAACCACAAGTCGGTGGCCCACACCTGCACGCCATATTCACGATGCAGGAACACCGACGACATCGCACGTCCACAGGCCAGATCCAGCACGCGCATGCCTGGCGTGAGCGGGATGTCGGCGCAGAGCCATTCGGCCAGCTGCAGTGGATTGGCACCACCACTCACGCCGGCCGTCAGCCAGTCGCGATTGTACGCTGCACTGCGGGGAAACGGTGCGTGGCTCAACCGGATGGCTCCATGTCCCTGCGCGTCGTGGCAGGCCAGGTGACGAGTGTGGTCAGGAACGAAGACCGGCGACGGCCGGCAGCGCCGGACGGCTCAATAGATGCTCCCCGTCGTCGAGGACAGCACGCCGGCGCTCGCGCTCAGCGTGTACGGCGTGGCATCGCCGGTGGTCCACGACGTGACGTTGAACTGCTTGCCGACCGGCACGTGATGCGTGATCACCGGCGAGAAGGTGAGCGCCGTATTGGGCTGGCAGGTGCGCGTGACGGGCGTGCCGACGCTGAAGAAATACACGCCGGCCCCAGCGCCGAACACCGTGCCGGCGCCACTGGCCGTCACGCCCAGCGCCGACCCTTCGTCCACCGCGATGCCGCGCGGTGACGTGGCCCATCCATCCTGCTGCAGCCGCGCCAGGAAGGTCACGGTACGGCCCAATCGGTCACGCGTCACGAAGTGTGAGTCGGTGATCAGGTTCGCCAGCAGCGGAACGGTGAAGAGCGAGCGCGCGAACGTCACGCTGGCATCGTACGGATTGGCCAGCACCACCGACGAGGTGGAGGAGGTGTTGAGCGCCGAATACGCATACTCGCCCATCACCGCCAGGCCGGCGCTGGTGCCACCGATCGGATAGCCGGCGGCGATGCGCGCGTTGACCGCCGTCTGCAGCGCGGTGCCGGACCAGAGATTCACGTAGGTGGATTGGTCGCCGCCCGCGAGGAAGACCACTTCCGCCTTCGCGATCGCATCGCGCACGTAGGTGCTGTTCGCGCCGGCCACGGAGCTGATCACGATCGACGTGACGGAGTTGGCGCCGAAGGCCATCAGGTACCTGTTATAACCGTTGGAGCCGCTGGTGCGCAGCACCACCACGTCGCCGTACAGGTTGGTGCCGCGCGCCCCGCCCTGGGCCAGCAGCCAGCGCATGCCTGCGTCACTGTCGGTGCCGCCGCCCGCCAGCAGCGCGCCACCCAAGGGCGTCGTGCTGGCATTGGTGGTGCTGCCGGAGACGTAGGCCGTGTACCCGGGGTCCGGCTTGGCTCTCGCCAGCGACGGGGCGGGATCGATCACCGGCGCGGTGGGGGATCCACCGCACGCCGCCATGCCGATCGTGCAGATGCCAAGTGCCAGGAGCCGACGCATCATGGGTACGCTCTGGAGAGGGGAGGGTGTCTGCATTGCGGCACGTCCTGCGTGCGCCGCGGCGCACTGCGGATCAGCGTATCCCCCGACGCGCCAGCGCGCGAGGGCTGGCGCTCGCTCGTGCGCCGACCGTCAGGGCACCTGATACCGCACGGCCGCCGACGCAGGCCAGGTGAACGGCACGGTGGCGCAGGTGGGTTGGGTGAGGGAGCCTTGCACCCCCGTGGCGGGATTCCCGGTGCCGGTCAGGTTGGCTGACCGCGCGTAGCAAAACGTCGCCACGTAGGCGCCGGCGGCAGCCACCGCCCGCCGCTCGCACCCCGATGTCGCATCCAGTGAACTGTCCATGCCGTCCCACGTGAACTCGATCGAGCGTGCGGTGGCGATGTCGCGCACGATCGGGATCGCGGCGCCGCAGACCACCGGCGGCTTGCCGCAATCTCCGATGTCGCAGCGAGGGTTGAGGTAGACGCGCCGACCGTCGGCGTGACTGACGCTGATCCATCCGGGTTGTGCGTCGTCGGTGGCAACGCGGATGAACAGTGGCGCCGTGGTGCTGCCGGCGTCGAGGACGAATCCGGTCGGGGCAGCGTCCGTGGGCGTGGTGGGTCCACAGGTGCTGCCGAGCAGCGGCAACGGCAGCAGGATCAGCGCCAGTCGGCTCGCGCGGCGTGTCAGGGGCATGTGGGTCGTTCTCCGGCGGGAGGGATCCGAAACGTGGCTGTCGGATGGGAACGGCGACGAGCAGTGTCGTGGCCGCTCCCATCCGACCGCACGATCAGTACCCGGGCGCACACTCGTCGCGCGCCCGGTCCGGCAGGGTGGCTGCCTCAGCGCCGCATGCGTCGCGGCGTATCGGAACAGGTGACGATCTCCTTGATCTTGCGAGTCCGTTGCTGCTTGGTGCGCAGCGACGAGACGCCGTTCATGAGCAGGTTGGTGGAGCCGTCAGCCTCGCCGACGCCGGCAAGCTTCACCGCCGCCCAGTCGTTGAAGTCGTGCAGGATGCCCAGCACGTTGTCATACTGCGGGTTGAGGTTGCGCGACAATCCCGTATCCGTGGCGTCGCCATCGCCGTTCCAGTCGATGGCCGGACCGTTGCACACCCCGTTCGGCTCACTGAGGCTGTTCTCGTTCAGGTTGATGCGAACGCCGACGGAGTAACTCAGCACACCGGCGCCCGGCAGCGTGCAATTGTTGTTGATGCCGGGGAATTGGTAGATGTAGTTCATCACCGAGTTGTAGTTCGGCTTGTAGTTGAGATTCTCGTCACCACCGTGGCGCAGGTTCAGGTTGTGCCCGAGTTCGTGCATGATGGTGTTGGCCACGTTCTCGGTCGAGAGGTAACACTGCAGCGAGACGATCAGGTCGTCGCCGTCGATCTCGGCCTGCCCGGAGCTGCCGCTGTTGGTGTCGTAGTTGTGCGGCAACAGGACGTAGTGGAAGTAGCCGTTCCGGTTGGCGGCGAAGTTGGCCCCCTTGAATGCCTGGAACTGCGCATCGTCCACCCCGCCGGCGATGACGCCATCCGCATCGGCGACCACCGTGCCGCCGGTGAAGGCGCCGCCCTGACCGTAATCGTTGATCACGTTCACCCCCGTCGATCCATCGGGGTTCGTGACCGTGGACGCCGACGAGAAGGCGGTGTTGAGCCGTGTGATCGCGGCGGCCGACGGGCGATGACTGTGCGCAGTGCAGATGCCGGCGTCGTTGTTGTCGTCGAACCAGTCGTATTCCAGCAGGATGTCGCGACGCAGCGGATTGGTGCCCATCGCCGGCAGGTCGAGGCCGAGCGCGGTGCCGCGTACCTCGTCACCGTCGCTGAGGTTGTCGTTGTCGGTGTCGGCGTCGTTCGGGTCGGTGCCGGTGTCGGTGAGGCCGTTGAAGACCTTCGTATTGCTTTCGTAGCAGTCGGGCAGCCGGTCGCCATCGGTGTCGGTGCTGGCCAGCGTGCAACTGGGCGTGATGGTCAGCGTGGTCGACCCGGATTTTCCGTCGGCGCTGGCGGTGATCGTGCCCATGCCGGTGGTGCCGGTGGCCGTGGCGGTGGTGGTCGTGACGCCCGACGCATTGCTGGTGCCACTGGTCGGTGACAGCGTTGCGATCGCCGGCGTGTCGAAGGTCCACGTCACCGCCGCATCGGCCAGCGGATTGCCGATCAGGTCGAGCACCGTCGCCGTGAAGAGCTGCGACGCATTGTCCAGGATCGACGGATCGGTGGGCGTGACGGTCACGCTGCCGACGGCGCGCTTGACGGTGAGGCTGGCGGTGCCGATGGCTCCTTCGCTATTGGCGCTGACGGTGGTGACGCCGCCGACGCCGAGCACCGGCGTTGCGGTGGTGGTCACCGCACCGGCAGCGTCGCTCACGCCCGAGGCGGGTGACAGCGTCGCGATGCCGGTGTTGGCGATGGACCAGTTCACCGTCACGTCGGGGAGCAGCACGCCATGGAGGTCGGTTACGACGGCCGTGAACACCTGCGTCTGATTGTCCTTGATGGTGACCGGTGTCGGCGTCACCACCACGGCGCCGGGAATGCCCGTCTCGATGCGCCACTTGAACAGGAATGGACTGCCGACCACGAAGCCGACGTAGCCCGGCGCCACCTTGGCCGTCTCCTTCTGCTTCTCGACGGCCGCCAGGTCGGCCCACCCCAGCACCCGCGTCCCGACCCGTACCACCGCGCGATACTTGTTCCCCGCGCTGATGCCGTTGCCCGCCGTGGACTGCCACGTCACCGAATAGTTCTCCGCCGGCAGATCGACACGGATGATTTCCGGCTGACTGGTGCCGCTGAGCGTGCGGAGCACGGCGCCGGTGCAGGCAGCAGGTCCGGGGAGCGCGTCACTGGTGATGCGACAGATGTCGATGATCGGTGTGAGGTCGGGATCGAACGGATCGTCGAAGGTTTTCAGCCCGCCTTTCACGGCAGGCGTCAGCCAGATGAAGCCGTCGGGGACGCCGCCGTTGCCACCATCACTGATCTGCAGTGTCGCGGGGATCACTGGCTCGGGTGACTGCATGGGCGTGTCCGACACGCACGCTGCGCAGAGGACCGCGAGTAACGTCGTGCGGACGAGTGAATCGGGTGATGCGAATGTCATCGTGTTTCTTCCGCTCCTGGGTGTCGCGCCCTGGAAAGTGCGTGTGCGCGATGCGGTGAGGTCGACGCCATGACCGTCTGCATGTCGGCGCGGAGTGCGCCGGATGAGCCCCGTCGACCCGCTGTCCACGTGTCCGCTTGGGGGGGGCAGCGACACGTGCACCAAACAACGAGCGCGATGACGGACTGTTCTCGGCACGGTTGCCGATCGTCGCCGCGATCCACACGGCCTCGTCGTGCAAAGCGGGCGCGGCTGTGTGCGGCACGATTGACGCTGCGCGTCACGCGTTATCGTTCGCCAGCCGCCGCCGGTCTGGCTGGAGGCGTTCCCCGACGGAGACCACGCATGCAGATCACGGACATCCTCGCGAAGATGGGCGGCCTGCAGTCCATGGCGAAAGAACTCGGCATCAGCGACGGTGAAGCCGCGAGCGGCGCGGCGGCACTCACACCAGCGATTCTCGGTGGCCTCAAGAAGCAGGCGCAGTCGGGCGGGGGACTGGCGGGCCTTGGTGGCATGCTCGGACAGCTTGGCGGCGGCGGACTGCTCGACTCCGTCCTGTCGCCGGAACCCACCGACGTGAGCAAGGGCAACGACGTCCTCGGACAGATCTTCGGCTCCAAGGACGTCAGTCGCACCGTGGCGCAGTCGGCATCCGCGCAATCCGGTGTGGACGCGGGTGTGTTGAAGAAGATGCTGCCGATGCTGGCGATGATGGTCGCCGGCTACATGGCGAAGCACAGCGCCGCCGCCGGCGCATCGCAGGATGGCGCTGGTGGTGGTGGACTGGGCGGGTTGCTCGGCGGATTGCTGGGTGGCCGCAGCAGCGACGCCGTCCCCGCGACGGGGAGCGGCGGCGGCTTGGCATCGATGATCGACATGAACGGTGACGGCAACGCTCTCGACGACATCATGCGGATGGCAGGAAAGGCCATGCGCTGACCGCGGCGTGACGCGCCGTCGATCCGACGAGTACGCCAGCTGAAATCCCCGCGCCCCGGCTGTCCGGCTGGCGCCCGGTCGCGTGCCTGCCGCTAATTTCACCTCATGATTCCAACCCGTCAGCGCCGCGTTCGTCCCGCATTCCGTGGACTCGCGAGCGTCGTCACCGTGCTGGCCGTCGCGTCATGCTCCGGTGACGACTTCGATTCGTCGCAGGTGCCTCGCATCACCGTCACGCCGGTGATTGCCGCCACCCTGGTGGTGGTCTCGTGGGAGCCCGCCGGTGCACAACAGGTGCAGGTCTACAAGGGCACCGTGGCCGACGGCAACTCCGTAAACCTGGTCTGGAGCATCTCGGGCTCCAACACCAACACGCTCGCGTCGGGCATCGAGTACGGCACCAACCCGCCGCCCGGCGGTGTCACGCTGGTGGCGGCGCAGCCACTGGTGCGCGGACAGCCCTATACGGTGCAGGTCAGTCGCGTGGATCCGAAGAACGTGAGTGGCAGCGTCAGCGGCGCTCGGTACCGCTACCAGAACACGCAGACCTTCACGCTCGCCGCGACCTCCACTCCGCCATGACGGTGAGCGCATCGTCACGCGCGTCGGCCAGCAGTCGCGACGCGCGCCACGAACGTGTGCGCGCGTCGCCCCGCTTCGATGGACGCGTGTTCCGCAACACCGGGGGCGTTTCGGCCGGCCTCAAGCCCGGCACCGTGGTGCCGACGATGAAGGAGTACATCTGCGGTGGTGAACGCCGCGTGCCGGGCGCGCCACTGCCACTGCATGATCCTCGTGCGGCATGGCGAACCACCCCAGGGACGGGATTGCGTGTGACGTGGCTCGGCCACTCGACGCTGTTGTTCGAGATCGATGGCGCGCGCATTCTGGTCGATCCCGTCTGGACCAAGCGTGCATCGCCGGTACCGTTCGCGGGGCCGAAGCGCTTCCATGCGCCGCCTGTGCCGATCGCCGCACTCCCGCCGCTCGACGCCGTGCTGATCTCGCATGACCACTACGATCATCTCGACCGCAGTGCCATCCGCGCGCTCAACCGGCGTCACGTGCGCTTCATCACGTCACTCGGCGTCGGCGCGCACCTCGAGTCGTGGGGAGTGGCACCCGATCGCATCACCGAGATCGACTGGTGGGAGCAGGTCACGCTGGAGCCCAGTGGCGCCGTGATCACTGCCGCACCCTCGCAGCACTTCTCGGGGCGCACGTTGCTCGATCGCAACGCCACCGCCTGGTCGTCGTTTCACCTGCAGGGACATACGCACTCGGTGTTCCACGGTGCCGATAGCGGGCTGACGCGCGAGTACGAGCAGGTGCGCGAGCGATTCGGTCGATTCGACCTGGTGCTGCTGGAGATCGGCGCCTATCACCCCGCCTGGGGCGACATTCACCTCGGTCCCGAGCACGCGCTCGACGCACGCCTGCTGCTCGGCAGTGGCACGCTGCTGCCGATCCACTGGGGCACGTTCAACCTTGCGATGCACGCCTGGGATCAGCCGATCGAGACGCTGGCGTCACTGGCGCCCACGCAGGGCGTGTCGCTGCTGACGCCGATGCTCGGGCAGGCCGTGGAACCGACACGGGTGGAGGGGCTCACCCCGTGGTGGCGCAGCGTGGTGGTCGAGGAGCGCGCCAGGGGTGCCGAGGACAGCGCGCCAGGCACGTCGGACGATGAGTCGGCGGTGAGCTGGCCGGTGGACTGATCGCCGGTCGCGCATGCGCTGCGCTCCAGAGCTCGCCGTTTCCGGTGCCGGCGACATGACGACGGCGCCGCGGCATTGCGACCCACGTTCCCGATCGCAACTATAGGGCGCCGGGCGCAGACGCCCCCGACGCACCACGCCGATCGGGAGACACCACAGATGGCCGAGGGAACGGAGACCGCGGGACCCGCATCCCGTGCGCCGTCGGATGTGCTGATGGCGCTCTACATGAATGACCGCGACAAGGCCAGGACGCTGGCCGACAGTGTCACGCTGACGCTGCCGGAGCTGGCGGCCTTCGGCAACGTGGGGCGTGTGGCGCGGCACCTGGCCGACCATCCCGCCGACTTGCAGGTCTACAGCCCCGACGGCTGGACCGCGCTACACCTCGCTGGCTATTTCGGCTTCGCGGCGGTCACCGTCCGCCTGCTGCGGTCAGGCGCCAGTACCGACGCGCGCTCGACCAACGTGCAGGGCAACACGCCGCTGCATGCCGCCATCGCCGGACGCCGTGAACTGCCGGTGATCACCGCGATGCTGGCAGCAGGCAGCGACGCTGCGGCGGTGGATGCGCAGGGGTACACGCCACTGCACCTCGCCGCCTCGCGCGGTGACGTGGCGGTGTCGGAGTTGCTGATGAGTTGCGGTGCCGATGCGACGGTGCGGACACGCGACGGCAAGCGGGCCAGTGACCTCGCGCAGGAGCACGCACATTTCGATCTGGCAGCCATCCTCACGATATCGTGAACGCCGTCTTGCTGCATCACCACGGCGCGGGCCAGGCGATGCGCGAATGACCGAATGAAAACGGGGCCGCCGCAGTGATTGCGACGGCCCCGTGCTCGCGCAGGACGCGACGTCGTCTCAGGCGTGCGCCGCCCAGATCGTCTCGCCCGCCTTGTAGTCCACGCAGGGATCGAAGCGGCCCGGCGTCTCGATGTAGCGCATCGCCTTCGTGTAGCCGATCTCCGAGGTGAAGAAGCCGGTCATCGTCAGCTCCTTCATCATGCGGAAGTAGTGCTGCTTGTCTTCCGGCTTGCGCGACTTCTGGAAGTCGAACTGCTCCTTGTCCAGCGCTTCCAGCAGCGAGGTGCGTTGCGCGGCGCTGGCGGCCGTGAACGATGCACCGCCATTGGCCTTCTTGCTGGCCTCGTCGAGCGCCTTCGTGCCGTCGCGGAACACGGCCTGGTCTTCCGGCGAGTAGGTGTCGGTGACCATGATGGCCATGAACGCGCCGGTCTTGGCGGCCTTGGCCCCCGGCGACTTGGCCGTATCCGGCAGGATGGTGTCCGCCACTTCGTCGAGGAACGCGATGTCCTCGGCGGTGAATGCGCCGGTACCGGCCGTGGCGACTGCACTCCGATCCTTGGCGCAGGCCGTCAGGAAGCCCGACCCGCTGCCGATCAGCGCCATGCCGCCCAGCATCAGGCTCACTCGCTTCACCGCTTCGCGACGGTCGATCAGGGACTGCGGCACTTCAGGGTTCGATGACATGCTCATTCCTCACAGGGTTGCGGTGTCCGCGACACCAGCGGCTGGCTCAGTGGACGGACCCGCATCACAGGTTGCGCTTCTTCAGTTCATTGACGGCGAAGTCGGCCGCCCGCGCTGTGAGCGCCATGTAGGTCAGCGACGGATTCACGCAGGACGCGGAGGTCATCGCGGCACCGTCGGTCACGAACACGTTCGGCGCATCCCAGACCTGGTTGTTGGCATTCAGCACCGACGTCTTCGGGTCGCGGCCCATGCGTGCCGTGCCCATCTCGTGGATGCCCATGCCGGGGAAGTAGCCGCCGTCGTACGTGCGCACGTTCTTCACCCCGGCGGCCGTCAGCATCTCGGCCATGTCGGCGGTCATGTCCTTGCGCATCTTCATCTCGTTCTCGCCAATCCCCACGTCGAAGTTCAGGACCGGCAATCCCCACTTGTCCTTCTTGGTGGTATCGAGCGTGATCTTGTTGTCGTGGTTCGGCAGCATCTCGCCGAAGGCGGTGCCGCCGATCGTCCACGGGCCCGGCACGGTGGCGCCATCCTTGTACGCCCCGCCGATGCCCAGTTCGGCCACGGCGCGCCCCCACTCCTCACGACTGGCGCTGCCCTGATAGCCGAAGCCGCGCAGGTAGTCACGCTTGTCGTTGCCGACGTTGCGATACCGCGGGATATAGAAGCCGGTGGGACGACGACCGTAGTAGTACTTGTCATCGAGCCCTTCGATGTCACCGGCGGCGCCGAGGCGGAAGTGTTGGTCCATCACGTTGTGCCCAAGCTCGCCCGAGCTGCTGCCCAGGCCACCCGGCCAGATGTCCGTGGCCGAGCGCATCAGGATCCACGCGGTGTTCAGCGCCGAGGCGTTGAGGAAGATGACCTTCGCCTTGTAGTCGATGGTCTTCTCGGTCACCGCATCGATCACGCGCACGCCGGTGGCGCGCTTGGTGTCCTTGTCGTACAGCACCTCGGTGACGATCTGGTACGGCAGCAGCGTCAGGTTGCCCGTCGCCATGGCGGCCGGCAGCGTGGACGACTGGGTGCTGAAGTAGGCGCCGAACGGGCAGCCCAGCCAGCAGGCATTGCGCGACTGGCACTTCACGCGCGCCTGCAGGTTCTCGGTCAGGTTGGCGGTGCGGCCCGGGATGATGCGTCGCGCGCCGCCGAACAGCGTCTTCAGCTTGTTGGCGACCAGTTCCTCACCGCAGTTGAGCGGCATGGCGGGCTGGAACTTGCCATCGGGCAGCTGAGGCAGTCCTTCCATCGAGCCGGAGATACCGGCGAACGACTCGACGTAGTCATACCACGGTGCGAGGTCGTTGTAGCGGATCGGCCAGTCCACCGCGATGCCATCCTTCGCGTTGGCCTCGAAATCCTGCGGACTGTGGCGATAGCTCTGGCGGCCCCACATCAACGAGCGACCACCGACCTGATACCCGCGGTACCAGTCGAAGCGGCGCGTCTCGGTGTAGGGCGACTCCTCGTCCTTGACCCAGTAGTCGAGATTCTTCTCGTTCAGCGGATAGTCGCGCTTGAGCACCGGATAGTGCGACTCCATCTCCTTGGTGCGCCCACCGCGATGCGGATAGGCCCAGGGCGGTTTGGTGGCATTCACGTAGTCCTTGATGTGCTCGACATTCCGACCGCGCTCGAGCATCACGACCTTGAGCCCCTTTTCGGCCAGCTCCTTGGCAGCCCATCCGCCAGAGATTCCGGACCCCACGACGATCGCGTCAAACTGCGTTTCTTGCACTACTTCCTCCCTGGTCTGTGGCACACTGGGTCGCCCGACGCACTCGGCCCGGGCGCGGAGGCTCCCGGGTCGGACTGGACTGAATATGACGCGGTGCACGGGCAAGGGTACCCGCGCACGGCCTCACCCCTGCGCAACGTGTCAGGCGGCCTGTTCGCTGAGCTGCAGGCGGTACTCGGTGGCGCCTTCGACCATGGTCAGGAACGCCTCGGCGACGACCGGGTCGAGTTCCGTGCCGGCCAGCGAGCGAATCAGCTTCAGCGTCTTGTCGCGGGGCCACGGCTCGTGGTACGGCCGCTTGGAGCTGACGGCATCGTAGATGTCGGAGACGTGCACGATCCGACTCGCGAAGTGCGTCTGGCGCGGATAGCTGAAGCACGGGTAGCCGCCCTTGCCGTTGAACCAGATGTGGTGCTCGTATGCGACCGTCGCGGCCAGCCCGTGACCCAGGCCGCGATCGGTGAGGATTCGCGCCCCTTCCACCGGGTGTTTCTGAATCTCGAGCCGCTCCTCGGGCGTCAGCGCGCCGGGCTTGGTGAGCAACTCCTTCGAGATGCGCGTCTTGCCGATGTCGTGCAGCAGCGCCGCCGAACCGATGGCGCGACTGTCCGCGTCGGAGAGGCCGAGTTGGTCCGCCACACCCATCGACAGCATGGCCACGTTGCAGCAGTGCGACGTGGTGTATTCGTCGTACTGGCGGATGTCGAGCAGCGGCAGCAAGCAGCCGGAATCGCGCCGCATGGTGGCGGCCAGCGCCCGCACGATACCATCGACCTCGGCCATTGGAATCTTATGACCGCGCTCGACCTGATCGTGCAGGAAGTTCACCGCCGCGATCTCGGCGCCGAGCTGCGGTGTGCTCGATCGGCTGAGGGAATCGAGCGAGTCCAGGATCTCCACGTCGTCGTCCACCACCGACTGGACTGCGGCGATGGCGACCGGGCCCATGCGCAGCGCCCCGGCCGACCACGAGCCGGTGTCCTGTCCAGGTGCCGAGAGCCGGCGCTGCATCTCGGCCAACAGCGCTGACACGTCCTCGAGCCTGGTGGCCGGGACCGAGGACAACTCGAGGCGCTGGATGCCGGCCGACGAGAGCTTGGCGCCCCATTCCCAGCCGCGCAGGTCGGAGACGGCCCGCGTACCCGCGATCACGTCCCCTTCGAGGAATGACAGGCGCAGTGGCCCCGCCTGCAGCACGCCGGTCATGGCGGTGTGCAGCCGCACGATCGAGGTGCGGCGCATGGGGTGCTCCTCGGCGTACAGTGACTGCGCCGCCAGCGCCTGGCCCAACGACGTGAGGAAGGTGGTGGCGGGCGTCATGCGACGTGTTCGGTGAGGATGCCGGGGTCGCGCGCCATCCAGCGCGGATCGCGGGCGTCGCGCTTGGCGAGATCGCGCACCGCGCGCACCGCCGGATCGTCGGGATAGGAGCGCAGCAGCACCTGCAGCGCGGCGGCCGCCGTCTGCGAAGGCTGGTTCAGCAGCAGGCGACGCAGGAATCGCGTGCGGTGGGTAACGAGGCCGATCAGCCAGTCGCGCGTCGCGTCGTCCTGCAGCGGTGCCAGCGCACGCACCGCGCGGGCCCGGACGGTATCGCTGCGCGTGCCGCCATCCACCTGCGACTTGAGCTGCGCCAGCAGCGACGCAGGCAGCTCGCCGTCGGCAGTCGCCGACTCGGCCAGCGCCTCGATGGCCACCATCGCCACGCGATCATTCGCATCGTCCAGCGCCCGATGCAGCGCCGCGGCGCGAGCACTCTCACCCATCAGCAGCAGCAGTCGCACCGCCTCAACGCGGACCTGCACCTGCGAATGATCGAGGAGGCGCAGCATGACTTCGCCACCGACCGTCGTGCCGGACTGCTGCATCGCGAGGTCGTGCAGCAACGTGAGGATGTTCCGCACCACGTACCATGGTGCATCGTCGAGTCGAGCCAGCAGGCGCGGCGTGATCTCGCTGCCATACTCCGCCAGCCGCTGCCGCACGATCAACCGCGTACCGCGTGTGCCTGCCTCGGCCAGCACGTCCAGCAGCGTCTCGGTATACGACTCGTCCAACATCGCCAGCAACGCACGCGCCTCGAGGCGATCCACCGGTTCGTTGAGCAGCACCTGCCGCACGGCACGTTCACTGGTGGCCACCGTGCGCAGCCAGCGCGCCGTCGTGGTGTCGCCGGCGGCGTGGATCCACGACAGCAGCGCGCGGCCTGATCCTGCCACCATCAGCGCCTCAGCGGCCGCCTCGGTATCGTCGCCGCCGCAATCCAGCTCCAGCGCCATCTGCACCAGTCGCATCGACTCCACCACGCTCTGCTGCGCCGCACCCGCGCGCCGCGGCTGTGTCGCGGTCCCGCGCTCGAAGGCGGCGATGCGGTCCAGCAGCTCGACGTGTTCCTCCGGATTGGGATCGACGAGCGTCCATCCCGCCACCAGGTCGCGCGTCGCATCGCGGAATGCCGCCTCGGTGGCGACCTCGCCGCGATCGTCGGCCAGGGTGGAGAGTTTCGTCATCAGGCGCAGCAGCTGCTGCGACATCGGGCGCTCGGCAGCCACGGCCGCGACGTTCAACCAGGCCGGCGCGGCCGGTAGCGGCAGCGCATCCACCAGCTGCGTCACGAAACGCTGCTGCTGCTGCGCATGATCGCGCAGGCTGCGCACGATCGGCGCGAATGAGTCGTCGCCGAGCTGGTCGAGCAGCGACTCCAGCTCCCGTCCGATCAGCGCACGGCCCTCATCGGAAGTGGTGGAGACATGCTTGGTGAGTTCCAGCACCGTCACGGCGGTCCGTCGGGCCACCGCCGGCTGGTGAATCACGGTGCGCAGTGCGGTGGCGATGCGGCCGGTGTCGAGGTTCTCGGCATCGACTTCGCCGGGTGCGCCCCCGGCTGTGCTGCCGGCTGAACCGGGAAGCATGCCGGCCAGTTCGGCCAGTGATCGCCAGAGCGACGCGACCGCGTTCTCGGCTTCGCGGATCGCGTCATCGAGCACGAGGTGATCGTACGCCGTGCGTGTGATGTGCACGGTGCCCTGCGGCGGGGCGACCTTGCCCGTGCCTTCGGGCTCCAGTGCCAGCCAGGTCAACGCGGCGCGCAGGTCCTCGGCCGTCACCCCCGACTCGATGGTCACCGCGCCCACACCGCAGCGGTGCAGGCGTGTCGCGAGCTCACTGGCCCCGCGCGCTTCGTACGGCTCGCCGTCCACCAGCAGTTCATGCCGCGCCACACCGATCGACAGCGTCGCGCGCGACTCGAGGGCTGCCGCGGCAGCGTCGAGCAGCGCAACCTCCGCATCGCGCACCATGGGGTGCGTGGGTGCGTAGGCACGGCGTCGGTTGAGTGCGCCGGTGAAGCGCAGGATGAACGTCTGGATCATGCCGTATCGATGCGTGCACCGCCGGACCGGACGGGCGCGATACCCGGCCCGGTGGCAACGGTTACTGTTCCTCTCCCACTGAGAAGCTGTCCCTGCAGACGACCTGCAGAGAGCCTCGTAACCGTGCGTTCACCCGGCTGCCGATCGGCGGTCTGGCCGATTCGCCACCCGGGTCCGCGCGCCGCACGGTCGCCCGCACACCAGTATCGACAGGTACCCCGAATGACTGCTGTCCTGCCCATCCGTCGCGTCGTCATCGGCCAGAATGCGCACGCCGAGATGAGCGCGCTGATCGCTGCCAGCCGTCCGGATCTCGAGGTGCGTGGGAACGTCTTCACCGCCATCTCGG
>JANMON010000299.1:0-15241 GCA_031369265.1 Gemmatimonadaceae bacterium | reverse complement strand
TACGGTGCATCACATCGCCTTCCGCGCTGCGGATGACGACACCGAGTTCGGGATTCGTGCGCAGGTCACCGCGTCGGGGTTGCCGATCACCGAGCAGATCGATCGGACGTACTTCCGCTCGATGTACTTCCGCGAGCCGGGCCACGTGTTGTTCGAGCTGGCGACGGATGCGCCGGGGTTTGGCGTCGACGAATCGCTGGAGCGGCTCGGCGAGTCGCTGCAGCTTCCACCGCAGCACGAACATCGACGCGCCGCATTGCAGCACAGCCTGACCCCATTGCGCCGTCCCGGCGTCGGGGCGCCCGTCACATGACCAGCGACACCACGTTGACGTTCGCGCACGTGCACGTGCCGCCGGCGGATCCCGGTGAGACGCGGACGGTGCTGCTGTTGCATGGCACCGGTGGCAACGAGCGTGACCTCCTGGACCTCGGTGCGGCGGTGGCGCCGGGTGCACGTCTGCTCGGTGTCCGCGGGCAGGTGCTCGAGGCCGGGATGCCGCGATTCTTCCGTCGGCTGGCCGAGGGGGTGTTCGACGAGGCGGACCTGGTGCGACGCGCCAGCGACCTGGCGGCGTTCGTCCCGGCCGCCGCCGACGTCTACGGCTTCGACGCCAGCCAGGTGGTGGCGCTCGGTTATTCCAACGGCGCCAACATCGCCGCCGCGATGCTGCTGCTGCATCCGGGTGTGCTGTCGGCGGCGGTGCTGCTCCGCAGCATGGTCCCGCTGGAGCCGACGGTGTTGCCGACGCTGCCGTCCACACCGGTGCTGATCGCGGAAGGGCAGCTCGACCCGATCGTGCCCCGTGCGAACGCACTGCGCCTGGCCGCATTGCTGGGTGAGGCGGGCGCTGGGGTCACGCTGCACTGGGAGCAGGCTGGCCATGGGTTGACGCCGGCGGACGTGGCGACGGCGCGTGCATGGATGGCCGAGGCCCGCGCAAAGGGCTGAGCGCGCGGCATATCTTGCAGGGTGACGCTCCTCGCCCGATTTGCACCGCTGGCATTGGTGGCCGGTGTACTCCTGTCGGTGGCGCCGGCTGTGGGCAGCCGGCGACCCCCGAATGCCGCGCGCGGCCTGGCGTTGATGCAGCATTTCAACGACAGCCTGCCGCGGTCGGCGGGCAATGGGTTGCGATGCACCAGTTGCCATCTCGACGATGGTCGGCGCGGAACTGCCCTTCCATGGATTGGCGTCACGACGCGATATCCGAAGTATCGCGCACGGCGTGGTGCGGTCGAGCGCATCGAGCAGCGCGTGAATGACTGCATCGCGCGCAGCCTGGCCGGCCGGCCGCTGGCGGAGGATGATGCGTCGATGCGCGACATGGTGGCGTACCTCGACGCGTTGCGGCGCGATGCCGTGTCCCCGCGCCCCGACTCGGTGACGCTGGTCGGTGACACGGTGCGCGGTGCGACCGCGTACGGGCGGCAATGCGCACGCTGCCACGCGAATGATGGTCGCGGCGGTATCGCGCCACCCGTGGCCGGGGGTGCCAGTTATTCGGTGGGCGCCGGCTTGGCTCGGCAGTACGCGCTGGCGACGTTCCTGCGATGGAACATGCCGTATGACCTCGCGGGTACACTCCCGGCGCAGGATGCGGCCGACATCGCCGCCTGGTTGCTTCGTCGCCCCCGTCCCGATCATCCGGGGAAGGAGCGCGACTGGCCCAACGGCGATCCACCGGCCGATGTGGCGTACGCCACCGACGCCGCGCGTGCGCGCGGCCTGCAGGCACCCGCGTCGCGCCCCCTGCTGCGCCGACGCGTGCTCCCCAACCCACCGGCCCGATGACGCTCACCCACCACCTGATCACGTCACGTGTGCGCCACCACGCGGGAGCTCACTGATGGCGCGTGGTGCGGCGATGGACGACACCGACGACGAGGCAACGCCGGCCGGCAAGGTGCGCCTCGACAAGTGGCTGTGGGCGGCGCGTTTCTTCAAGACGCGCGCGCTGGCGGCGGAAGCGATCGATGGCGGCAAGGTGACGGTGAACGACGACCGACCCAAACGCGCGCGCCTGATCGTCGCCGGCGACGTGGTCGCGGTGCGCATCGGTGCCTACCAGCACGTGCTGACGGTGCGCGACGTCAGTGCACGTCGCGGCTCGGCGGCGATCGCGCAGGCCTTGTACGAGGAGACGCCGGCCAGCATCGCGGCGCGCGCGCTGGTCTCGGCGCAGCAGAAGAGTGCGGCGATGATGTTCGCGTTCCAGGAAGGAAAGCCGAGCAAGAAGGAGCGTCGCGCGATCGATCGTGTGCGCCATCGCCGGTGAATGACCGGGAACCGTAACATCATGCCGCCGTTGGCGTTGCCCGTTGAAGCGGCGTCCGGTAGGAATCAGATTGCGCTGGATCGTCCTTTCGCTTCCGCTTCACCACACACATGGCGTTTGTCATCAGCCGGGCCGTCAACGAACTGGTCGCACGGGCGCTGGAGCTCGAAATCGAGCCGCGCCGGTGGGATCCGGGCTTCATCGGTGCTCCACCGGTCGTGTCGGACGTCTTCGAGCTGGCGAACGCGATCGAGGCGATCGGCAAGCAGGGTGAACTCAGCTACCTGCGCCGCACGCTGGGCCGCACCGAGTTCGAGCAGCTGGTGCGTGATGGTGCAGTGCCGATCGTCCTGCTGCCCGAGCGCAACGGTGACACGCTGGAAGCCTGCGTGGCGGTGCGTGCGAAGTCGGGCAAGGCGCTGACCATCGTGCCGGTCAGCAAGCGCGGCGCCGGCGTGGAATTCTCGACCACGATCGACGCGCTGTGGACGCGACTCGACACGCGACTGGTGTACGCGCTGATACCGGTGCGGCTGACACCGATCCTCAGCGATCGTGGCGATGGCCTGATCCACGAGGCGCCTCGTGAACACCTGACGCCGATCCAGCGCTTCGGCCAGCTGCTGCACACGGAGCGTCGCGACATCTGGCTGATCTATCTCTACGCCGTGCTGGTCGGCCTCTTCAGCCTCACCGTGCCGCTGGCGGTGCAGGGCATCACGCAGCTGGTGCAGGGCGGGTTGGTGCTGCAACCGGTGGTGCTGCTGATCATGTTCGCGATCGTCGGGACGCTGGTCACCGGCATCATCGGGCTCCTGCAGGAATCGGTGGTGGAAACGATTCAGCAGCGGATTTTTGCCCGGCTGGCGTTCGAGTTCGCGTACCTGGTGCCACGCATCCGGTTCGAGGCCGCGCAGCAGCACAACCTGCCGCTGCAGATGAATCGGTTCTTCGAGTCGGTGCTGATCCAGAAGGCGATGTCGAAGCTGCTGCTCGACGTCCCGACCGCCACGCTCCAGGTGCTCTTCGGCGTCGGGTTGCTGTCGTTCTACAACCCGAGCTTCATCGTCTTCGCGCTGGTGCTGATCGTCGGCGTGTACCTGATCTTCCGCTTCACCTTCGCCCGTGGGCTCGAGACGAGCATCATGGAGTCGAAGTACAAGTACGACGTGCTGGAGTGGCTGCAGGCGATGGCGCGTTCGATCGCCGCCTTCAAGTTCTCCACCCGGTCCACGCTGCCGATCGAGAAGATGGACGGGCACGTGGCCAACTACCTGAAGTACCGCAAGAAGCACTTCCGTGTGCTGATCACGCAGTCGATGAGCCTGATCGTCTTCAAGACGCTGCTCACCGGGGCGCTGTTGATCCTTGGCACCACGCTGGTGGTGGGCCGGTCGCTCACGCTGGGGCAGTTCGTGGCCGCGGAGCTGGTGATCGTGACCGTGCTGGCCGGCGTGGAGAAACTGATCCGCTCCCTCGCCAGTGTCTACGACGTGCTGACGTCGGTGGACAAGGTGGGCCACGTGATGGATCTGCCGGTGGAAGAGATCCTCGGCCTGCAGCTGCCGGCGCAGCACGGTGGGCTGGCGATCGAGGCGCGCGGGTTGTCGTTCACCTATCCCGACCAGACCACGCCGACGCTGGCCGACATCAACCTCGACATCCGCCCCGGTGAGCGCATCGCCATCACCGGAGTCGATGGCAGTGGGCAGACCACGTTGCTGCGCATGCTGGGCGCCCTCCACGATGGCTACGCGGGCACACTCACCTACGATGGCGTGACGCTGCGCAGCATGAACCGCGCGGCACTCCGCGAGCAGATCGGGCAGGTACTGGCCACCACCGACCTGTTCGACGGCACCATCGAGGACAACATCAGCGTGGGCCGGCGTTTCGTGGACCGGGCGGCAGTGCTGAAGGCGCTGCGCGACGTGGGCGTCGATGAGCTGGTGCAGGGCATGCCGCAGGGCATCCGCACCACGATCACCAACGGTGGCTCCAACCTGTCATCGGCGATCGCCAGCAAGCTGCTGGTGGCGCAGGGGATCGTGGGACAACCACGGCTCCTGCTGCTGGACGACTTCTTCCAGAATCTCGACGATGCCTATCGTACGCGCCTGATCCGCCTGCTGATGGATCGCGCGATGCACTCCACCGTGGTGGCGGTCTCGCACGATCCGGAGTTCCTGGCGGCCTGTGACCTGATCCTGATCATGGAAGACGGGCGTATCAAGGAGCAGGGGACGTACGCAGAGCTGGCACCGAAGCTCGGCCGCGCCTCGGTGCATGGCCTCAGCATTCCGGTGGGGTGAGCATGGCACCTTCCAGGCCTCCGGACACCGACATCCTTTCCGACAACGAGCATCTCGAGTCGGCCAAGCTGCTGGTCACGCCGGCGTCGCATCGCACGTTCTATCGCATCGTGCTGATCACGCTGGTGGCGGCGGTGGCCTCCATGTTCCTGCCGTGGCAGCAATTCGTGGAAGGGAAGGGCGAGGTGACCGCCTTCGCACCCAGCGACCGGCCGCAGGTGGTGCCGTCCACGATCGGCGGGCGCATCGTCGAGTGGTACGTGCAGGAGGGCCAGGTGGTCACCAGGGGCCAGCCGATCCTGCGCATCACGGAAGTGAAGGACGATTACCTCGATCCGCGCACCATCGATCGCTACAACGAGCAGCTCACCGGCAAGTCGGCGGCGGTGGCATCGAAGCGGGACAAGGTGCGCCAGCTGGCCACGCAGATCTCGCTGCTGGAGCAGAATCTGCGCCTGGGCGAACAGAAGGCGCGCACCAAGGTGGCGCAGTACGAAGCCGAGGTGCGTGCGGCGGTGATCGATTCCAGCACCTACCTCACGCAGCTCGAGCGCCAGCAGACGCTGTTCGACCAGGAGCTGACGCGCCTCACCGATCTCGAGAACGCGCGGGTGCGCTACCAGAATGCGATCGCCAAGGTGCAGGAGAAGCGACAGACGCTGGCGGCGGCGCAGATCGAGCTGAACTCGGTGGCGCTGGACTACGGTGAGAAGATCGCCAAGGCGCGCTCCGACCAGGCGGCCACGCAGGCCGAGGTGGGCGAAGGTTCGGCTGACGTGGCCAAGCTGCGACAGAACGTGCAGAATCTCGAGATCCGCAACGGGTTCTACGTGATCCGTGCGCCGCAGGACGGGACCATCGTGCGGGCCACGCGCGCCGGCATCGGCGAGCAGCTGAAGGAAGGCGAGACCGTCGTCACCATCATGCCGGCCAAGGCACAACAGGCGGTGGCGTTGATGGTGAAGCCGATGGACGTCCCGCTGCTCAGCGTTGGTCGAACAGTGCGCCTGCAGTTCGATGGCTGGCCGGCACTGCAGTTCGCCGGGTGGCCGAGTGTCAGCGTCGGCACCTTCGGCGGCCGGGTGGCGGTGATCGATCGCGTGCCCGGTCCGACCGGCGATTTCCGTGTGCTGGTGACGCCGGAAAGTGACGGCGATGGTGATACGGCGTGGCCGCCGCAGCTGCGCCTGGGCTCCGGTGTGCTGGGCTGGGCAATGCTCGACCAGGTGCGCGTCGGCTTCGAGATCTGGCGTCGCATCAACGGCTTCCCGCCATCGCTGCGCAACGCCAGCGACGAAGGCTTCGGCGGCGAGAAGCAGGCGGCGCCCAAATGAGTCGTGCGGTGCGGACCGCGCTCCGTGTCGTGCTGGCGGCAGTGTTTGTGGCACACGGGGCTGCGGCGCAAGTGTCACCGCCGGCGCGTCGCGGCCTGCCCGTCGTGACCGACAGCCTGCGCATGTTGCCCGGAGTGCCGCTGACGTTCGATGCCTTCTTCGAGATCGTGCGGCGCAACCATCCGGTGGTGCGGCAGGCACGCCTGATCGAGGAGGGGGCCGACGGCGACGTGACCGCGGCGATCGGCAACTTCGAGCCGAAGCTCGAGGCGCGCTGGGAGACGAAGCGATTCGGCAGCACGCCCGGACCGCAGACGCTCTACTACAACTATACCGACGTCGCGCTGAAGATCCCGACGCCCCTCGGCGCCGATTTCAAAGTCGGCTACGAGCGTGCGTCGGGGCGCTACATCAACCCGCAGCTCACCACCCCCGACAACGGCCTGTTCACGGCCGGCTTCTCGCTGCCGCTGGGGCAGCGCATCCTGACCGACGAACGCCGCACCGCGTTGCGCGTGGCGCGGGCGCTGCGTGACGTGGCCGAAGCCGAACGACAGGGCATGACCAACAAGCTGCTCTTCTCGGCCGCCAAGTCGTACGCCGAGTGGTACCTGAATGCGCTGCAGCTGCAGGTGATTCGCGATGGTGTGACCCTGGCGGACGAGCGCTACACGGCGATCACGCGACGGGTCCGGGCCGGCGACGCGGCAGGCATCGACAGCATCGAGGCGGCGGCGGAACTCAACCGGCGCCGCGCGCAGCTGCAGGCCGCCGAGCAGTCGTACTTCAGCGCCTCGATGGACCTGACGTCGTATCTGTGGGATCAGCGCGGACAGCCGCAGGATCTGTCGCCCAACAACGTGCCGAGCGACTCGGGTCTCGGGCGCGCCGTGCTCGACTCGTCGTCGGTCCCGGCGCTGCTGGCGCGCGTGCTGGCCGCGCACCCCGATGTGCTGAAGGCGGAGGGGAAGGTGGACCAGGCCGCGGCCGATCGGGCGCTGGCGCGACAGGCGATCTTCCCGCTGGCGAGCGCCGAACTCTCGGCGCTGCGCGCGCAGGGCAGCAGCTTCGACATCGCCAGTTCGCTCAATCGCGACGCCAACTACAAGGGCGCCGTGAACCTCTCGTCACCGCTGCTCTTCTTTAAGGAGCGCGGCAAGTTCCGCAGCACCGACGCCAAGTTCGACCGCGCCGGCCTCGAGCTGCGTGAAATTCGCCGCGACGTGACGCTGCTGGTGCGCAGCGCGGTCAACGACCTCACACAGTACGAAGCGCAGCTCACCCTGCAGCGTGACGCGGTGCGGCTGTACCGCATCCTGAGTGCCGGCGAGCGCGCGCGATTCGAGGCCGGTGAAAGCAACCTGTTCCTGGTCAACACGCGGGAGCGCGCGGTACTCGACGAGGAGCTGAAGTTCGTGGCCCTGCAGGCGAAGTACCTGACCGCGCGGGCGGCACTGGCGGTGGCGGCGGGGTCGCCGGGGCGGCTGCCGGAACTGCGCTGAGCGCTGCTGGTGCCTGAAACACCGTGCGCGAACGCGAGTATCGTGAAATGTGGAGCGTGCGGTTTCCGCTGAATGGTCACCCCACCCGAGGTTCTGCCCATGTTCGCCGCCCCCCGCCCGTCACTGTTCGTGGCCGCCGTCCTGTTCCTGGGCGTCGCGGCGTCGCGGCTCACCGCGCAGGTCCCCTCGCCGATCCCGCCGCCGCTGGGTGGCAGCGTTCGATTCCTGAGTGCACAGCCGATCGGCGAGTTCAAGCGCTACGTCAACAACGGCTGGGGGCTGGCCGGTGACGTGCGCTGGTTTCCCGGCGCACAGCGCGTGGCGTCGTTGCGCGTGGATGCCGCCTTCGTGAATTACGGTCGCCAGACCACACGCGAGTGTTTCGGGAGTGGCTGCCGGATCCAGATCGACATCAACACCTCCAACAACATCTTCTCGGGCCTCGTCGGACCGGAAGTGCAGGCCCCCTCCGGCCCCATCCGTCCGTACGTGAATGCGCTGGCGGGTTGGACGGTGTTCTGGACGCAGTCGTCGGCCGAGGGTGCGAATGACGACGAGGATGTGTTCCGGACCACCAACCTGCGTGACAACCTGCTGACGGCCGCGGTCGGCGGCGGGCTCCGCATTCCTTTCGGCACGCAGGTGAAGCTCGACCTCAATGCGCGGCGCAACTTCAATGGACGCGCGCGATACCTCACGCGCGACAGCTTCGGCGACGGAACACAGACCACGCCACTGGTCCGCGAAAGCGAAGTGAACATGTGGATGTATTCCCTCGGCGTCGCGTTCGGCTTCTGAGCGACACCGGGCCGCGCGTCACTACTCGTCGCGTGTGACCCGCTTGCGCTGCTGCTTCACTTCGCTGCGCTGCGACTTCGATTCCAGCCGCTTCACCTTCGAGGTGTAGGTGGGCTTGGTGGCGCGGCGCACCTTCGGCACCACCAGCGCCGCCTTCACCATCATCACCAGCCGTGCCTCGGCGGCCTCCCGGTTCTGCAGCTGGCTGCGGTGTTCGCTGGCGGTGAGGCGCAGCCAGCCGTCGCCATCCAGCTTGGTGGCGAGGTTGGTGAGCAGGCGTTCGCGCTGCACCTCGCTCAGCGCCACCGACGTCACCGGCTGCCAGCGTAATTCGATCTTGGTGCTGCTGGTGTTGACGTGCTGGCCACCCGGCCCACTGCTGCGGGTGGCACGTACGTCGAGCTCCGTGCGCGGGATGCGCACCGAGGCGTTGACGATCAAGACGTCGCGCGGACCCTCGTCCTCACGAACCACGTTCCGCCACCGCATCGCACTGGCGCACCGTGGAGCCGATCTTCGCTGCGTCCACCGTCGCCGGCGCGGTGAAGATCGACACATAGCCGTCGATGCCGAGGTCGTGAAAACTCTGCTGCCGGTAACCCACCGCTTCCATCTCGCAGCGCAGCAGCGCCGGCGGCGTGCCATGCTGGTCGGTGCGACGGTTCATGTCGAGGATCGCGATGCGCGCGCCCGGTCGCAGCGACGGCACCAGGTTGGCGAGGAGGCCGAACGGCTGCTCGATCTCGTGGTACATGTGGATCATCGTCACCAAATCGAGCGCATTGCGCGGCAGCCGCGGGTCATGCGGATCGCCGAGTGCGAGGCGCACGTTGGTGAGTTCATCGCGGTCCACCCGCTCGCGCAGGTAGCGCAGGTACCGCGGCATGATGTCCTGCCCGTAGACGATGCCGGCGTCGCCGACGCGGCGCGCCATGCGTGCCACGTAATAGCCGCTGCCGGCACCGATGTCGGCCACCGTCATGCCGTCGCGCACGCCGAGCAGCGCCATCACCGTGTCGGCTTCGTGCGCCGCATCGCGCGCTGCCTCGTCGCTCCACTGCGGCGACACGATGCTCGAAATCGGCCGGCGGGGGGCGGGAAATGCACTGGCAGGCAGTCCGGCTGGCGCCAGCGGCCCAACCGCGCCGGTATCGCGCGGCCAGCGGGCTGCGGCGCTGACACGCGGGCTGCCGTCGTTGTCGGCGGTGGCGGCGTTGGCCTCCGGCAGCTGGTCGTTCTGCCCACAGGCTGACAGGGCCGCGATGGAGAGGAGCGTCAGGAGGCGCATGCCGAAATAACGCCGCAGCGGCGCGAAACCGCACCCTGTCTGTGCCGTGCCCATCACGCGGTCGGGACGCGGTTCACGCGGATGGCGGCCACCCGTCGCCCGTCCATCGCCACCACTTCCAGTTCGCAGCCGGGAATGGCGACGCGGTCACCGACGCGCGGCAGCCGGCCGAGGGCGTTGAACACGTAGCCGCCGAGCGTCGTCCAATCGCCGTCGGGCACCATCACGCGGTAGTCGGAGCGCACGTCGATCAGAGACAGCGATCCGGCCAGTTCCAGCACCCCGTCGGTCTCGAGGGCCTCGCGGGCGGCGGCATCGTACTCGTCGGCGATGTCACCGACGACCTCCTCGACCAGGTCCTCCATGGTGATGATGCCGGCGGTGCCACCGTATTCGTCGAGCACCACCGCCATGTGCGCGCGTGTCTTCCGCAAGTCATCCAGGACGCGCTCGGCGGGACGCGAATCGGGAATGAAGAGTGGTGTGCGCAGGAACTGGCGCAGCGTGAACGGGCCTTGGTGCAACCAGAGATCCTTGGCGAGGAACACACCGATGATGTCGTCCAGCGAGTCGTTGATCACCGGATAGCGCGAATACCGCTCCGACCGCAGGATCTTCCAGACCTCGTCCTCGGTGGCATCGATCGGGATCGCGGCCACCTCGGTGCGCGGGCGCATCACGTCGCGCGCCTTCTTCTCGTGGAAGTCGAACACACCCGCCAGCATCATGCTGTCGGTCTCGTTCAGCGTGCCCTGGGCGCGGGCCTGCATCACCAGCAGGCGCAGCTCGTCGGCGCTGTGCACGCCGGAGTGGCCGCCACCGGCTGGGTTCACGCCCACCACCCTGAGCAGCGCGTTGGCGACGTTGTTGAGCACCGTGATGAACGGGCTCATGACGCGCGAGAACAGCATCAGCGGCCGCGCGAGGTACATGCTGACGCGTTCCGGTGCCACCAGCGCGATCGACTTCGGCGCCAGCTCACCCAGCACGATGTGCAGGAAGGTGATCACCAGGAATGCAGTGGCGATGCCGGCGGTGCTGTGCACCACCCCTTCGTGCGCCTCGATGCCGACCAACGCCAGGGCGCGATCCACCAGCGTGGCCAGCGCCGGCTCACCGATCCAGCCCAGCGCCAGCGATGCCAGCGTGATGCCCAGCTGCGTGCCGGAGATGTAGCGGTCGAGATTCTTCAGCGCTTCCTGCACCGCACGTGCGCCGCTCTCGCCCTCCTCGGCCAACTGGTCGATACGGCTGCGGCGCGAACCCACCAGCGCAAACTCGGCGGCGACGAAGAACGCGTTCATCGCCACCAGCACCAGCACCGCCAGCAGTCGCAGGCCCACGCCCGCCTCGGGGAGGTTCACGCCGCCACTCCCCGCGCCGGCGATGCCGGTGACACATTGTCGAGACTCATGCAGACCCGACCCCGCACCACGGCGCAGGCGCTGACGCCGATCATGCGCCTGCGCGCCATCCTCGATCCGCGCCAGGCGCTGATGTGGGTGTACTCGTTCCGCACGGTGGTGGCGGTGGCCCTGATCGTGGCGCTGCCACAGCTGGCTGCGGGCCAGACGCCCACCGCGGTGCGGCTGGTGCAGGCCGCCGTGATCGTGGCGTTTTCCGTGACGGGTATTTCGCTCATTGCGGTGGAAATGTACCGCGCACCGGCGAGTCGCGGGTTCCTTCTGGCGCAGGCCGTCACCGACATCGCGCTGATCACGGCCTTGGTGCACGTGACCAACGGCAGCGATTCGCAGTTCGCCGCCCTCTACATCCTCGTCATCGCCTACTCGGCGCTGCTGATCCCGCGCAGCGGCGGACTGATCGCGGCGCTGCTGGTCTGCGCCTTTTATTTCACCGACATCGTCGTCACCCGCGACTTCGTGCTCGATTCCACCGCCTGGCTGCAAATGGGCAACTTCGCCACGGTGGCGGTGGGGACGGGGTATGTCAGCGCGCGGCTGCGCGAGGTGGGCTCGGGCTCGGAGGTGCTGGCCGAGACGCTCCGACGGGAGCGGCTGCAGGCGTCGGACGTGCTGGACAACATCCGTAGCGGCGTGCTGACGCTGGATGCGCAGGGAGTGCTGCGCTACGCCAACGAGGCCGCCGGCACGCTGCTGGGCCTCGACTTGCCGCCGCTGGTGGGTCGCTCGGCGCGAGCCGAGCTGGACCGCGCCGCACCGGGGTTGCTGCTGGCGATGGAGCGGGCGATCCGCACCCGCACGCGGACGTCACGCGCCGAGGCGCTGGTGGCACTGGACGATCGCGAGCTGCAGCTCGGCATCACGGTCACCTTCCTGCGCGGCGACGAGGCGGCCGACGCCGGCAGCGCCACCGCGATCTTCTCCGACATCTCCGACCAGAAGAAGCTGGAAGACCTGCATGTCCGCGCCGGCCAGCTGGAAGCGGTGTCGGAACTGGCGGCCAGCCTGGCGCACGAGATCAAGAATCCGCTGGCGTCGATCCGCAGCGCGGTGGAGCAGCTGGGCCGGATGCCGGCCGCCGACGAGGATACGGGATCGCTCACTCGGCTGGTGGTGCGGGAGAGTGACCGGCTGTCACGATTGCTGACGGAGTTCCTCGACTTCGCGCGGGTGCGGGTGACACGCGTGGAGCGCCTGGACCTGGCGAACCTGGTGCAGGACATCATCAACCTCGTGGCGGCGCACCCCGACCGGAGCGTACGAACCGCGTTGTTGTTCGAGAGCGAGCCGGGGGCGCAGCAGATCGACGGCGACTCAGACCTGCTCCATCGCGCGATCTTCAACCTGGTGCTGAATGCAGCGCAGGCCGTCGGTGATCAGGGCGCGGTGCGGGTACAGCTGCGCTCCGCCACCGCCGAGTCGGTGCCGGGGGGCGTGCTGCCCGAGTCGGGGGCGGTGCAGCTGGTGATCGAGGACGACGGGCCTGGGATGGAACCCGATGTGCGGGACCGGATCTTCACCCCGTTCTTCACCACCAAGCCGCGCGGCAGCGGCCTCGGCCTGCCGGTGGTGCACCGGGCGATCGAGGCCCACCGTGGCGTCGTGCTGGTTGACTCGTCCCCGGGCAGCGGCACTCGCTTCACCATCATCCTGCCCCGCACTCAGTCAGAGAACGGATCGTCATGACCACTCGTCCGTCCCCCACCGTCCTCGTCGTCGACGATGAGGCCGGGATCCTCGAGACGCTGCGCATCCTCCTGAAGAACGAGGGCTTCACGCCGGTCACGGCGCTGGGCGGCAAGGCGGGGCTCGACGCGCTCGAGTCGGCGTCACCGGACATCGTGCTCACCGATATCCGGATGCCCACCATTTCCGGCATCGAGATCCTGGCCGCGGTGCGCGCCAAGGATCCGCAACTGCCGGTGGTGCTGATGACGGCGCAGGCGTCGATGCAGAGCGCGATCCAGGCGGTGAACGAAGGGGCGTTCTACTACATCCAGAAGCCGTTCCGCAACGACGAACTGGTGGCGATCCTGCGCCGCGCCGCCGAGCATCGCCAGCTGAAGATCGAGAACGTGACGCTGAAGCAGGAAATCCAGCGACGCGACCGCACCAGCGCGGGCAGCAAGCCGACCGGCAACAGTCGCGCGTGGCTCAAGCTGCTGGAGATGGTGGAGACGGTGGCACCCACCGATTCCACGGTGCTCATCACCGGCGAGTCGGGCACCGGCAAGGAAGTGATCGCGCGCTACCTGCACGACCTCTCCCCGCGTGCCGACAACAGCTTCCTCTCGATCAACTGCGGCGCGCTGCCGGAATCGCTGCTGGAGAGCGAATTGTTCGGCCACGTGAAAGGCTCGTTCACCGGCGCGGTGAAGGATCGTGCGGGCCTCTTCACCGCCGCCAACAAGGGGACGTTCTTCCTCGACGAGATCGGCGAGACCACCGCTGCCACGCAGGTGAAGCTGTTGCGCGTGCTGCAGCAGCGCGAAGTGATCCCGGTGGGTGGCACCGAGTCGCAGCCGATCGACGTGCGCATGATCGCCGCCACCAACCGCGATCTCGAGGAGGAGATCAAGCGGGGCAGCTTTCGCGGTGACCTGTTCTATCGCTTGAACGTGATCGCCATCCACCTGCCGCCGCTGCGCGACCGGCGCGACGACATCCCGGTGCTGGCGACGAAGTTCCTGACCCGGGATACCGGTGTGCGCGGTGGGGCACCGATGCGGCTCAGCGAGGATGCACTCGACGCGATGCAGGCGTACGACTGGCCCGGCAACGTGCGCGAGCTGGAGAACGCGATGGAGCGCGCCGTGATCCTGAGCAGCGGCGAGACGATCGGCGTGGATGCGCTCCCGGAGCGGGTGACCGCACGGCGGGTGGAGCCACTGGTGGCCGAGCGGGCGATCGTGAATCCCACGCTGGATGCGATCGAACGGGCGTACATCATGTGGGTGCTGCAGAGTGAAGGAGGCAACAAGAGCCGCGCCGCCTCCACGCTGGGCATCGACGCCTCGACGCTGTATCGCAAGCTGGCCAGGTACGACACCGACGCCAGCTGACGTCGGCCGTCATCCTGCCGTCATCGCCGCCGCTGCGCACCAAGGATGGTGCGGGCGGCGGTTTGGCTATCAGGAGAGCAGGGTCTGGATCGAGAGTGTCAGCCGGCGCCCGGACACACCGTGCGGGGCCGGTCACCTCGACCCGGGAGATGTGCCATGCGGAGCCTGCGACGAATGCGGCAGCGTGAGGGGTTCACGCTGATCGAACTGTTGATCGTGGTGGTGATCATCGGAATCCTGGCCGCGATCGCGATCCCGAAGTTCAACAACACCAAGCGCCGAGCGAATCGGTCGGCCGGCATTGCCGACCTGCGCAACCTGGCCACGGCGCAGGAGGGCTTTTATGCCGATTCGGACCGATATGGCGGGTTGGCGGATACGGCGCTGATGCGCGTTTCCCTCAGTCGCGGCAACACCGGTCTTGGCATCGTTCTGACGGGGGCGCCGGCCGGCTCCAGTGGATGGAACGCGGTCCTGGCGGTGCCTGGCGGCAGCAGTTGCGGGATGTTCGTCGGTGCGGCGCCATCGCCCGCAGGCATGCCGGCCGGTACGCCGGATGGAGTGCCCGTGTGCTGGCCGTGATGGGCCGGGAAACAGGTGGGTGCTCACTCGCAGAACGCCACGACCGTGGCGAAAAGCAGTGGCCAGGCGCTGTGCCGGCAGGCGTGATGATTCCCTAACTCATTGCACCGAAAGGCGTTGCAAGTTGCGAGGGATGTGGCCGTGGGCTTGCCATAGAGAGCACCGAGCCGGTTGGCAGTGTGCCGAGCGGTGCCTGGTCTCTTACTCTGGAGTTGTACATGCGACGCAGCATGAAGAAGGGCTTCACCCTGATCGAACTTCTGATCGTGGTCGTCATCATCGGCATCCTGGCTGCGGTCGCGATCCCGAAGTTCTCGAACACCAAGCAGCGCGCCTCGCGCTCGGCCGGTATCGCTGACATGCGTAACCTGGCCACCGCGCAGGAAGGCTTCTTCGCCGATTCCAACCGTTATGCGGCGATCGCCGACACCGGCACTGGCGCTGGCAAGATGAACTTCACGCCGTCGAACGGAAACACGGCGCTGACCCTGGTCGCTTCGGCGACGGGTTGGAGCGGCAAGGTGACGATCCCGGGTGCCCAGAGCTGCGGCATCTTCAGTGGCACGGCCGCTCGCCCGACGGGCATGCCGACCACGAACCCGGACGGCGTCCCGGTCTGCTGGTAATTGCTTGATCCAGCTGGCCCTGGCCAGCTGGTCGC
>JANMON010000318.1:0-3897 GCA_031369265.1 Gemmatimonadaceae bacterium | reverse complement strand
CCGAGCATGTCGAGCGCGTTCCAGAACTCCGGCGTGCGCATCTGGTAGGCCACGTCCTTCAGCATGCCGGTCACCTTGCCGCCGCGAATCTCGTAGAACAACTGCCCACCGAACTGCGCGTTGTAGCGCTGCTGGTCGATCGAGAAGCTGCCATCACCGACGATCGCGATGCCCTTGTCGGTCTGCGCGATGATGTCCTCGAAGCTCTGCTCCTTCGTCCCCGGCAGCACTGACACGTTCGGCATCCGCTGGAATTGCACGCTGCTCCAGTTGTCCCCGTAGCTGCAGCCGTGGCTGCGCACCGGCCGGCCGTTCTTCTCGTACCACCACTTGAGCCAGTTCGCCTGCTCGCGCGTGGTCTGGTAGTCGTTCACCATCCCGTTCTTGATGATCAGGAAGTCTTCCGGTACCACACCTTCGTCGTCGAAACCGACCGTGGCGCAGGCGCCGGGCTGCGAGCGGTCACCCTGCACGTTGAGCATCTCCGGTCCGTACTTCAGCGTGCCGAGCATCTTCTCCGGCGGGCTGACGAAGCTGGTGCCGGCGTAATTGGCTTCGTAGCCGTAGGCGCGATCGAGTTCCGTGGGATGCCCCACCGATTCGTGGATCGTGAGCCACAGATGCGACGGATGCAGCACCAGGTCGTAGCGTCCCGGCTCGACGGGCTTCGCGGTCAGCTTCTCGGCGGCCTCCTGCCCCCACTTCTTCGCGTTGCCGACCATGTCGGCTTCGACGATGTGTTCGTATCCGCGCCCGGCTGGCTGCACGGTGTTGCTGCGGGTCTGGAAATCGGTGCCGGCGGTGTTGATCGCGGTGATGGCCATCGGCGCCCAGCTGCGGACGATGGTCTGCGTCGTGATGGTGCCTTCGGTGTTGGCATAGTTCTTCTCTTCCTTCACGAAGAACATCTGGCTGGCCACGAACTTCACGCCTGGCACCTTCATGGCCTCGGCGTTGGCCTTCAGCAGCAGGTCAGCCTTCTGCTCCACCGGAATCGTCCACGGGTCGATCGTGAAGCCGTTGGACCAGGTGCGCTCACCCAGCGACGGCGCCGCGGCGAGTTCCACCGACCGGTCGCGCGCGACGCGGTTGGCCTTCGCGATCGCCACCGCCTCGCGCCCCGCCGACGCCACGCCATCAGCGGTCAGTGTGCGGGTGGCCGCGAAACCCCAGCACCCATCCACCAGCGCGCGCACACCGCAGCCGGTGGTGTCGGTGTCCACGATCTCGATGATCTGCTGCTCGCGCGTGATCACGAAGTTGCGCCGGGTGCGTCCGACGCGGGCATCGGCGAACGAAGCGCCGGCCATCTTGGCCGAATTGAGCGCCGCCATCAGGAGATCCTTGGTGGGTGCGTCCATCGGTGGTTGCACGTGCGGCTGCAGCGGTGCGAGGCGTCGCGTGAGGGCTGCGGCTTCAGCCGGCAGCGAGGCGACGGCCATGGCGCCAGCGGCGAGTGCGCTGGACGCCAGGAAATCCCGGCGGGTAGTCATGCTCGGTAGGCTCGGGTGTCAGGACGGTACGGCATGCCGCCCGCGCAGCGTGGCGCGGTCGCGAGCGTTCGTACGCTCTTTGTACAATTTGGATTCGCGCGGGCTCGGCAGCGTTGCTTCACCCCCGCGTCGCTTTTCGTGGCGGCAGGCTCTTCCGCGGCCTTCGGTGCGCTAAGCGGACTGTCGGCGAGGTGCGGAGGAAAAAGTGTCCACGCGGGGGCCGCGGGGGCCGCGGGGGACGCGGAGGGAACCGAGAGCACTTTGGGCGGCGTACAGCCCATTCAGCATGTTGAAAGGGCTGTTGGAACTGCGCGGCAGCGCGCGGCATCAGCTCGCCGGGCAGCCTGCGCGCGGAGTCCAGAAGTCCGCGCGCAGACCAGCGATAGTCAGACCGCGTCCGACAACGACGTGAAGTTGAAATCCCGTGCCTTCACGATCGGCATGATCTGGGTGCCGGGGCCGTCGCTGGCAGTCCGGCGCACCGGACCCAATGCCTCGATGTTGTTGAGCAGGAACAGCGGGCTCTCGTTGAACCGCATGTTCTTGATCGACTTCGAGATCTTGCCGTTCTCGATCAGGAACGTGCCGTCACGGGTGAGGCCGGTGTAGCTCATCGTACGCGGGTCGGTCTCGCGCAGGTACCAGAGGCGCGTCACCAGCACACCGCGCTGGGTGCTGGCGATCATCTGGTCGCGGCTCATGTCGCCACCGCTGAGGATGATGTTGTTCGGGTTGCCGGTAGCCACGAGATTCTTCCGCGCCGCCCACGACCGAGGTACCAACATGGTGCTGAGTGTCCCGTTGGTGATCCATGACTGCTTCGTCAGTGGCATACCATCTCCATCGAACGGCTGCGTCCGGACCATTGGGTTAGTGGGGTCGCTGGAGAGGCTGATCATCGCATTCACGATCGTCTCACCCAGCTTGTTGCCGCCGCCCTGCTTCGCAAACGGGCTCCGACCTTCGTCGGCACTACGGGCGTTGAAGTACCGCGGCATCAGGCCCACCAGGTCGCCCACCGCCTGCGGCTCCAGGATCACCGTGTACCGGCCCGGCTCGATCGCCACCGGATTCCGGCTCCGCTCCGCCTTCTCGATCGCCTCGGCGCTCACCTTCTGGAAGTTGAGGCCCCCCCACGCCACCGCGTCCTCGCCGCTCCAGCCCGAGCCGGTTCCGTCCACCGTCCGGACCGTGAGCGTGTAGTTGGCGTTCGTGCTGCGATGGTAGGCGAACAGGCCGGCGCTGGTCCCGATCGCCACCGCGTCGGCGCCCGTCACCAGGAAGCCGGCGACGGTCAGCGTATTCCCCTTCCGCGCCGGACCGAGCGCGCTGTTGGCGGCGGCGGTGACGGTACCGGCGTCGAGATCCGCCGTCGCCTGGTCCCACGACGCGCTCGAATCGGCGTAGGTCTGCTGGCCCAATAACGGCAATGCGTCCACGTCGTCCGGCGCCAGCCGCGCGATCGCCTCGGCCTTTCGCACGGTCCGTTCGAGGCTCTCCGGCGACAGGTCGTTGGTAGTGACTGCCGAGTGCTTCTTGCCGAAGTAGGACATCACCACGAGGGTCGTGTTCTCGATGATGCCGGCGGTGGAAAGCTGGTTGGCCGCGAAGCGCACGTTGCGGGTGCGCGACGAGCGGATCACCACCTGCACCGCATCGGCGCGTGAGAGCTTCACCACGCTCTCGATCACGCGCTGCGCGTCGGCACGCGAGATCACCACGTCGTCGGCCAGGAACGAGCGCGGGGCGCCCGGATCGAGGAAGCGGCTCATGCCTTGCGCCCTGTGTTGATGACGTTGATCTGCTTGTGGCGCGTCGGCACGCAGCCGTGCGAGACGGCGTTGACCTGCCCCGGCTGGCCCTTGCCGTCGGTGAAGGTGGCGTACAGCTCGTAGCTCTTCTGGCCACCGATCATGTCCATCGCGCCCCAGAAATCGGGGGTGCGGAACTGGTAGGCCACGTCGCGCAGCTGACCCACCACCTTGCCACCGCGCACCTCGAGGAAGAGGGCACCGCCGAACTGGCCGTTGTAGCGCTGCTGATCGATGGAGTCCGAGCCGCGTCCCATGATGGCGATGCCGCGATCGGTGGCGGCGATCAGGTCGTTCCAGCCGATGTCCTTCGTGCCCGGCTTGATCGACACGTTCGGCATCCGCTGGAAGGCGACACTGCTCCACGAGTCGGCGTACGAACAGCCATGGCTGCGGGTCGGCATGCCGCGCTTCTTGTACCACCAGTCCAGCCACATCGCCTGCTCGCGGGTGGTCTGGTAATCGACGAAGACGCCGTCCTTGATGATGTCGAACTGCTCCGGCTTCACGCCGTCGTCGTCGTAGCCGATGCTGGCACAGCCGCCGGGCTGTGAGCGGTCGCCGAAGATGTTCATCAGCGGGCTGCCGAACTT
>JANMON010000285.1:0-10439 GCA_031369265.1 Gemmatimonadaceae bacterium | reverse complement strand
CCGCGGCAGCGGATCGTGGTGGCCGAAGATCATGCGGAGATGGCGGACGTGCTTCAGACCTACCTCGAAGCCGCCGGCTATGACGTCCACCTGGCACGGGATGGGGTGATGGCGGCGGAACTGATCGACTCCGTGCGCCCGGTGCTCGCGGTGCTGGATGCCAACATGCCTGGGCTCAGCGGATGGACCCTGCTGGGGCGCCTGAAGGAGCGCGGAACCGATGCGCCGCTGGTGGTGATGCTGACCGGCGATGATGACTTCCCCGCCGAGTCGGCGAGCGCCGACGTGATCCTGCGGAAGCCGGCGGCGTTACGACGGGTGGCCGCGGTGCTGGCCGACCTGCTGGCGGGACGCCCGGCCGCGTAGGGATCGGGGACAGCGGGATCCACTGATCCCGCCCGCCGGCCGTCGAGCGCAGACCTCGACACTCAGAGGACGTGGTCGCGGGAGTTAATGACGGCGGCCGAATTGGCAGTCGCCAATGATACATCACTCTCGACGCCTTGTATCCCGCAACGCGGGATCATACTCTTCGCGGTTCATCCGGACTGGTCCGCGCGCGTGACGCTGCGGTCCAACCGGGAGTACGTGTCATCCGGTGGCATCGCGCAGGGCACCTCACCGTGCCTTGCCTGCTCGATATCGCACTTCTCACCGGGTCTGGCTGCAATGCCCGGCGCGGTCACACCGTCTGCTGTCTGGACGGCGTTCGTCGTTCCTGCCGCGAGATAGTACGGCAGGATCTGCAGATAGTTCCACCCCGGGCGGTCGGCTGCCGGGGTGACGCACCGGAGCGATCCGGGGCGGATTCACCAGCCGACGGATCTCCACGTGCGACCGGATTCAGGAGTCCCAGATATGACACGTACGTCGTGGGCAGGGTTGCCTCGCGTTGCTGCGGTCCTCGCCATGCTGGTTGGTACAGCGGCGGTGGCCGAAGCGCAGAATGCGACCATTCAGGGCAGGGTCACCACAGAGCAGGGCCGCCCGGTCGAGGGCGCGAACGTGTTCGTGACGGAGCTGGGCCTGTCGGTGGGATCGAACGCCGCCGGCAACTTCACCATTACCGTGCCTGGCGCGCGTGTGCGTGGCCAGACGGTGCTGCTGCGCGCCCGTGCCATCGGCCAGCGCCCCGACAGCAAGTCGATCGTGCTGCGTCCCGGCGTGATCACCCAGAACTTCGTGCTCACGGCGGACGTCAACCGCCTCAGCGAAGTGGTGGTGACCGGTGTGACCGGCGCGACCGAACAGACCAAGACGCCATTCGCGATCTCGCGCGTGACGGCTGACCAGATGCCCGTCGTCGCGGTGAACCCGCTGACGCAGCTGCAGGGCAAGGTCGCCGGCGCCCAGATCGTGAGCGCCTCGGGTCGCCCGGGCTCCAGCCCGAGTGTCATCCTCCGCGCCCCGACGTCGATCAACGCCTCCGGCCGCTCGCAGGAGCCGCTGTACGTGGTTGACGGCATCATCATCAACGGCGCGCTGCCGGACCTGAACCCGGAAGACATCGAGGCCGTCGAAGTCGTCAAGGGCGCCGCCGCGGCGTCGCTCTACGGCGCACGCGCTGGCAACGGTGTGATCCAGATCACGACCAAGACCGGCAAGACCGCCACCCAGAACTCGATCCGCTTCGGCGCCCGCCAGGAAGTCGGCGTCGGTGACCTCGAGCGCACGATCGCCATCGCCCAGCGCCACGGCCTCGCCGTGGAC
Source organism: Gemmatimonadaceae bacterium (assembly GCA_031369265.1). Classification (GTDB taxonomy): domain Bacteria; phylum Gemmatimonadota; class Gemmatimonadetes; order Gemmatimonadales; family Gemmatimonadaceae; genus JACMLX01. Next base: position 8,729 of record JANMON010000285.1, on the reverse strand, counting down.
GAGACAGGCACCCGTCTCTGCTCCGGCTCGGCTCCGGCCGTCCCCGGCATGACGTTCGGCTGTTATCGCAGCATCGACTACGATCGCGAAGTCCTGCGCGTGAACCAGAACGGCCTCGACTTCGCGTCGACGCCGGTGAACTTCCCGATCGATCCGGGCGCCGGTTCACAGGGTGCCCAGCTCCGCAACAACTTCCAGGCCAACCAGTGGCCGAACCGCACGTATGACGCGGTGGGCCAGACCTTCCAGCCGCAGCCGACGACGATCAGCAACTTCGACGTCACCGGCCGCTTCGGGAAGACGACCTTCTTCGGCAGCCTGAACCGCCTCGATCAGGGCGGCTCGATCCGCTACCTGAACGGGTTCCAGCGCAACTCGATGCGCCTGAACGTGGATCAGGTGGTGAACGACAAGTTCTCCTTCAACGCCAACACGTTCTTCAGTCGCTCGTCGCAGGACGGCCTGAACCAGGAAGACGGTAACGGCAACGCGTTCTTCCGCCTGACCCGCGTGCCGCCGCTGGCGAACCTGCTGCGCACGGACAGCCTTGGCCGCCTGCTGGTTCGCAACAACCTGCAGAGCGCCGGCGTGCAGAATGAGAACCCGCTCTACTCGCTGCAGAACATCGATCGCAACGACGAGACCGACCGCTTCCTGGCCGGTGCCACCGCGCGCTATGCGGCACTCTCGTGGCTCGACCTCGAAGCCAACTTCTCGTTCGACAACAGCCGCGCCGTGGGCCGTCAGAACACGGACAAGGGCTTCCGCACCACCACCGGCCCGAGCACGGCGAACCTCGGCCAGGTGTTCCGCTTCAATTCCAACGCACAGTCGTACAACGCGAGCGTGAACGCGACCGCGCGCTGGAGCCCGTTCGACGACCTCCGCACCCGCTACACGGTGCGCTACATTGCCGAGGAGCAGCAGTTCAGCAACGTCGTGTCGCAGGGCGCACAGCTGCAGCTGCAGGGTGTGCCGCAGGTCGGCAACACGCTCTCGACGACCCGTACCGGTTCGTCGTTCCAGCAGACGGTGCGCGGCATCGGCTTCTTCGGCTCGGTCAACGCCGAGTACAAGGACCGCTACATCATCGACGCCCTCGTGCGTCGTGACGGCTCGTCGCTGTTCGGGTCCGAGCAGCGCTGGCAGAACTTCGGTCGCGCCTCGGTGGCATGGCGCATGTCGCAGGAGCCGTGGTGGTTCATTCCGCAGGTGTCGGAACTGAAGCTGCGTGGTTCCTATGGTACGGCCGGTGGCCGTCCGAGCTTCGCCGCCCAGTACGAAACGTTCTCGCTCAGCGCGGCCGGCGTCCCGATCCCGGGTGTGCTCGGCAACAGCCAGCTCCGTCCGGAAGTGTCGCGTGAGCAGGAGTACGGTGCCGACTTCGAGCTGTTCAAGAAGCTCGGCGGCAACATCACGTACGCCAAGACGCGCGTGACCGACCAGATCCTGCAGCCGCCCCTTCCGGCGGCCTCGGGCTTCACCAGCCAGTGGACGAATGCCGGCACGCTGTCGAACAGCGCCTTCGAAGTGTCGCTCAGCATGCCGGTCATCACGACGCGCAACGTGAACTACACCGCGCGCCTGACGTTCGACCGGATCCGCTCCAAGGTGACGGAGCTGAACGTGCCGCCGTACAACTTCAGCAACGTCGCCGCTGCGGGCATCTTCCGCGTCGAGACCGGCGTGCCGTACGGCACGATGTACGGCCGCAAGTTCATCAAGGATTGCAGCCAGCTGCCGACCGCCTTCCGCAGCCAGTGCGGTGGCGCCGGATCGGCTTTCCAGACCAACTCCGACGGCTTCGTGGTCTGGGTGGGCGAAGGCAACACGTTGCAGGACGGCGTGACCAAGAACCTGTGGAACGCCTCGCTGCCGAACACGTCGGCACCGTTCGGTGTGGCCGCCGCGTGGGGTCACCCGCTGATCCAGCGCGACACGGTCAACGCGACCAACAACCCGGGCCTCATCCTGCCACTGGGCACGGTGCTGCCGAAGTACCGCTGGTCCACGTCGCACACGCTGTCGTACAAGAAGGTGACGTTGAACGGCCTTGTGGACGCGACGGTCGGCAAGTCGGTGCACAACCAGGGCCTCGGCTGGTCGCAGCTTGACTTCCTGTACGGCAAGGCGGACCAGACGAACCAGACGACGGCGACGGCGCGTCCGCAGTCGTACTACTACCGCGCCGGTCCGCCGGACAACGCGGCTGGCATCGGCGGTCTGTACGACGTCCTTGGTCCGAACAACTTCAGCGTCGAGGATGCCACGTTCGCCCGTCTGCGCGAACTGGTGCTCTCGTACCGTGTGGGCAAGGTCGCAAATGTCGGTGACTGGAACGTGAGCCTGATCGGCCGCAACGTCTTCACGTGGACGGATTATCGCGGCTACGACCCGGAAGTGGGTCTCCAGGGCAACACGGGCCAGGCAGGGTCGGGTGTGCTGAATGCGGTGGACAACTTCACGTTCCCGAACATCCGCACGTTGACCTTCTCGATCGGCACCTCCTTCTGATTCATGCTCAGCGGGCGGGCCGACCCGGCCTGCCCGCTCTTCTCCTGAGGGCAGTAATGCGACTTTCCATCCGTTCCTTCCTGCTGTTGCTGGCCAGCGTGAGCATGCTCACGGCCTGCAGTCAGGACCTGGCGGTCACCAACCCGAACCAAGCGGACATCACCCGAGCGCTGTCGCGTCCGAGTGACATCGAAAACCTGCTTGCGGGTGGCTTCAATCAGGTCGTCGCCAACACCACCGGCGGTGCCGTGGACGCGCTTCAGAGCTCGTTCCAGGTCATGGGCCTCGAGAACTACACGGGCCTTGCAAACTTCAACATGGGTCCGCGCGCCGGCCTGCCGCGTACGCCGATCCTGAACTTCGCCAACAACCCGGGTTCGGCCTCGGTCGCAAACGACTTCAATGGTCTGTCACGTCTGTCGCGCTCGACGACGCTGGCCCTCGAACGTCTGGCAGCACCGGGCTTCACCTTCGGCACCCCGGGCCAGGACCTGCGCGCCCGTGCCTACGGCCGCTTCGTGCTCGGCGTGACGCTGGGTACCCTCGCGCTGTCGTACGACTCGGCCGCCGTGGTGGTGCCGGGTGGTGAAGCGGTGCCGGCGCTCGTCGCGTATGACTCGGTGCACCGCGCGGCGATCAAGCTGCTCGACGATGCGCTGGCCGATGCCGTGAACCCGGTGGCCGCAGGCGAAGGTGGCTTCCCGCTCCCCGCCTCGTGGCTCAACCTCTCCACCGGCGCCGTCTCGGCGGCGCAGTTCCAGCAGATCATCCGGTCGTACCGTGCCCGCCTGCGGGCCTCGGTGGCCCGTACGCCGGCCGAGCGCGCCGCGGTGAACTGGGCGCTGGTGCTGGCTGATGCGCAGGCTGGCATCACGGCCGACCTCCAGATCGTCATGAACGCCACCACCGGCTGGACGCAGGCGTGGGTCATCCAGCACTACGTCGGCTCGAACTGGCACGTGATGACGCCGTTCATCATCGGCATGGCCGACACCACGTCGGCGTACACGTCCTGGCTGAACGAGCCGTTGCTGAACCGCACACCGTTCCTGATCCGCACGCCGGACAAGCGCTTCCCGGCTGGTGAGACACGCGCGGCGCAGAACACCACGTCGGGTGGTGGCGGCGCTGGTACCGTGCCGCCGGCTGGCGTCTACTTCCGCAACCGCGTGTCGGCCAACGACGGCGGTGCGGCGGACGGCACATGGGGCTTCTCGTGGTACGATCACGCGCGCTTCCAGGTGTTCCAGAACAACAACCGTATCGGCAACTATCCGCACATGACGGTGGCCGAGATGAACGGCCTGATCGCGGAAGCTGCGATCCGCACCGGTGACTTCGCGCTGGCCGCGACAGCCATCGATCGCACGCGTGTGAGTCGTGGTGGCCTGGCGCCGCTGGTGGGCGCGGGCATCACGTCGCTCACTCAGGACGTGCCGGGCGGCAACGCCTGCGTGCCGCGCATCCCGGTGCGTACCGGGACCACTTACACCACTCGCTGTGGCAACATTTTCGAGGCGATGAAGTGGGAGAAGCGGCTGGAGATGGCGTACATCAACTACGGCGCCTGGTACTTCGACATGCGCGGCTGGGGTGACCTGCCGGAAGGCACGCCGATCCACTTCCCGGTGCCGTGGCAGGAGCAGAACGTGCGCATCGGCAAGCCGTCGAACGTGGGCGGTGTCGGCCAGCCTGGTGGTTCTGCTCGCGGCACCTACGGCTTCCCGTGATGTCTGGCGGTCGCGTGACGCGGTGCGTCGTGGTCGGGGCGATGCTGTTGTCGGTGGCGGGGTGTTACACCTACGCGCCGCCAGTCAGCGCCCCGGCGGCGGGTGCCGAGGTGGCAGTCGTGCTGACGGATCGGGGTCGCGCGGCGCTGGGTGAGCGCATCGGCCCCGAGATCGATCAACTGCGGGGACGGCTGGTGTCGAGCAACGACAGCAGCGTGACCGTGGCGATGCGCGAATCAGTCACGTTGCGCGGCGTGTCGGCCGCCTGGGGCGACGAACAGCTGACGGTGAATCGTGAGCAGTTCGCCACCGTGCGTGTGAAGGCGCTGTCCAAGGGACGCACCGGCGTATTGGCCGGGACCATGGGCGCCGTGCTTGGATTTTTCGTCATCAACGGTGGCTTCGACATCGGTGGTCGGAACGTGGACTCCGACCCCTCGACGCCACCTGGAGGGCCCGGGCCTGTCAGCAGAATCGGGACCATCCACATACCCTTCCGGAGCGACTTTTAATGCGTATCCGTTCCATGTTTGCCGCCGCCGCCGGACTGTCCGTCCTGGTCGGCTGCGACAGAGAAGTAGAACCCACCGAGACGGTGCTGCAGGAGTCGGCAGTGATCCGCTACGTGAACGCCGTCGGCGACACGAGCGGACTCGATTTCCGATTCGTCGATGGCAGCATCGAGGGTTCGCCGCAGTACAGCAATGTGCCGTTCCGCAGCTTCACGGCCTACCAGCGCGTGCGCGCCGGCACCCGGCAGATCAAGGTCTTCACCAGCCCGGTGCCGTACGCGAACAACATCGCGGTGGCCACGCAGCAGCACATCGACACCACGTTCACGTTCGAGCCGAACGCCCGCTACACGATCATCTCTTACGGTTTCGCGCGCGCCACAAGCACGCCGCGCCATCGCCTGGTGATCATCCGTGACGAGCTGCCGACCCTGACCGCGACGCAGGTCGGCACGCGCGTGATCCACGCCGCGCCGGCGGTGGGCAACGTGGACGTGTACGTGCAGAACAGCGAAGCCGCAGCCGGCGTGACCGGCGCCCCGACGGTGGCGAACGTGGCACCGCTGGGCATTTCGGCCTACCTGAACCTGGCTCCGCGCCCGGTCGGGACGTTGTTGTATCGCTTCGACCTCACGGCACCGGGTTCCACCACGCCGCTGGCCGTGAACCCGAACAGCGGCCTGCCGGGCCAGGTCGGCACCACGGCAATCAACCCGCTGGCCGGTTTTCAGGTGGGTCGCTCGGTGATCACGGCGATCGTGTTCGGCCCATCGGTGGCCGGTTCGACTGCGGCCTCGTTCACCACGGCTGGCCTGCGCTTCCTGCCGGACAAGCACCTCGACGTGACCGAGCAGTAAGCCGGTTGGCCGGTGCCTGGGCACCGGCCTGTTGGCCACGCATGAGGCTGGACCCGGACGCCGCCGACCCGTGTATCGTGTCTGCGGCGTTCGGCGTTCGCAGAAGGCAGTGGCGCGGTTATGCTGCTGATATCGTCGCCAATGGTCACTCTTCTTTCTCCCCCCGGACCCCGTCATGACCAGTGAGTCGTTTCGCCATTTTCGGCGCGTCGTCAGCGCCGCCGCGCTTGGCCTGACCACGGGCTGCGCCAGCGCACCCGGGCCGGCCGGCGCCGGCACGGCCGCGGCGCTGCCGGTGGGCTCCACCGGTGGGTCCACGCGAGGCATCGGCCTCGAGGTCACCGCCCGCAACCTGGGCCAGGAAGCGGTGGTACCAGTGGCGCAGGGCCCGACATTCGAGGCGCTCGAGGCGACCTTCAGCGCCCTGCAGATTCCGCTGTCGCGCCGTGAACCCGAGCGGTTCACGTTAGGCAATGACGGACTGAAGATGCGACGCAAGCTGGGTGCGCTCGAGCTGCGCCGGTTGTTCGACTGCGGTGGTACCTCCGGCATGCCGAACTCGGAGACCTACACCATCACCGCCTCCATCATCTCGGCGGTCACGCCAAGCGCCAGTGGCGGCTCGGTGGTCACCACGGTGATCGACGCCAGTGCAGAGAACCCGAGCTTCCCGGGCTCCGGCGTGCGGTGCAGCTCCACCGGATCGCTCGAGGATACGATCGCGAAGGAACTCCGCACCCGGCTGAACGCACGCTGACCTGCCGGACGCGTCACCCCTTACTCACGTAGTGGCACGCATGACGAACGCGATGACAACGATGGTTCCGCGGCGACGCTGGTCGCCGCTGGTGGTGTCTGCCGTGCTGCTGCTGACCGTGGCACCGATGGCGGCGGCGCAGGGTACGCCCGTCGCGACACCCACCGGCATCGAGGGCGTGGTGGTGGACAGCGCGGGTCGTCCGCTGGCGAATGCGCGACTGGTGGTCCGCGACATGGTACGCGTTGCCGCTGCAGCACTCCGACGTTCGGAGGCGTCGTCGGACAGCGCGGGCAACTTTCGCATCATCGGCCTGCCCGCCGGCGCCCATGTGCTGGAGGTGACCCGCGACGAATACGAGCCGGCGGGATTCCAGTTCAACATCGGCACCGGCATCACGGCCAAGGTGCGCATCACGCTGCAGAAGGATCCGCTGTGGGCCGAGATGAAGCGCGCCGCGGACAGCATCCTCGCGGCCGATCGGGCCGACTCAATCGCCAAGGCGCAGGCCACGCGCTTCGCGCCGCCGCCGGGCGTGCAGTTCGGGAGCGGCGTGTTGTCGGGACGCGTGGTGACGCCAGAGGGCGCGCCCGTGGGGCGTGCCCAGGTGCAGGCAATGGGGACGAACTACACCACCATGACCGACAGCAGTGGACGCTTCCGGCTTGGCGAACTGCCGGTGGGCCCATACTTCCTGCGCGCTCGCAAGGTGGGCTTCGATCCGGTGGTGTTCAGTGCGCAGGTGATCCGCGGCGATTCGCTGGACGCGAGCATCACGCTGATTCCGTTCACGGCGGCCCGCGGCACCCGACTCGATACGGTGCGTGTGACGGCGGACGCGGCGCGCAGCAGTCGCCGGCTGGCCGGCTTCCAGCAGCGCAAGGCCACCGCGCGCGGACTCTACATCGATCGTAACGAGATCCAGCTGCGTCGGCCGACCAACTTCAGCGACCTGCTGCGCGGCCGCGCGAACATCACCGTGCAGCGCAACAGCGCCACCGGCGAGACACAGGTGTTCGGCCCGCGGCTCAGCATCAGCGGCGGTTACTGCCAGCTGGCGCTGATCATCGATGGCACGCTGATCCCGAACGCGCAGAGCAGCCTCGATACGCTGGTGCCGCCAGACATGGTACTGGGCATCGAGGTGTACAACAGCGGGACGTCGGTGCCAGGCGAGTTCCAGCGGCTCGGTACGGATTGCGGCGCGATCATCGTCTGGACGCGCTAACGAGGCCCGCGGGGCGTCGCGTCAGGGCGTCGTGCGAGGCTTGGCTGCCGCGGCTCGGCGTGACGCCTCGATCTCGGCTTGCGGATCACGCAGCCAGATCACAATCACCGCGCAATCGCCATAACGCTGGTGCTCCGGCGGGGTGGCGAGCCGACTGGTGTACACCTCCATCCCGCGCACGTCTTCGGCACGGATCATCGCCTCCGGACCAATCGCGCCGCCGGCCGCGAAGCGCACGCCGTTGACGACGAACGCCGGGAAGCAGCCGTTGCCCCGGCCGGCAATCAGGCGCTGGTTGCGATCGGTGGACTTGCCGCGAATGCCAGGCACCAGCCGCAGCGCGGTGGAGAGGTCGGTGATGCCCTTGAGGTTGTCGCGGGTGAAGAAGTAGCCCGCACCCTGCTTGCGTCGCGAGTCGAAGCCGATGGAGTCCCAGGTGGCGGCGCGATTGGCGCGCACCGTGACGGTACCGAGGACGGCCACCGTGCGATCCAGCGTGATGTCGCGCTCGAGGCGCTGCGACGGACGCAGGTTCACGCCGACTCGACTGGGCCGGAAGCCGAGGGCACGTACGTCGATGGCGCGAACCCCGGCGGGCACTTGCCCGAAACTGAACCGGCCGGTGCCATCGGTGATGGCCTTGCCGTCCGGCTGGTCAATCTGCACCGAGACGTTCGGTAGGCCTTCGCCATCGAGCGTGAGGATGCGGCCGGTGATCGAGCCGACGACCGGTACCGCACGTTGCGCGGTGTCGGCCAGCAGCTGCTCCACGGAAAAGTCGTAGGCCGCAAAAATCGCCGCGCCGAGTTGTACGCGCACCCGTGGCGTGTCGCGGCTGCCGGAGCGGGCCCAGATCTCGACGGGGGTGAAGCGCGGTGCGCGGCAGATGACGAAGCGGCCCATCTCGGTGGTGCGCACGCGCGCGCGTTCGCGCAGTCCGCCGCCAGCGTACGTGGTGTCGAGGCCACGCCAGGCGGCGGCGACCTCAACGCCGGCGATCGGTTCGTCGGACTGCGCATGTCGTACCACGCCGACCAGCATGCCTTCGCCGACCCGTCCGCGGGTGACGCCACAGCGGGCGATGACGTAGGCGGCGGCGGTGGGAAGCGCCGCGGTGATCGGCTCGTCGCG
>JANMON010000279.1:0-2177 GCA_031369265.1 Gemmatimonadaceae bacterium | reverse complement strand
ATGTCGAACTGCGCCAGCCAGGTGGCCAGCTGCCCGGCGCCCTCGTCGTTGGTGCGGTGCGAGATTCCGATGAACACGTGATGCCCGGCTTCGCACACATCGCCGGCATCCAGCGTACCGGGCGCGGTGACCTGTGCGAGCCGCGGGAAGAATGCGGCCAGCGCCACACCGGTCGCCGTCACCTCACCGGCACGACTGGCCGCTCCAGGCCGTGTCAACAACGCCCCGTGCCCCGGCACGATCAGCGCCGTGTCCTCGACGAAGGTGGAGTCGGGGTGCTCCGCATCCGCTGGCAGTGCGATCACCTCGCAGCCATGACGTGCCAAGGCCGCGCAGTAGGCCGCATGCTGCTGCTGTGCCAGCCCGCCATCGGGGACGCCGAGGTCCACCGTGGTCAGGCCGTCGGCGAAGTTGGCGGCGGGCGGACGGACGAGGGCGCGCGTGAATCGCGAGAACATGTGACGGCGGTGCGCTGGGGTGGGTGACGGTCGGGCACGGGAGGCGCGCTGGGTTGCGTCGCTGGATTCAATCGCGTCGGCACCGTGCGGGCAACGGCCCTCGGCACCGTTCGTCACCGCGCGTACGTTGCACCAGCCGCCGACCGTCCCGACCGCCCTCTCGCCCACCTCATGGCCGACACCCTCGCGCGTACGCTGGGCACCCGCGACCTGACGCTGCTGGTGGTGGGCAACGTGATCGGCTCGGGCATCTTCCTGGTGCCGTCGTCGGTGCTGGCGCAGAGCGGCGAGTCGGTGCCGATCGCGATGACGGTGTGGCTGGTGGGAGGCATCCTCTCGCTGCTCGGGGCACTGAGCTACGCCGAGCTGGGTGCGATGGAGGGCACCGGCGACGGCGGCGGGCTGTACGCGTTCATCCGCGATGGGTTCGGGCCGTTTCCCGCGTTTCTCTACGGCTGGACACTGTTCTTCGTGATCGGCGCCGGTACCATCGCCACACTGGCGGTGGCGGCAGCGAACTACATGACCCAGTTCCTGCCGATGACCAGCATCCAGAAGGATGTGGTTGCGGTGACGCTGATCCTGTTGATGATGGCGATCAACGTGCGCGGCACCCGCGAGAGCGCGACGGTCCAGAACGTGGCCACCGGGATCAAGGTGCTGGCCATCCTTGGCGTCAGCGGCGTGATGTTCGCACTCGGCACCGGTGAAACGCAGGTCGCCGCCGCACATGTCGTGACACCGGCGTCGGCGTCCGGCGTGGGGCTCTCCATCATCTCGGTGCTGTGGGCCTACGAGGGATGGCAGTACGTGACGTTCGTCTCGGCGGAAGCGAAGGATCCGCAACGCTCACTGCCCCGCGCGATCACGCTTGGCACCGTGCTCCTGATCGTGATCTACCTGATTGCCAACTTCGCGTACCTGCACGCGCTCGGACCGGCGCGGGTGGCAGCGTCTGAGCGGGTGGCCGGGGAGGCGGTGGCGGCGGTGATGGGACCCGCGGCAGGCTGGCTGATCGCGGCCGCGATCATCGTGTCGATGTACAGCGCGGCGCACTCCACCGTGATCACCGCTCCGCGCGTGTACTTCGCGATGGCGCGCGATGGGCTGTTCTTCCGCCGGCTGACGCAGGTGCATCCACGCTACGGCACGCCGGCCATCGCGATCATCACCAGCTGCGTGTGGGCGATCGTCCTGGCGCTGACCGGCACCTTCGAGCAGTTGCTGACCTACGTGGTGTTCATCGGCTGGATCTTCTACGCGCTCGGTGCGGCGGCGGTGATCGCGTTGCGCATCAAGCGCCCCGACGCGGTGCGACCGTTCCGCGTGCCGTTCTATCCGCTCACGCCGGTGCTGTTCGTGCTGGCTGGAATGGTGATCGTGGTCAATACCGTCATCACGCAGCCGGTGCAGTCGGCGATCGGTATTGCCGTGGTGCTGGCTGGCGCGCCGGCATACCTGATCTGGAGGAGCCGCCTGCGTGCCGCCGCCAGCTGACGAGGCGGAGGCGATGGGTGCTGCACCGCGGCAGGCGCTGGTGGTGATGGGCACGGCCGGTGCCGGCAAGTCGCGCATCGGTAGCGGGCTGGCGGCGGCGCTGCAGGTGCCGTTCATCGAGGGCGATGCGTTTCATCCGCCCGAGAACATCGCCCTGATGGCGGCCGGCACGCCGCTCACCGATGCCGATCGGCACGGCTGGCTGCTGGCGCTCTCACGCGA
>JANMON010000266.1:0-2645 GCA_031369265.1 Gemmatimonadaceae bacterium | reverse complement strand
CTGCCGCGCCGGTGGAAGCGGCGGTCACGCCGGCTCTGGTGAGTGAGTGGCTGACGTATCTGCAGAAGGAGCGGCAGATGTCGGCGCACACCATCACCGCCTACACCGCCGACCTGGCACGATTCACCGAGTTCCTCGGAGCGAAAGCGCAGGGACGCGCCTGGAACTGGGGCACGGTGGATCGCAACACGATCCGCAGCTTCCTCGGCTGGCTGGGCCGGCAGGGACTGGAACGGCGCTCCATCGCCAGAACGCTGTCGGCGGTGCGCGGCTTCTATCGTTTCCTGCATCGCGACGAACATGTCACGGCCAACCCGGCCCGGAGCGTGCGCACGCCGAAGGTGGGCCGGCATCTGCCCGCACACCTCGATGCGGGCACGATGCAGACGCTGATCGATTCGGCGTCGATTCGTGCGCAGGGTGGCGCGTACGCCGACGTGCGCAACATGGCGATGCTGGAGCTGTTCTACGCCACCGGCATGCGACTGTCGGAGCTCCACCTGCTGGATCGCGGCGACGTGGACCTGGTCTCGCTGCGCGTGAAGGTGCGTGGCAAGGGCCGCAAGGAGCGCATCATCCCGTTCGGCCAGCCGGCGCGCCTGGCGCTGATCAACTACGAGGCGCGACGCGATGACCTGGTGCGCATGATCGGCCCCAAGGCCGATCGTGCCGCCTGGTTCCTCAACCCCCGCGGCCGCCGCCTCTCGCGCCGCGGTATCCAGCTCGCGATGACGGGCCTCATCGCGCTGGTGGACGCACCGGAAGGCGCCAGTGTGCACGCCCTGCGCCACACCTTCGCCACGCACCTGCTGGATGCCGGCGCCGAGCTGCGTGCCGTGCAGGAGCTGCTCGGTCACGCCAGCGTGAGCACCACGCAGATCTACACCCACACCAGCGTCGAGCGCCTCAAAACCGCCTACGCCAAGGCGCATCCGCGAGCCTGAGCACTTTCTGCGCGCTCGAAATCGCTGACTGCAGATCGCAGAAGGTCAACAGCCGCAGAACGGAACGGCCGCAGAAGGGCAGAAGCGATCGTTGGGGGTGATTGGGCTGACCATCGGCCACCTGTTGATCGATCCGAGGCGCATGCGACCGTCGACCGTATAAGCGACGTTCACCACCACAGCCTTTACAACTACAACGCTCATGTCAGCGTCGCTCCGAATCCGCCCTTCTGCGGCTGTGCGGTTCTGCGGCTGTCGCACTGCTGCGATCTGCAGTTGCTTGCTGTTCGGCCCGGCAAAGATCATAGAGGCGGTGTAGCTGTGCCGGCGCTGCGACGGGAGCGATATTGGGGCATGTCTGAACACTCTCCAGTCTTTCACGCCACCACCATCCTTGCCGTGCGCCGCAATGGGCAGATCGCCATCGGCGGCGACGGGCAGGTGTCGATGGGGCAGACCGTCGCCAAGGCGACGGCGAAGAAGGTGCGGCGGCTCGGCAACGGCAAGCTGGTGGCCGGATTTGCCGGCGCGGCGGCCGATGCGTTCACTCTGTTCGAGAAGTTCGAGGAGAAGCTCGAGCGCTACGGCGAGAACCTGCCCAAGGCGGTCGTCGAACTGGCCAAGGATTGGCGGTCGGATCGTGTGCTGCGACGGCTCGAGGCGCTACTGATCGTCGGCGACCGTGACACGCTCTTCACCATCAGCGGCAACGGCGACGTGATCGAGTCGGATGACGGTGTGATGGCCATCGGGTCGGGTGGCATCTACGCGCTGTCGGCGGCGAGGGCGCTGATGCGGCATACCGAGATGAGCGCGCGCGAGATCGTCGAACACGGCATGCAGATCGCCGGTGAGATCTGCGTGTACACCAACACGAACATCACCGTCCTCGAACCCACCGCCTGACCGATGCCGTCGCCGCGCACCCTTCGCGCGCTCGCGCGCCTTGCCGACCTCACGCCGAGTCGCATCGTCGCCGAGCTGGATCGCTACATCATCGGGCAGGGGAGCGCGAAGAAGGCGGTCGCCATCGCGCTGCGCAATCGCTGGCGCCGGCAGCATGCGCCGGAAGCCATCCGCGCCGAGATCTCGCCCAACAACATCATCCTCATCGGCCCCACCGGCTGCGGCAAGACCGAGATCGCGCGACGCGTGTCGAAGCTGGCGTCGGCGCCGTTCATCAAGGTCGAGGCGTCGAAGTTTACCGAGGTGGGCTACGTCGGCCGCGACGTCGAGTCGATGGTGCGTGACCTGGTCGAGAACGCGATGGACCTCGTGCGCAGCGAGCGCGAACAGGAGATCACCAGCGAGGCGTCCGAGCGTGTCGAGGAACGGCTGCTCGACGCGCTGCTGCCGGCTCCCGCCACGCCGCCGGCCAGCGCGGCCGGCGCGCCCGACACCGCGGAGCCCGCGACCGCGCCCAGCATCTTCCTCGTCGGTGCAGCGGGTGCGGCGACCACGGCACCCATCAGCGACGCCGAGAAGGAGCGTCACGGCCGCACGCGAGAGAAGCTGCGGGTGTTGCTGCGCGAGGGGCAGTTGGAGGCGCGCACGGTGGATCTCGACGTGCCCGTGTCGGCGTCGCCGATGTTCGGCATGGTGAACCAGCCCGGCGCGCAGGAAGGCATGGAGCAGTTCACGCAGATGATGCAGGACCTGATGCCGAAGCGCACGAAGAAGCGCTCGATGACGGTGGCCGAG
>JANMON010000240.1:0-2014 GCA_031369265.1 Gemmatimonadaceae bacterium | reverse complement strand
GGCAGGTTCCCGACCGCCGATCACCGCGTGCGCATCCGCACCAACATGCAGATCTACTGGGACGAGGCGTTCGTCGCGCGTGACCAGCGGCAAGGCGCCGTGAAGATGACGACGCTCGCACCGGTCGCCGCGAACCTGCATTCGCGCGGCTTCTCGCGCGTGTATCGCAAGGGCGGGCGACATGGCCCGTTCTGGTTCGCGTACGACGACGTGACGACGCAGTCGCCGTGGCGACCCATCGAGGGCGCGTTCACCCGGTTCGGCGATGTGCTGTCGCTGCTCACGACGTCGGACGACATGTACATCGTGATGGGGCCCGGTGACGAGACGACGATCGAATTCGACGCCTCGTCCGCGGGCGTACTGCCGAAGGGATGGACGCGGGACTTCCTCCTCTACTCCGACGGCTGGATCAAGGACTCCGACCTGAACACGGCGTTCGGGACGTCGGTCGGTCCGCTGCCGTTCCATCGCATGCAGCAGTATCCGTATGCGCCAGGAGAGTCATACCCGACCGACGCAGCGCATCAGGCCTACCTGCGCGAGTACCAGACACGCCGGATCGGACGACGTTCGGACCTGCGTGCATTGCGCGCACCGTGATGTGCGCGATGCGGCGAACGTCACCCGCGCGCGCCAACCCTCAGACGGTTGCCGCGCGTGCCCAGGCGGTGGTGAGCGCGGGCGGCTCCGCCGTCATGCCGCGGAGCGCCGGCAGCGCATCCACCAGCTGCTGGCGCGACATGCCGAGCAGGCTGTGCCGCTCGATGAGCAGATCGAGATCCACCGGATACAGGTTGTGTCGTGTTGGCTCGGCCAGACCGGCCACGTTGCGCGATGCGATGACGTCGGCGGCCCACGCCGCGTATGCACGGCGCGCCTCCTCTGTGCCCGTCTGCCCGTCGCTGGCCGTGATCGCGCGCAGGCGTGACAGGCTTTCGCGCAGGAGCGCTTCCGAGCTCGCGTCGCCCACGCCGAGAAAGCCGCCCCAACACGCGGCATCGTCCCGCGTCAGGCGCTGACGGATTTCGGTGAACGACACGATCGCGAAGTAGAGCATCGCGTGCGCGGCGAAGAGGTCGAAGTGTGCCATCGCCTCGTACGATCCCGCCACCAGCCGGTCGATCTGGTCCGCTTCTGCGCTGAGCAGTGCGTCGTACCGTGCCAGTTCTTCCGGCGCGGGTACGCGCTTGCCGAGCGCCGTGGGCTCGAAGAGCAGTGCGAGTCGTTCAACGGCGCGCAGCCCCCACGCAATGCCGGTCGAAAAGAGGGGATCGACGAAGGCATAGGCGTGCGGCAGCAGGACCCAGCGCGGTCCGGCCGCTCGCGTGAGGCGATGCTGCACGCGCGGGTGGAAGGCGATCGGCATGAGCGGCTTCGCCTCAGCGAAGGCCGCGCCGATGGTCGGGTAGCGCTCCATGAAGTAGCGCCACATCGCCTCCGGATCGGAAAGCAGCGATGCAGGCAGGCTCGCCACGCCGCGCGGACTCAGCGCAAAACCGGCACTGGTCACCCCATCGTCGAAGCGAAGGCTGTACATCCACCCTTCGTCGATGAGGTGATGCACGGCGGCCCAGTCATCGGGATACGGACCCTCAGGCAGACCGGGCACACACGCCGGCATCAGTTCCACGCCGGTGAAGTGACTGAAGAGCAGCGCCGACCGCATCTCGGTGTCGTCGAGTCCTGACGGCATCCCGAACTGGCGCGCGAGGAAGCCGTTCGGTCCCGAGGCGTCGATGATGAAGTCGGCATCGAGCGTGAACGGCACACCCTGTCGCGCCCCCGTCAGGTTCACGCCGTCGGTGGTGATCGTCGCGCCGGAGAGCTCGGTGCGATCGCGATAGTCGACACCCGCCGCCACCGCCTGTTGCACGAAGAACTCGTCCACGTCGGCCCGCACCCAGTGGGTGTCGGCAATCGCGTCGTCGGGACTTGCCGCCACCAGCAGTCGCTCCGATTCGAGGCCGCGATTGGCGAATGGTTCACCGGGGTGATGCCGGTAGTACGTGAA
>JANMON010000214.1:0-21184 GCA_031369265.1 Gemmatimonadaceae bacterium | reverse complement strand
GCTGCGGTCACGGCCAGGGATGCGCGCCACCACACCGGTGGCGGTCACGCGGCGGATGTCCGCCACGCCGATCGACGTCAGTTGTGCCACCAGCCGCGCGGCGGTGTGGTGTTCCTCGTTGGACAGTTCAGGGTGCTGGTGTAATGTGCGGCGCAGCGTGCGCAGTGCGCCGATCTCCTCGTCACTGAACTGCGCCAGTGCACGTGCCGGCGCGGCAAGCCGGTGGCGGGACGGAAGGACGGAGAGTGGCACCGTCGCGCTGCTCATCCGTGCTCCGTCTGCGAGCCGAGTGTCTCCGTGCGCACGGTCAGCGCCTCGATGCGTTGTACGTCCACCGACACGCCGATGCCCGGCACGTCGAACGGCACCGTCACCATGCCATCCGCACTCATCGTCCACTCGGGGCTCACGACGTCCTGTGCCCAGTAGCGCGCGCTCGGGCTCAGGTCTCCCGGCTTCTGGAAGTTGCTGAGCGATGCCAGCGCCACGTTGTAGGCCCGTCCGATGCCGCTCTCCAGCATGCCACCGCACCAGACGGGAATTGCATTCGCCTCGCAGTAGTCGTGGATCGACAGCGATTCGGCGAAACCGCCCACGCGACCGGGCTTGATGTTGATCAGCCGACCGGCGCCGAGCGTCACCATGTCCTGCGCCCGATCGAGCGACGTGATCGACTCGTCGAGACAGATGGGCGTGCGCAATCGCTTCTGCAACGCGGCATGGCGCACGATGTCCTCCCATGCCAGCGGCTGCTCGAACATCATCAGGTTCAGGTCGTCCATCGCCTCCAATGCACCGGCATCGTCCAGCGTGTAGGCGTTGTTGGCGTCCGCCATCAGCGGGGCATCGGGAAAGGCATGTCGCACCGCGCGCACGAATGCGACATCCCGTCCAGGCATGATCTTGAGCTTGATCTTGCGATAACCTTCGGCCAGTGCCTCGCGCACCTTCTCGACGAGCATCTCCGGGGATTGCTGGATGCCGAGCGAAATGCCGACGGGAATGGTGCGACGCGTGCCGCCGAGGAGTCGGGCCAGCGAGACGCCGAGGCGCGTGGCCTCGACGCCCCAGATGCCCATCTCCACAGCCGCCTTCGCCATCCAGTGACCGCGGAAGTCCTGCGCCAGCACCGCGCGTACATCACCCGGTGCCTCGAACTGCCGTCCGATCACGCGTGGCGCGATCCAGCGCGTGATCGCGAGCCACGCCGTATCGATGGTCTCGGCGGTGTAGTTCGGCAGGTCGTCGGCGACACACTCGCTCCAGGCGATGGCGCCGCCGGCATCCTGCAACTCCAGCAATGCGATACGGCGATCCACCATCGTGCCGGACGAGATCCGGAACGGTTCGCGCAGCGGCAGCCGAATTTCCCGGAGGGTGATGCGGGTGATCTGGAGCATGCGTGGGTGTATGGAGGTGGCGTGGGACGATCAGGTGGTGGCGACGACGTAGTATGGCAGCGCGCCGTCGTGCCCGCGCACGAGACGCAGCACCCGCCCGCCGCGCGCGAGGCGGCTGCCGAGGGCGCTGCGCACAGCCAGGCGCCAGGCCAGCGCGTGGTCGACGCGCGCGGCCTGCACCGCGGCCAGGTCATGCGGAATGACGATGCGCACCGTCGGCGACCCGTCGCGCTCCGCCGCCGTCGGCGTGCCATCGGCGGCGATGACGATGGCGTTGGGAATCTGATCGTCGCCGGGCTGAGGCAGGCCATCCTGCTTATGCCAGGACGTGCTGGCCGGCAGCGCCCAGTGATAGACCAGGCGATCGGTTGGCATCGCGCCGTGCAGTGTGCTGCCGGTGTGTGCGCCGTACATGTTGTCCACGTAGCCGGCGGGCAGGGCACCGAGGTGATTGATGTTGAAGTGCGCATTGCGGGCCACCAGCGGATCAGCGGTCCAGATCATCAGCTCCACGCCCAGCGGCAGCAGCGCGTCGCGCTGGAAGTGCTTCAGCGCTTCGCCGAGCCCCGTGCCACGCGCTTCCGGTCGCACGGCGAGCATGTCGGACCAGTGCACCAGCGCGCCGTGCTGCACGCCGGTCATGCCGAAGACGAATCCCATCAGGCGCTCGTCGGCATCGAAGGCGCCGGCGGCGACGCCGCCGATCTTCTGCGCGACGCGCAGGATCGCGCCCGGCACACGCTCGGTGAAGCCGTGCCCCCAAATGTCGTCCTGCAGCGCGACGCAGGCGTCGTAGTCGGCGAGCGTGCTGAAATGCCGGAGGGTGAACATCGGCGCGGCGCGGGCCAAAGGCTGAGGGATGGTCGGTCGGCTTGCCAGCAGGGAGCCGTGGCAGTACCGATAGGTGCGTACAGAAGTGTATACAATTTCTCCGGTGCACGCATGCCCGTCCCGCGCCACGCCCGCCGACCGCCCTCCGTCCCGCTGTGCCACGCACTCGCGACGCTCGCCCTGCTCGCCGCCTGCCAACCGATCGACGAGCGCCGGTCCCCGGGCGATGGGTCACGAGCCCCCGCTGCGGGTGCTCCGTACGACATCGTGATCAGCAACGGCCGCGTGGTCGATGGCACGGGCAACCAGTGGTTTCTGGCCGACGTCGGCATCCGCGGCGATCGCATTGCCAGCATCGTCCCCTGCCGGCCGCTTGCGAGACGCGGCCGCCACCACGCGCATCGACGCCACCGGCAAGGTCGTCGCGCCCGGCTTCATCGACATCCAGGGACAGTCGGCATTCCAGCTGACCATCGGTGATGGCCGGCTGGTCGGCAAGGTGTCGCAGGGCGTGACTACCGAGATCCTCGGTGAAGGCAGCACACCTGCACCGGTGAATGCGGGCATCCTCTCGGCAATGACGGCGCAGTTGCGCACGCGCGACGACTCCGCGATCGCCACCGCCTCGCGCACCTTCAGCGGACCGCATGGATTCGGGCGCTGGCTGGACGCGATGCAGCAGCACGGCATCTCCGTCAACGTCGGTTCGTTCCTCGGCGCTGCCACGGTGCGCGTGTACGCCAAGGGCTACGCGGAAGGCGCCGCCACGCCGGCCGAGCTGGACACGATGCGGGCGATCGCCGCCAACGCCATGCGCGACGGCGCCTTCGGTGTCGCCAGCGCGCTGATCTATCCGCCGGGACGCTACGCGTCCACCGAGGAACTGGTGGAGGTCGCGAAGGCGATGTCGCCGTTCGGCGGGGTCTACATCACGCACATGCGCTCGGAAGCAGACCAGTACCTGCAGGCCATCGACGAGGCGATGCGGATCGGCCGCGAGGGTGGTGTGCCGGTGGAGATCTACCACCTCAAGGCGGGTGGCGTGCGTAACTGGCCGAAGGCGACGCAGGCGGTGGCGAAGATCGACTCGGCGCGGGCCGCGGGGCAGGACGTGGCAGCCGACATGTATCCGTACACGGCCGGCGGCACCTCGCTGGCGGCGTGCACACCACCGTGGGCCACCGAAGGCGACAAGCTGCTGGAACGCCTGCGCGATCCCGCCACACGCGCCAGGATCGTGGCCGAAATGACGGCGACCTCGAACACCTGGGAGAACCTCTGCGCGCTGGCCACGCCGGCGGGCATCATGACGGTCGGCTACGAGCCGGCCGACCTCAAGCGATTCGAAGGCAAGCGTCTCTCCGACATCGCGCCGGTGATGGGCAAGGACTGGGCGAACACCATCGTCGAGTTGCTGCTGGCCACCAACGCCCGCGTCGGCATGCTGGTGTTCATGATGTCGGAGCCGAACGTGGAGATGCAGATGCGCCAGCCATGGATGAAGTTCGGCACCGATGCCGATGGCTGGGACCCCGATTCGGCGAAAGGGCTCACGCATCCACGCGCGTACGGCACCTATCCGCGCATCCTCGGGCATTATGTCCGCGAGCGCGGCGTGCTGACGCTGGAGGACGCCGTCCGCAAGATGACGTCGGCGGTGGCCAGCCGTCTCTCCATTTCCGATCGCGGTTTGCTGCGCGAAGGTTTCATGGCCGACGTGGTGGTGTTCGATCCCAGCACGGTGATCGACAAGGCGACATACACCGCGCCGCACCAGAACTCGGTGGGTATCGAGTCGGTGATCGTCAACGGCGTGCGGGTGTGGGCCGACGGAAGGCACACCGGCGCGAAGCCAGGCCGCGTTGTGCGTGGTCCGGCGTGGACCGGCACCGGCCGATGAAAGCGGCCGAGACGAGTGCCGCGGCTCGCAGCGCGCGCCCCACCGTGGTCTATCACGCATTACGTGAGCTGATCGTGCGGGGGCAGCTGGCGCCCGGCTCACGCATCGTGGAGAGCGATGTCGCGACGCGGCTGCATGTCAGTCGTACACCGGTGCGCGGCGCGCTGCAGCGGCTGCAGCAGGAAGGCTACATCGTGGATTCACCGTCGCTGCAGCAGTCGCGGCCCACCGTGGCGCCGATGACGCGCGAGGATGCGATGGAACTCTTTTCGATCGTGGCCGAGATCGAGGGGCTGGCGGCGCGGTACGCGGCGCAGCTCGCCACCGCTCCGCGCGAACGCCTCGCCACCGAACTGACCACGATCAACACGCGACTCGGCAAGGCAGCAGCGGCGAAGGCGCCGCGGCACGACCTGCTGTACGAACTGGACGAACGATTCCACCGCGCGTACGTGACCGCTGCGGCTGGGCCGCGATTGCGTGCCCTGCACGATGCCGTCAAGCCACAGGCCGAGCGATACGAGCGCCTGTACGTCAGCCTGCTGTCGCGCGGCCTGGCACCGTCGGTGAAGGAGCACGATGCGATCACGCGCGCCATCCGCAGCGGTGACGCGGATGGCGCGCAGCGGTCCGTGCAGGCCAACTGGCGCAACGCCGCCACACGGCTGGGTGCCGTCATCACGACCGTCGGGGAGCGTGGCGCATGGTGACGTGGCGCGCGCACGTCGCGACCGTGATGGTGGCCGCCGGCCTGCTTGCACCAGTGGTCCACGGGCAGCGGTCGGCCGCTGCACCGGCGCTGGTTCCACCCGCCGACCGCTATGCCGCCGCGGCGGCGGCGCTGGCGACTTTCATCGAGCATGAGCGACAGGTGCATGGCATCCCGGCCCTGTCGATCGCACTGGTGGACGACCAGCGCATCGTCTGGTCGCGCGGGTTCGGCGAGGAGAACGCCACCACGCACGCACCAGCCACGGCCAACACTGTCTATCGAGTCGGCTCGGTGTCGAAGCTGTTCACCGACATCGGTGTGATGCAACTGGTGGAGCGCCGTACGATCGACCTCGACGCGCCGGTGCAACGCTACCTGCGCGGCTTCACGCCGGTGAATACCTCGGGCACGGCGATCACGCTGCGACAGCTGATGTCGCACCGGGCAGGCCTCGTGCGCGAGCCACCCGTCGGCCACTACTTCGACGATACCGCAGTATCGCTGGCAGCCACGGTGGCGAGCCTGAATGCGACGACGCTGGTGTTCCCGCCCAACACGCGCACCAAGTACTCCAACGCCGCCATCGCCGTGGTGGGCTACGTGCTGGAGCAGCAGTCCGGCCAGCCATTCGCGCAATACCTGCAACGTGCGGTCCTGGCGCCGATGGGGCTGACGTCCAGCAGCTTCGATCCATCGCCGGCTTTGCTGGCCCGCACCGCGTCGGCCACGATGTGGACCTACCACGATCGCACGTTTCCCGCGCCGGCCTTCGCGCTCGGCATGGCGCCGGCGGGCAGCATGTACAGCACGATGCCGGACCTCGGGCGTTTTCTCAGCGTGCTGTTTGCTGGCGGCCGCGGCGCGCGCGGTCGCGTGCTGAAACCGGCCACGCTGGAGCAGATGTGGACACCACAGTTCGCACCGGCCGGCGCGACGCGCGGCTATGGCATCGGATTCGGGCTCGGCACGCTGGACGGCGCGCGCGTGGTGGAGCACGGCGGCGCGATCTATGGATTCGCGACGCAGCTTTCGGCCATACCCGACGAGAAGCTGGGTGTGGCCGTGAGCGCGGCCAAGGACGGCATGAACGCGCTGACGACGCGCATCGCACACGAGGCGCTGCGGATGCTGCGCGCGGCGAAGCGCGGGGCACCGCTGCCGACGCTCGAATCCACCACCGCTGTGCCGATGGTGCTCGCGCAGCGCATCGCGGGCGAATACGGCGTCGCCGATTCGCTGGTGTCGGTCGAGATCCACGATTCGAGTGTGGCGCTCACGGCACCATTTCTCGAGGCGCGGCTGGGGCTCCGTCGCCTGCGTGGTGACACGCTGACGGTGGACGATGGCCTCGGCTTCGGTCGGCGTATCTGGCTGGCCGATGACCGGCTGCACATCGATGCCAGGTCGTTCGCGCGTCGTGCACCGCGCACGGACCTGCCGGCGGAGGCGCCGGACCGCTGGCGTGGGTTGATCGGCGAATACGGGTGGGATCACAACGTGCTCTACATCCTCGAGCGCGACGGTCGGCTGCACGCGCTGATCGAGTGGTTCTTCGACTACCCGCTGACCGAGGTGTCGCCGGACGTGTACACGTTTCCGAATGCGGGGCTCTATGCTGGCGAAGGGATCACCTTCAGGCGCGACGCGGGCGGCAGGGCGACGATGGCCACGACCGCGGGCATCGGCTTCACGCGACGCACCTGGATCGGTGAGGATGGCGGCATCTTCCGCATCACCCCGCTGCAACCGGTGGAACAGCTGCGGGCGTCGGCACTTGCGGCGTCACCGCCGGTCGAACGCGGTCCGTTCCGTCCGCAGGAACTGACGGAGCTGGTGACACTCGATTCGACCATCCATCTCGACATACGCTATGCGTCCGACCGCAACTTCCTCAGCTCGCCGATGTACACGCAGGCACGTGCATTCCTGCAGAAGCCGGCCGCCGAGGCACTGGTCCGCGCACACCGTGCGCTGGCGAGGCAGGGCTACGGCCTCCTGATCCACGATGGCTATCGGCCGTGGTACGTGACGAAGATGTTCTGGGACGGCACACCCGCCGACAAGCATGATTTCGTGGCCGATCCGGCTTCGGGCTCGCGGCATAATCGCGGCTGCGCGGTGGACCTCACCATGTACGACCTGCGCACCGGACAGCCCGTCGTGACGACCGGTGGGTACGACGAGATGTCGGATCGCTCGTATCCGCAGTATCCCGGTGGCACGTCACGGCAACGTGCACTGCGCGAGATTCTGCGGGTGGCCATGGAAGCCGAGGGATTCCATGTGTTCGCCGCCGAGTGGTGGCACTTCGACTACCAGGACTGGCGCTCGTACCGCATCGGCAACGAGACGTTCGAACAACTCGGCCGCTGACTGGCGGGTCGCACGCCGTCAGCGGCCGGTGCAGCAGTCGTCAGCGGACGCCGGCCAGCGTCGCGACCACCAGCGCCACCCACTGCGGACCGAGGAAGCCATTCGGTCCATCTTCGTACGACTCGCCCAGCGAATGTGCGCCCTTGCCACGACCCGCGGCGTCGAGCGTGATGGCAGGAATGCCGAGCCCGATCGGCACGTTGGAATCGGTGCTCGACGCATTGGGCGTGATCGGGAAGCCAAGGGCCTTGGCCGTCTCAACGGCCACGCGCACGATGCGGGCGCTGTCGGGCTGCGATCCGGCGGGGCGGATGCCGATGGTGTCGATCGCCATCGTCAGCGGAACCTTGCTGTCGGGCCAGCGGGCGAGCTCCGCGCGCAGCGCGTCGCGGATGGCCGCCTGGAACTTCACATCCAGCGCAGCCAGTGACGCGGCGCTTTCCGACCGCATGTCCACTTCCACGATGCCCTCGTAGGGAATCGAGTTCACCGAGGTGCCGCCACTGACCACGCTGGCGCTGAACGTGGTGCGCGGATCCGAGGGTACGGTGAAGTCCGACATCTTCGCGATCGCGCGACCCATCGCATGGATCGGGTTCGGCATGCCGAACGCGCCATAGCTGTGGCCACCAGGACCCTTGTACGACACGCGATACCGGTTGCTGCCGACGGCACCGCTGGTGGCGCCGAAGCCGGTGCCGTCCACCGAGATGAAGTAGTCGATCTTGCCCTTCAGCTCACCGTTGAAGAGTGCACGCACGCCACGCAGGTTGCCGGGCCCTTCCTCACCGACGGTGCCCACGAAGTACACCATGCCGGCGGTCTTCACGTTGGCCGACTTCATCGCCCGCGCCACCGCCAAGACCGCCGCCAGCCCACGACAGTCATCGCCGATGCCGGGTGCGGTGAGCCGCGTGCCACCGCTCGCGGTGCTGTCACGCGTGACCTTCACGTTGGTGCCTTCCGGAAACACCGTGTCGAGGTGCGCCGAGAGCACCACCACCGGCCCGGTCGCCACACCGGCGCGTTCGCCGATCACGTTGCCGGCGGCATCGATGCGCAGGTTGGTGATGCCGAGCGACTCCAGCCGGCGCTTGAACTCCGCCGCGCGCAGCGCCTCCTTGAATGGCGGCGCCGCGATCTCGCAGATCGACGCCTGCTGCTCCAGCGTCCACGCATTGTCGGTGCGGATCGTCGCCAGCGCCGCACGCACCGCGGGGTTGGTGGAGGGTATGACGATCGGCTGCGCCTGCAGCGCCGTGGTCAGGAGGAGCAGCGGTGGCAGCGAGTAGCGGAGCATTCGGGTCTCGGTGGAGTTGGTCATCGTGTCGTACACGTCAGCCAGCAACTTCGCTGACGATCCGCTTGCGGCGCGCCAGCTCCTCTCGGAATCGTGGCATCGTGAACACTTTTTGGTTCTGCGCGAAAGGCCGCGAGGTGCGGTCAGAGCCCGTGAAAGATCGCGAGGTACGCGGCCAGGCCGGTCAGCAACGGCACCAGCAGGTACACCGGCTTGGCCAGCGCCGGAATGCGATAGGGCAGGATCGACAGTACCGCCACCACGACCCAGATCGCGATCTTGGCCCAGAGCCAGCCGGGGAAGATCGCGGTGCTGGTGAGCCCGAGTCGCGCGGCCTGTCCGAACCCGCCAGCCAGCGAGAGCAGCATGCCGAGACCGAATACGCTCGCCGTCAGCGCGCGCGTGCGACTGGTGGCCTTGGTGCCGCCGTTCGCCGCGTGGATCGCAATGCCGCCCAGCGATGTCGTGGCCAGGAACAGGCCGAAGATGTGCAGGCTCTTGTAGAACAGCTGCGTTCGAAAGAACGGCAGCGGGGCAGGCGCCGAAGCCACGGCATCCTGCAGCAGGGCGAAGAGTGTCATCACGAGGGCAGCAGGTGGGTGGAAATCGATCAGACGTTGAAGCGGAACAGCAGCACGTCACCATCATGCACCACGTACTCCTTGCCCTCCGATCGCACGGCACCGGCTTCCTTCGCTCCCTTCCACCCCTTCAGCCGCACGAAATCGTCGAATCCTGCCGTCTCGGCGCGGATGAATCCCTTCTCGAAGTCGGTGTGGATCACGGCCGCCGCCTTCGGTGCCGTGTCGCCACGATGAATCGTCCACGCACGTACTTCCTGTTCACCGGCGGTGAAGTAGGTGTGCAGGCCGAGCAGGTGGTAGCCGGCGTGGATGAGTCGATCGAGGCCGGCGCTCTCGAGGCCGAGCGACGCCAGGAACTCCGTCTTTTCGTCAGGCGCCAGCTCGGCCAGTTCGGCCTCGATGCGTGCCGAGAACGTCACCACGTCGGCGACTTCGTCCGAGGCCGCGATCGCGGTGCGCAGCGCGTCCACGTGCTTGCCATGGCCGGTCGCCAGCTCGTCGTCGGTGACGTTGGCGGCATAGAGCACCGGCTTGACGGTGAGCAGCATCAGCGGCTCGAGCAGCAGCAGTTCTTCCTTGGTGAGACCCGCGCGACGGATCGGCACACCGTTCTGCAGCGAGGCCAGCGCCTTGGTGAGTGCGGGCAGTTCGGCCACCGCTTCCTTGTCGCCACTCTTGGCGATGCGCTGCTGCTTGTCGAGCCGCTTCTCGACGCTGCTGATGTCGGCGAAGCAGAGTTCGAAGTCGATCACGTCGCGGTCGCGCACCGGGTCCACTCCGCCCATCACGTGTGTGATGTCGTCGTCGTCGAAGCAGCGGATGACGTGTACGATGGCGTCGGTCTCGCGGATGTTGGCGAGGAACTTGTTGCCGAGCCCCTCACCCTGGGCCGCCCCCTTCACCAGGCCGGCGATGTCCACGAACTGCACCACGGCCGGCACGGTGCGCTTCGGCTGCACCACCTCCGCCAGCGCATCGAGGCGCGCGTCGGGCACTTCCACCATGCCGACGTTGGGCTCGACGGTGCAGAACGGATAGTTCGCCGCCTCCGCCTTGGCGGCGGTGAGGGCGTTGAAGAGCGTGGACTTGCCGACGTTCGGGAGGCCGACGATGCCGAGCTTCAGCACAGGATGGATCGGAGAAGGGAAGGGACAGGCAGCGCGCAGGTCACGCGGTCGGGTTGAACTTATTCATCATCAGCGTGAGGCCGTCGCGGACCCACGATTCGCAGGCGTCGCCGAAGCGCGGTATGGCGGCTTCCATGAACTCCGTCTCCTCACGTCCGAACGGGCACAGCACGTAGCCCGAGAGATCGCCCACGGCGGCACGCGGATGCAGCGGCGCGATGCCGATGCGGAGGCGGGGATAGCCGGTGTTGCCCACGTGGGCCTGCACCGACTTGAGGCCGTTGTGTCCACCAGCGCTGCCACCGGGACGGGCGCGCAGCGTCGCGAAGGGCAGCGCCACTTCGTCCACGATCACCAGCAGGTCGTGCGCCGGGTCCCAACCGGGGCGGTTGAGGAAGGGGCGCAGCACCTCGCCGCTGAGGTTCATGTACGTCTGCGGCTTGACCAGCTTCACCACCTCATCGCCGACACGCGCGGTGGCGACCATCGCCTTGCCATCCTTCTTCCAGCCGTCGGCGTTCCAGCGCCTGGCGAGATGGTCGAGCACCCACCAGCCGATGTTGTGCCTGGTGCGCTCGTATTCCTTGCCGGGATTGCCGAGGCCGAGAAAGACTTTCATGTCGGGAAAGAAACGCGGGGCGCCCTGCGAGTGATTGCAGAGCGCCCCCCGTGCCAACCGGGAAGGTTACTTGGCGTAGTCGGCGAGCTTCTTGGCGCGCAGCACTTCCGGCTCGGCGGCGGCTGCGGCGTCGGCTGCGGCATCGGTCGCGTTGACCTTCGGTGCCGCCACGACGACAACCGAGGCGTCGGCGTCGGTCAGTACGGTCACGCCGGTCGGTACGGCGATGTCGCGGACGTGGATCGAGTCGCCGATGTTGAGGGCGCTGACGTCGATGTCGATGTGGTTCGGGATCGACGACGGATCGACACTCACTTCCAGTTCACGCAGCGTCTGGTCGAGCACACCGGCGAACGAGCGGACGCCGACCGAGACGCCGACGATCACCAGCGGGACGCTGACCGTGATCATCTCGCCGGCCACCAGCTCCTGGAAGTCCACGTGCACCAGCTGCTTCTTGAACGGGTGCTTCTGGATCTCGCGGATCAGCGTCCGCGACACCTTGCCGTCGATGCTGAGCTCCACCACGGTCGAACCGGCCGAGACGCGATCGAGGAGGCGCTCCAGCTCACGGGTCGGGACGGCGAGGGACATCGGCTCACGCTTGTGGCCGTAGATGACGGCGGGCACGGAGCCGGCGCGGCGCAGGGCGCGGGCGGCACCCTTGCCGGATTCGGAACGAAGCGTGGCGGACAGCGTGGCAGTGGACATCGGCAGGACTCCTGGGGACGCGCGCGGCGTCAGTCAAACAACGAGCTGACGGACTGCTCGCTGTGGGTGAATCGAATGGCCTTCGACAGCAACTCGCCCACCGACAGCACGTGCAGCTGATGGGGACGACGGGACTCGGGAATGGCGACCGAGTCGGTCACCGTCACTTCCTTGATCGGCGCATCGTCGAAGCGCTGCTTGGCAGGGCCGCTCAACAATGCGTGGGTCGCGCAGACGTAGATGTCCGCCGCACCGAGCGCCTTGAGCGCGCGAGCAGCTTCCGTCATCGTCCCGGCCGTGTCGATCATGTCGTCGGCGATGAGGCAATCGCGCCCCTCCACATCGCCCACCACATTCAGCACTTCGGCCACGTTGGCCTTGGGGCGCCGCTTGTCGACGATCGCGAGCGATGCGTCGAGCCGCTTGGCGAACCCGCGGGCCATCTTGGCAGCACCGACGTCCGGCGCCACCACCACCAGGTCCTTCAGATCCTTCTTGCGATAGTGCGCCGTCAGCACCGGGGCCGCGTACAGGTGGTCCACCGGCACGTCGAAGAAGCCCTGCAGCTGGTGCTGATGAAAATCCAGGCCAAGTACCCGGTCGGCACCCGCAGCCTGGATCATGTTCGCCATCAGCTTGGCCGCGATGGCCACGCGCGGCTGGTCCTTGCGGTCCTGCCGGGCGTAGCCGAAGTACGGGAGTACACAGGTGATGCGGGTCGCACTCGCCCGGCGGGCCGCGTCGATCAGCAGCAACATCTCGAGGATGTTGTCGGCCGGGGGATTGGTGGACTGGATGATGTAGAGATCCGACCCGCGGATGTTCTCATCGATCCGGACAAAAATCTCCCCGTCACTGAAACGCGTCGCGGTGGTCCGTGCGAGCTCGACGCCAAGATGGCGCGCGACCTCGTCGGCCAGGGCGGGGTTGGCAGTCCCCGAAATGATCTTGGCGCCTGGCGCCAGCGGCAGCGTGTCCATATGGCAGAGCCTTAGAACCTACCAGCGCAGACCCGTTCGTTCAAGTCCATTGGAAAGGCTGGGTCCGTCAGTTCGTTGCCGCCATCGGCCCGTTCGACGAGGGCCAGCACCAGGCAGGCGGCCGCCCCGGTGATCAGGATGTCCGTCACGTCGGGGTAGCGGCCGGGCACCACCATCTGCCCCAGCTCCAGGACGGCGGCGTAGAGCACGGCACTCAGAATTCCTGGGGACGGAGCGCCGACCCGTTTCCGCGCCGCCAGACAGGCCCCGACCGCGGCTCCGAGGCCGGCGCGCTGCACCACCAAGAACACGCTCGACATGTCCTGCCGCATCAGCAGCGACAACATCGGGATCAGCTGCTGCCACTGCAGCCTGGGCCGCCCGATGGCGAGCGGCAGCCACGTGACCGGGATCCACGCCATCACGGCGCCGAGGCCGCCCGCAAGCAGGCCCAACTGCCCCGCGCGGGTGGCGCGGGCGGTCACGCGCGATCGCCAGCGCGGCACCAGCAGCAGTGCCGTCAGTACGCCGACACCCAACGCCCCGGCCTGGACCAGCACGGCCCACTGATCGCGCTGCAAGCCGACCATGCCGCGGCCGAGGTGGACCAAGCCCAACACCCCGGGGGCAATCAGCAGCCACGCCAGCAGCTGACCTCGCCGAACCCGGCCGCTGCGGTCGCTGATCGCGAGGCCCACCGCCAGCCCCACCGACGCCCACGCCAGCCAATCCACCAGCAGCGCGGACCAGTGGGCCGCGGCTGCTGGCGCGGCATTCACCATCCGCCACCGGCCAAGCGGCGAGGACGCCCAGCCGATCACCATCGCCGCACGACTGCTCGGCGCGAAGCTGAGGCCCGCCGCCGTCAACAGCAGCGATCCGGCAGGCAGCCAGCCAGGCACGCCGATCATCGTACCGCGTCGCATGTCCTGCCGCGCCCGGTGCTCGATCGCCGCCAGGCTGATCGCGCCGAGCAGCGATCCGAGGGTGTTGGTGGCGACGTCCACCACGCTCGCCTGTCGGTAGAGCGAGAACAGCTGTGCCGATTCCACCGACAGGCTGGCGAGCAGGCCGAGCAGGGTGGCGACGATCACGTCGCGACGGCGGGTCGGCTGATGCGAGGTGAGGGCGTAGATCACGCCCCAGCCGAAGAACAGCGCGATGTTGCGCGCCGCATCCACCACGTCCTTGAAATTCAGGTGCGGAAGCAGCGCATGCGGGACCCGCTCCAGCGCGTGTGCCAGCGACGGATCGAAGCCGAGGCGCAGCAGCGTCGCGAACGCCACGCAGAGCAGGTATGCGCACCGGATCGGGGTGGCATACCGCTGGGCGAGGGCGGCGAGGTTCATGCTGCGCTGAGGGACCTGCTGCGCCGGCATGTCGGTCGTGCGGCGCGGGACTCGTTCGGAATGCACGCTGATGTCAGGACGAAAACGAGGATTCCCCGACGTGGATTCGAACCACGATTCACGGCTCCAAAGGCCGCTGTCCTGCCATTAGACGATCGGGGATCGGGGCGAAGGCTAACGGAAGCCCGACGTCGGCGACAAGATCGAGACCGGTGGCACCAGCTCCAGCGTGGTCGCGACATGGTGCTGCACGCCACCATCACGCGCCCATCCGGCCGCGCAGTCAGCGATCGCGGCGGCCGCGTGCGGATGCGGCGGAATCGCGAAGACCGTCGCACCCGATCCCGACATCCGCACCAGCGCCAACGGCGCCACGTCACGCCACTGGTGGAAGACACGTGCCACATCGGGTCGCAGTGCAAACACCGGACGCTCGAAATCGTTGCACGACGTGGCGGCCAGCTGCGTCCAGTCGCGCAGGGAATCGACGGAGTGCAATCCGGCGCCGTGCGAACTCACGGTGCCCGCGTCACGCGCGGCGGCGAGGGCACCGTACGCTGCCGCGGTATTCACGCCCGTGCTGAACGTGGCGAGATGCACGTCGCGAGCAGGCAAGGCGGGGAGGGCCAGCAATCGTTCACCGCGTCCCCACGCGAGGGCACTCGCCGCCTCGGCGGTCAGGAAGGGCACGTCCGCGCCCAGCGTGGCCGCCATCGCCAGCAGCTGCGGCAGCGGCAACGGCGTTGGATTGAGCGCATTCAGCACGCGCAGCACCGCACCGGCATCGGCGCTGCCGCCACCGAGTCCGGCACCGGTGGGAATGCGCTTCGCCAGCGTGATGGCGATGCGCTGCGAGGCGTCAGGCCAATGGGCGGCGTCGCGATACACCGCCGCGGCGCGCCAGGCCAGGTTCTGCACATCTGGCACATCCACCGGTGGGTCGCAGCGCAGGGCGATGCCGGTGCCCGGTGTGATGTGCACGTCGACGTCATCCGCCAGCGAGATGCGCTGGAAGATCGTCTCCAGTTGATGAAATCCGCTCGCCTCCCGCGCCAGGATGCGGAGGTCGAGGTTCACCTTCGCCCACGCCTCCACCCGTGCGTGGCGCGCCGCCACCTCAGGCATCGGTGGCCGGTTGCGGCTGCCGCGAGGTCGCGCGCATGTCGCTCAGCGACAGGCCGAGACGTGAGAAGTAGAACGCGCCGAGGGCCGTGATCGGCACGAAGGTCAGCAGGTGGAAGCCGACCGCCCAGGTGACCGCCAGCGTGACCGGTACGCCGTAGATCTGCAGCCCCGCCTTGGCGAATGCCTCGAACGGGCCGAAGAATCCGGGTGACGACGGAATGGCCACACCGATCGCGATCAACCCCTGCAGGAAGAGCGCACCGGAATACGGTGCGTCGATCCCGACGGCACGGAACGCGATCCAGAATGCAAGCGCGTTGGTGAGCCAGTGCAGCACCGTCCAGAAGACCACGCGCGCAAACCGCGATGGACTGCGCAGCACGGCCAGGCCGGCGGTGGCATGCTCGACGAAGTCGGCCACCCGATGTTCCCAGCGGGGAACCACGCGCCGCACGACCGCCGTGGCCAGGTTCCGGACGATTTCGGGACGAAACGCGACCATCACGGCGGCACCGAAGATCAGCAGCAGCGCCAGGACACCCCACGTGCCGATCAACGCCGTCGCCGGCCGGCCACCGATGGTGGCTCCCGGCGGAAATCCCGGCGACAGCATGGCGCCGAACATCAGTGTGAACACGATGATCGCGTCGAACACGCGGTCCAGCGCGATGGAGGCCAGCGCGCTGGTGAACGACACCGCGCGCGTCTCACGCGACAGGGCGTAGGCGCGTGCCACCTCGCCGGCGCGGGCCGGCAGCACGTTGTTGATCATCATGCCGATGGCGATCGCGCGCCACGCATCCACGAAGCGCAGCGCCGGTGCGATGGGCTCCAGCAGCACCACCCAGCGCAGTGCGCGGAGCGGGAAGATCGCGGTCGCCACCGCGGCCGAGAGCAACAGCAGGCCGAGATTGGCGTTGCGCAGCTGTGCCATCAGTTCGGCGGGTTGCACATCGCGCAGCGTCCATCCGAGCAGCAACACCGTGAGCAGGGCGCCGAGCGCCGTCTTCCAGCGCGTGCCGTTCATGTCGGGCAACCGGTCAGCTGGCGCTCCCGGCCAGCTCGACCAGATCGAACAGCTCGCGGATCAGTGCCGTGTCGTGCGCGTCGCCGGTGGTGCGCAGCTGGCCGACGATGTGGCGGGCGCGGGACAGCGCGCGCGGCCCGCGATAGAGCAGGTTGTCGATGGGCACCACGTCGGGTTCACCATCCGGCGCCGTGCTGCCGGACGAGGTGAACGCCGGCGGCGGCGTCGGCGCGGATGGAATCGCGATGAGGTCGAGCGGCGTGCGCACCAACTCAGCCACGTTTTCGAGGCTCTGGCTGAGCAGCGAGCTGAGTTCGCGGCCACTGGGTGCCGACGGCGTCGGTCGCGCCACCGAGGGGCTGGCGGCAGGCGTGGGCCGCCCCGCCTGCGCGGCCGTCGCGATCGGCGTGCGGTGCTGCGGCGTGAACGACGCGCTCGGGCGCGACGCCGACTCCGACTGCGCGCCAGTGCTGAGCGGCGTGGCGGCCAGCGCCACGCGGCGCAATTCCGTGAGCCGCTGGGCGCGGATCTGTGGTGCCAGATCCTGCTGCAGGATCACCGTCAGCGCACTGTCGAGCGCACCGGCGGCCGCCGCCGCCAGCGGCGCGCGGGCCTGCAGCATCGCGTCGCAGAAGGCGCGCACGTCGTGATGCTCGTAACTGCCGGCCGTGTCGCGCAGTGCGAGCAAGACCGGTCGGAAGGCGGCCACCATGTCGGCGCCGACTTCCTGCATCGCGCCCTGTCGGATCGGGGCCAGACGGGCCCTGAGCGAGGCGACGAGTGGGGCGACGTCGGAGATGAAGCGCTGGGCGAACGTGATCGCCGGACTGGCGGACCGGAACACCACGGCGTCGGTGCCGCCGGCGGGAGCCAGGGACGCGATGGGGACGATTGGCATCGGTGTGTCGGACATGGAGGCGACACCATGCAATGGTGTGGCCACCGAGGCGGACTCGACAGAGCGCATCGCCACCGGCGTCGGTGGGACTGGCGAACTCATGGCAGAGGGGACAGCGGGAGCGGAGGCGCCGTGATCGAGCGAGTTCAGGAACGCGGACACGGCTCGGTTGGGAGCGTGATCCGGCGCTGGTGATGCGAGTGCCGAGGCGGCGCCGCTCTGCATCAATTCGCCATGGCGCTGGACGGCATCGAGGACGTCGGTGAGCCGCCCGCTGGTAGTGCGGGCGCGCTGGTCCTGACTCTCGCCCCAGAGTCGCGCCATCGGCACCAACGCGCGCAGTTCCGTCACCGACTCCGCGACGCTCGCGCCAAGCGTCGGTGTCCACGCGATGCGGCCTTCATGGAGGAGCGTGGCGGCGCGCTCCAGTCCCGAGGCGGCATCCGCGAAGGTCGTGAGCCGCGCCATGACCGCGCTGCCGCGGAGGCCTCGCGCCAACTTCAGCAACGTGGCGGAGTCCGGGCCCTGCGGTTCGTCGTTCGCCAGCAACCGCTGCAGGCGATCGATGAAGTCGCTGGCTTCGAGGACGAAGAAATCGAGGAGACCGACGGACATGGAGCCGGAGGAGGGGGACAGCATCAAACCGGGACGACTCGCGCGCGGTGCAAGCTACATGACGATCACACCAGACCGCGCGGCACCCGTTACAGGGCGCGACGGGCGGCGTTCATCACCGCACGCAGCTCGTGGATGGCCCCCGCGATCCCGATCAGGATGCTCCGGCCGATGAGGGCGTGCCCGATGTTGAGTTCCTCGATCGGTTCAAGGGCCGCCACCGCCGCCACATTGGAAACCGACAATCCGTGCCCAGCGTGCACGCCAAGGCCAAGACGCAGGCCTTCGTCGGCCGCACGAGCCAGTGCGAGGATCGGGCCGGCTTCACCGGGATGATGCGCGTACTGCCCGGTGTGCAGTTCCACCGCCACCGCGCCCAGATCGTGCGAGGCCTGCACCACGCCGAGCTCGGGATCGATGAAGAGCGCG
This sequence comes from Gemmatimonadaceae bacterium, assembly GCA_031369265.1. Classification (GTDB taxonomy): domain Bacteria; phylum Gemmatimonadota; class Gemmatimonadetes; order Gemmatimonadales; family Gemmatimonadaceae; genus JACMLX01. The sequence continues at coordinate 3,204 of JANMON010000214.1, read as the reverse complement.
GTGCGGATCCCGGCAGTGTTGAGGGCCTCGAGGGTGCGACGGAGCGCGGCCGGCTCGCGGCGCACGTCGAGGCCTCCCTCGGTTGTGATCTCCTCCCGTCGCTCAGGCACGATCGTGACCTGGTGCGGGCGGAGCCGGAGGGCGATGGCCAGCATCTCGTCGGTGCAGGCCATCTCGAGATTGAGGCAGGAACGGACCGTGCCGGCGAGGGTTTCCACGTCGGCATCCTGAATGTGGCGACGATCCTCCCGCAGGTGGACGGTGATGCCGTCGGCGCCGGCGTCCTCGCACCACCGCGCGGCTTCGACCGGATCGGGGGTCGTGCCGCGGCGCGCCTGTCGCAGGGTCGCGACGTGGTCGATGTTTACGTAGAGCCGCTGATGGCGGACGGCGCGTGGTGGGCGTCCTGCCCCCGGATTACCTTCGCTCGACATGTTCAATCGGACTCATGGAGTGGAAAACGTGATGCGACGGACCGTTGTGGCAGTGATGCTGGTGCTGGGTGCCTGCCGGTCGGGCGGCTCGGCGGCCCCCGCCGGCGTGGTCGGCGCGGTGGGACCGCGTCAGGCGGCGGAGCAGTTCCTGGCGTCGATCCGGGCAGAAGATGTGCAGGCCACGTCGATCATCTGGGGCAGTTCGAAAGGACCGGCCCGCGAACTGATCCGGGACCGGGGTGAGCTGGAAAAGCGAATCCTCGTCATGCAGTGCAACCTGAATCACGACAGCTTCCGCATCCTGAGCGACCTGCCGGGTGAGGCGCTGAAGCGGAACATCAAGCTGGAACTCCGCCGTGGCCAGTTGACCGCCCAGACCACCATGACGGCCGCCCAGGGGCCGAACCAGCGCTGGTTCATCGAGAATACAGACCTAACGCCGCTGCGCGGATTCTGCTCCAGCCAGCCACAGGAACAAAAGCGCTAGTATTCTGATAGCTCTATCAGGACGCCTGCGGTACTCGCGGGGTGCAGGAAGGCGATGCGCTTGCCTTCGGCACCCAGTCGGGGAGTGTGATCGATGAGACGGACGCCGGCTGCGGTGCAGCGGGCCAACGTGGCGTCGAGATCGTCAACGGCAAAGCACACATGATGAATGCCCGGCCCACGTTTGGCGACGAACTTGCCGATGGGTGAGTCGGGAGTGTGGGCTTCGAGCAGCTCGACCAGTGATTCCCCGGCCGCGAGGCCGGCGATGCGCGCACCGTCGGCGTCATCGAGCGGGACCTCGGGCAAGCCGAGGACGTCGCGGTAGAAGGGGAGAATCTGGTCCAGCGCGCTGACGGCGAGACCGATGTGGGCGATACGGGTGCCGCGGGGTGCGGTATCTGTCATGATGGGAAGAACTCTAGCGGGGTGGCCGTCATCGGTCGCCCACGACAGGTGAGAGACATGGCAAACGTGACGGCCGTCACCGACGGCGATTTTCAGAACGAAGTACTCGACCACAAGGGCCTGGCGGTGGTGGATTTCTGGGCGACGTGGTGCGGTCCGTGCCGCATGGTGGCGCCGATCCTCGACCAGCTGGCATCGGAATACGCGGGCAAGGTGAAGATCACCAAGCTGGATGTGGATGCCAACCAGAAGACGGCGGCCAGCTTCAACGTGCGCTCCATCCCCACGCTGCTGTTCGTGAAGGATGGCAAGGTGGTGGACCAGGTCGTCGGCGCGATGCCGAAGGCGCAGCTCCAGACGTACTTCGAGAAGCACGTCTGAGCCGGACGCGCGCTGCCGCAGGCGGCGCGTGTGTTTCGACGGGGTGCACGGTGTGTGCACCCCGTCGTCGTTTCCGCCGGTGGCGGCGATCGGTGTCACCCCACTCCTGACACATGCCAGGCACGCTCTACGTGGTTGCAACACCGATCGGCAACCGGGCCGACTTCACGCCGCGTGCGATCGAGACGCTGCGGCAGGTGGCGCTGATCGTCGCCGAAGACACCCGCCACAGCGCCCCGCTGTTGGCGTGGGCCGGCATCAGCACGGCGGTGCGCAGTTACCACGCACACAACGAGGCCGAACAGGCCCCGCGGCTGGTGGAGCGATTGTTGGCCGGTGACGACGTGGCCCTGATCAGTGATGCCGGCACACCACTGGTGTCCGATCCGGGCGCAAGGCTGGTGGACGCCGCGATCGCGGCCGGCATCACCGTGACGCCGATTCCCGGCGCGTCGGCGATCTTGGCGGCGTTGGTGGCCAGCGGCCTGCCCGCGACGGCGTTCACCTTCGTCGGGTTCCTGCCGCGGGCGGCCAGCGAGCGGTCGGCGGCGGCCCGTGTGGCCCTTGCCAGCCCTTACACCGTGATCATGTACGAGGCACCGCCGCGGGTGGCGGACCTGCTCGAAGCCCTGGCGGCGGCGGGTGGGTCGGATCGCCGGGCGGTGGTGGCGCGCGAGCTGACCAAGCTGCATGAGGAGTTTAGGCGCGGAACGGTGGCGGAACTCGCTGCGTACTACGGAGCGACGGCGCCCCGCGGCGAAGTGGTGGTGCTGCTGGACGGGGCACCGGCGGTGGAGCCCGATCATGAAGCGGCAGCGCGGCGCGCCGAGGCGCTGCGCGCCGGAGGAGCGTCGGTCCGCGATACGGTCCGTCACCTGCAGGAGGAGTTTGGCGTGGCGCGAAATGAGGCGTATCGACTGGCACAGGGCGAATGAGGCATTCGCGTCGCTGGATCACGGGCGCGGTGGCGCTGGCAGCGCTGGCGTACGCCAGCCAGACCGCACGGCGTGCCGATGCCGCGACGGCATCAGCTGCGTCGCGGGTGATGATCGCGCGTGTGCACTACAGCGGTGGTGGCGACTGGTACGCCAATCCGTCGAGCCTCAAGAACCTGATCAAGGCCGTGGCCGAGCGCACGTCGCTGCCGATCGATCGCGAGGAGCACACGGTCACGTTCCGTGATCCGCAACTCTTCGACTACCAGTTCCTCCACGTCACCGGACATGGCACGATCACGATGGAGCCCGACGAGGTATCGCGCGTGCGCGCCTACCTGCTGCGCGGTGGGTTCCTGCACGTGGACGACAACTACGGGTTGGACAGCAGCTTCCGCCTCGTCATCAAGCAGCTGTTTCCGGATCGTCCGCTGGTGGACGTGCCCCTGAATCACCCGATCTACCGCCTGGTGTATCCCTTCCCGCGCGGCGTGCCGAAGATCCACGAACATGACGCCAAGCCCGCGCGCGGCATGGGCATCTTCATCGGCGACCGTCTC
>JANMON010000287.1:0-2649 GCA_031369265.1 Gemmatimonadaceae bacterium | reverse complement strand
CGCACGCCCGATCGAGTCCAGCACGTCGAAGTCGATCTTCGGGCCATAGAACGCGCCATCACCTTCCTTCAATTCGTACGGCAACCCAGTGCGCTCCAGCGCACCACGCAGCGCACTCTCGGCGTTGTCCCACATCTCGTCACTGCCGATCCGCTGCTCGGGCCGGGTGGCGAACTTGAGGCGCGCCGTCAGCCCGAACGTGCGGTAGTAGCCGTGGATCATGTCCACCAGCCGCCGCACTTCGTCGGCGATCTGGCTTTCCATCAGGTAGATGTGACAGTCGTCCTGTTGGAACTGCCGCACCCGCGTGAGCCCCGACAGCGCGCCCGAGAGCTCGTTGCGATGCAGCACGTCGTAGGTGGAATACCGCAACGGCAGGTCACGATACGAATGCTTCTTCGAAGCGAACATCAGGTGGTGCGACGGACAGTTCATCGGCTTCAACGACAGGTCGTGCTCACCCGTCTCATTGTCCAGCACCAGGAACATGTTCTCGCGGTACTTGCCCCAGTGTCCCGAGATCTCCCACAGCCCCTTGTTGAACAGCAGTGGTGTCTTGATCTCCTGGTAGCCGTCGCGCTGCATCTCGCGCAGGTAGGTGTGCAACGAGTTGATCATCGACGTGCCACGCTCGGTCCAGAACGCGGCACCGGGTGAGAACGGGTGGAACATGAACAGGTCCAGCTCCTTGCCCAGACGGCGGTGGTCGCGTTTCTTCGCCTCCTCCAGCCGGTGCAGGTGCTGCTCCATTTCATCCTTCTTCCAGAACGCCGTGCCGTAGATGCGCTGCAGCGACTGGCGATTGGAATCACCGCGCCAGTAGGCCGCCGCCACGCTCTGCAGCTTGACGTGCTTGAGCCACCCCGTGTGCGGCACGTGCGGGCCCCGACAGAGATCCACGAACGGCCCGTCGGTGTAGGTCGAGATGATCTCGTCCGGCCCCAGGTCGTCGATGCGTTCCAGCTTCAGCGGATCGTCGGCGAACACCGTCTTCGCCTCGTCGCGTGACACTTCCGCGCGCACGAACGGCAGCTTCTCGGCCATCACCTTCTTCATCTCGGCCTCGAACGCCTCGAGATCCTCGGGCGTGAACGGCGCCTTGACCTCGAAGTCATAGTAGAAGCCGTCGTCGATGGCGGGCCCGAAGCCGATGTGCGCGTCGGGGCGAATGCGACGCACGGCGGTGGCCAGGATGTGCGCGGCGGAGTGCCGCAGCACCGGCAGCGACTCCGGGTCCTTTTCGGTGTACACACGGAACGCGCCGCCCGTCCGCAGCGGCGTGCGGAGGTCCTGCACCGCCCCGTCGACACTCACGGCCACGGCTGCATTCAGCAGTCGTTCACCGATGCTGCGGACGACCTCGGTCGGGAGGGTGCCGGCGGGAACTTCGCGGACGGCGCCATCGGGGAGGGTCAGGCGGAGCAGGGCGGACGCGTTGTCTGGCATTCGAATTGGGGCGTGGTGATGCGCACGCGGCCGCTGGATGCCGGCCGACAGATGCTGCGTTTCCCGGTCACGATCCGGCGACGTGCACATGGCCCGTCGCTCGGCGGTATCTGAGAGGATATACTAAGCGTCAACCTTCGCTGAAAAAGCACATGCGTGTGATGCGTCGTCGAAATCGTGGTGGAACTGGTACCGGCAATCGCCTCCGTGCCATGGTGCTGGGTGCCCTGGCCGGCATGGCGGTGGGTATCCTGCTGGCCGATCGCGGGCTGCTCTCGGGTGTGCGCAAGCGGCGCACGGCGGGCGAGCGCGCTGCGCGCAGGGCACGTCCGCTGCGTCCGCAGGGTGCGGCGGCAGCCGACACCGAGCGGCCGCCGCTGGGTGACGAGGCCGAGCTCGAGGCCCGCGTGCTGGAGACGTTCCGCAACGATCCGATTCTCGTCGATCGCCCGATCGACATCGGCGCCATCGGGACCGGGATCATCGAGCTCACCGGCTGGGTGGATGCCCCCACCGAGATCCGCCACGCCACCACGCTGACGCGCGGGACGATCGGCGTGCACACGGTGGTGAACCGACTGCTGGTCCGGGGCGGTACACCGGCGGCCTGACCCGGCTCGCAGGCCCCACCGAGACACCAGCGCACGGCGGGACCCGCGGCCCACGCCGGTCGGCTCCCGCCGATGTCGTTACGTTTTGCCTTCCATGACAATGACCGACGGACTGCCCACCTCCCCTGCCACCGCCCCGGCGGCGGACGAGTTGCCGACCACGTATCACGCCGCCGACGTCGAGTCGGCGCTGTATGCGCGCTGGCAGGCCGCGGGCACCGACGTGGCCAGCGTGGACCGCGTGAGCCGCACCGGCGGCGACCGGCAGCCGTACACGATCGTGATGCCGCCCCCCAACGTGACGGCCATCCTGCACGTGGGCCATGGCCTGAACAACACGGTGCAGGACGTCCTGATCCGCTGGCGGCGCATGGCCGGTGACGAGGCCCTCTGGGTGCCCGGCACCGACCACGCCGGCATCGCCACCCAGAACGTGGTGGAGAAGCAGCTGGCCGCCGAGGGCTCGTCGCGACAGGCGCTGGGGCGCGAGGCGTTCGTGGCCCGCACCGCGCAGTTCGTCGAGACCACCGGCGGCGAGATCCTGAACCAGCTCAAGTCCATCGGCGCCAGCGCCGACTGGACCCGCACCGCC
>JANMON010000177.1:0-7107 GCA_031369265.1 Gemmatimonadaceae bacterium | reverse complement strand
AGCAGTGCCGGATCGGCTTCGACCTGCCCGAAGTCGGGATTGACCGTGGCGCTGGCCGTGAGCGCCGAACCGAGACCCACTTTCAGGTCGGCGCCGGCGGTGATCTTCTGCGGATGATTCCAGCCGCTGGCAGTGCGCTCGGTGACGTTCTTGGTGACGGTGTACGGGAGCAGCTCCACGCGATGCCCACCGCCGATGCCGCGAATTCCGGTCAGTGTGCCCAGCTGTGAGACGATCGTGGAGCGCGAGCCGCGGTACACCGGCCACGAGTCGCGCTGACTGAGGCGCGTGATGTCGCGCCAGACGCCGAAGCCGAACGTGTGCTCACCGGCGGCGTTGAAGCGCAGCTGGCTGAAGGGCACGCGGAACTCGGCCGTCCATCCGAGGGAGTCGATGCGTGCCGAGACGTCCCAGACACCATCCCAGGTGACGTCCTCGACGTTGTCGGAGTGCATCGCCGCATCGCGCTGCACGCCGGCGGGATTGACCATCAGCTCCACGCCGGTGCGCCCGTCGTGATAGGCGTCGATGAGGATCTTGATCTGGTCGGAATTGGTGCGCACGTCGCGGCGTGACAGCAGGCTGACGATCGAATCCGGCCGCGGATCGTAGGCGCGCACGAATACGTATAGGTTCTTCGCGTCGTAGACGACTCGGGTGGTGGTGCGGAAGGCGGTCGTCGCGTCCTCGGCGGGTGCGAACTGCCGAAAGCCGTCGATCAGTGGCGCGGCCTGCCACACTGCCTCGTCGTCCCGTCCGTCGAGGACGGGCGCCTTGTCGACGCGCATCGCCTGCGCCGACGCCGGCGCATCCGATGGATCGACGGCACGCCCGACGACGGGAGCCAGCAACGCCAGTGCAAGGACGACGGGACGGAGACGAAACGGCGGCACAGGCGGATGACAGGAGGAAGGAAGAGGCGACTGGAGGGGCATACGTACCGGCGGCGGCATCTGTTGCAGCGGTATCGGCGCTCAGGCGCCCGCGCTGGCGTATCGGCAGCAGGGCGAGCTATTTGCGCCGATGACATCCACGCGCGAGACCACCGCCCGGCAGCGACGCGTGCCGCCGATCCTGGTGGCCCTGCTGCTGCTGCTGGTGGGTGCCCTGCTGGCAGTGCCGACGGGAATGCTGCTGGCGGCCCTCGGTGTGCGCGTGCCACTCATCGCACTCGCGGTGATCACCGGTGTCTGGGGCGCGCTGCTCGGGCGTCTGGCGCGCCTCGACCGATGGTGGATGGCGATACAGCTGCTCTTCCCGGTCGGCATCGTGCTGGTCGACGGCGCCCGGCTGCCCTCGTGGGTGTGGCTGGCGCTCTTCGGGCTGCTGACCGTGGTGTACTGGTCCACCTTCCGGACCCAGGTGCCGCTCTACCTCTCGAGCAGCAAGGTGCGGATGGCCATCGTCCCGCTGCTGCCGCCCGGCGCTTTCACGTTCATGGACGTGGGATCCGGCGTTGGTGGCGTGTTGACCGACCTCGCCGCGCATCGTCAGGACGGCGACTACCACGGTATCGAGTCGGCGCCATTCCCCTGGCTCGTGAGCTGGCTGCGGATCGCGTTCGGCGGGCACAGCAACTGTCACGCGCACTGGGGCAGCTTCTGGAACGTGGACCTGTCCGGGTACGACGTGGTGTTCGCGTACCTGTCGCCGGTGCCGATGTCGGCGCTGTGGGAGAAGGTGCGCCGCGAGATGCGCCCGGGCAGCACCTTCATCAGCAATACTTTCGCGGTGGATGCGACGCCGCCCGATCGCACGGTGCAGGTGGATGACCTGCACCAGTCCACGCTGCACGTCTGGACGATCCGCTGAGCGGCACGGTGGGCGATCGTCAAGCGATGCGTATCAGGCACGCCGCGCGGTGACCGTCGACAGCGTCCCCGATCGCTCGATCAGCGGCTGGGTCGTGACGCAACCGTGGTGGACGCCGCCGCCCGCACGGCATTCACGACGATTCCCGGTGTCAGCACGGCAGGCAGGATGACTGGCGCGCCGTCACTGGCCGCGGGATACAGCACGTAGAGCGGCACACCGCTGCGCCCGAAGCTGGCCAGCACCTGCGTGATCGCGTCATCGCGCGACGTCCAGTCGGCGCGGACCAGGGCCACGTTGGCATCGCGGAAGGCGCCCGACACCGCATCGGTGCGCAGCGCCACGCGCTCGTTGACCTGACAGGAGAGACACCAGGCGGCGGTGAAATCCACGAACACCGGACGACCCGCAGCGCGCAGGGTCTGCACGGTCGTGACGGACCACGGTTGCCACTCCATCGCGCCGACAACGGCTGACATATCCGACCGACGGGGCGCCTGGGCGTTGCGACTGCCGCTGATACTGACGCCGACCGCCAGCAGCATCAGCACCACCGCTCCCATGCGCGGCACCGTGCTGTCGTTGCGCACCCCGCGCGCCCAGAGCCACGCCCCCATCGCGAAGGCGATCATCGCCAGCAGCACCAGCGCCAGCGCGTTGACGCCGGCCTGCTGGCCGAGCACCCACAGCAGCCAGACGACGGTGGCGTAGAGCGGGAAGGCGAACAGCTGCTTGAGGGTCTCGAGCCATGGGCCCGGACGCGGGAGGAATCGCAGCAGGCGCGGTGCCGACACGAGGAGCATGAACGGGAGCGCCAGCCTGATGCCGAGTGCCGTGAAGACCAGCAGGCCGGCGACGGGCGGCTGCACCAGCGCGAAGCCGAGTGCAGCACCCATGAACGGGGCGGTACAGGGCGCCGCCACCAGCACCGCGAGTCCGCCGGTGAGCAGCGAATCGCCGTAGCCACCGCCGGCGCCGGCGCCACCCAGCCGCGTCAGCGACAGGCCGATCTCGAAGACGCCGCTGAGGTTCAAGGCCAGCGCGAACATCAGCAGCGCGAGGAGTGCGACGACCGGCGGCGACTGCAACTGGAATCCCCAGCCGAGGCTTTCACCGCCGGCGCGCAGGGCCATGAGTACACCGGCCAGCGTCCAGAACGAGAGCAGCACACCGAGGCCGAACGCGAAGCCGTGCTTCCTTCCGCGGGACGCGTTCACGGCCCCGCCATGTTCGAGCAATGCCAGCACCTTCACCGTGAGCACCGGGAAGACGCACGGCATCAGGTTGAGCAGCAGTCCGCCGATGAATGCGAACAGGATCGCGGCCACCAGCGTCATGTCGGCGGCCGGATCGATCGCAGTCGCGAGCGCCGCGCTGGCGCCAACTCCGCCCACACTGCCTGCGCTCGCGAGCAACGCCGTCGCCCGCTGGCGCAGGTCGGTGGGTACTGCCGTGTCCAGCGCGGTCTCGAATGCGAAGCCGCGTGGTGCGGCGGCCGCGACATCGCTTGCGATGATGCCGGCCAGTCGCGTGGCCGTCGCGGTGGCCATGGCGCCGCGGGGGATGGCGACCAGCAGCGTGTCCGGGCGTTGCGACATACGCTGTGGTGCCGCGTGTTCGACGATGTCGGCAGAATCGACGAAGACGTAGGGTGCGACGAACGGTGTCCCTGGGGCGGTGATGTCACGCAACAGGGCCACGACGTACTGCGTCGAATCGGCCCAGCCGCGCACCGTCCAGCCGTCGAGTGGTGCCGGGAGCTGCTGCCGCGTGTTCTCGATGGCCGTCGCCCATTGCGTGGCGGCTCCGGCGCCGGCACTGAGGGGCAGCGTCAGTGCCAGCGGACCGGTGGCCGGCAAGCAGACCTCGGCGCAGGCGAGCCAGTCAGCCTTGCCGGAGAGCGCCAGTGTGGAGCCGGTGAACGCCGCCGGTACGCTGACGTCGGCCAGCACCAGCACCTCGTCCTCGTAGCCGTAGCTCATCAGGGGCGGCTGCGGCGTGAGCTTCGGTGTGGGAAACCGGAGCGGGCCAACCGTCACGCCGTCGGGCAGCGTCCACTTCACGCGCAGCGGCAGCCCGGCGTCGCCGGGATTGATCCAGTAGGTGTGCCAGTGGGGATCGAGCGTCACGCGCACGGCGACGGTGACCGTATTGCCGGGCGTGACGGACGCCACACCCGCAATCAGTGCAGCGTCGCTGTGCGGGCTCGGGTCACGCGCTGGCTGCGGCGCCTGTGCGCCGAGCGCGGCGGCCGTCAGCGCCAGCGTCGCAATGCCGGCGACGGTGCGTGAGTTGGCGAGGCGCCGAAACGTGCGGAAGATGGACCGGACGACGTGCATGTCACGCGACGAAGGGGAAGGCACGGCAAATGTCTCGTCCGGATGAGCACGGAACGATCTGCATGGGTGTGGCCGTTCTGGAAATGTCGCCTCGGTCAATCCGGCGCGCGACGGGGGGCGTAGCGCTCCAAGAGCGTTTCGCCCTCCACGTCTGGATTCTCTGCATGCCGATGTCGTTCCCGCCAGCGCGCCCCGTCACATCAGGCGTCTGGCCAGTCCTGCTCTTGCTGGCGTGCGCCCGCGTGCTGGAAGGCCAGGCCGCGCCGGCGCCCGAAGCCGCCGCCCGAGGTCGTGCGCTCGATACGGTGCGCGTGCGGGGCCGCGTCGCAAACCTGATCGGCAGCGCCCGCACCGCGTCGGAGGGGCACGTCGGCACGGTTGAACTCCGCGCACGACCGCTGGCGCGCGAAGGCGAGTTGCTGGAAACGGTGCCGGGGGTGATCGTCACGCAACATTCGGGTGAAGGGAAGGCGAATCAGTACTTCGTGCGCGGCTTCAACCTCGATCACGGCACCGATTTCCAGACGAAAGTGGACGGCATGCCGGTGAATCAGCCGACGCATGCGCACGGGCAGGGCTACACCGACCTCAATTTCCTGGTGCCGGAGTTCGTGCGGGCACTGGACTACAAGCTGGGCGTGTCGCACGCCGAGTTGGGCGATTTCGGCAGTGCAGGCGGTGCGGAGTTCTTTCTCGCCAAGCGGTTCGACGCGCCGGTTGCAGTGACCGACATCGGTGCCAACGGCCTCGCGCGCCTGGTGCTCGGCCAGTCGGTGCGGGCGGCCGGTGGTGACCTGCTGTTCGGTGGCGAAGGCAAGCTGTACGACGGCCCGTGGCAGCGCGCGGAGCGACTGCGCAAGTACAGCGGCATGGCACGCTACACCATCGATCGCGGTGCGTCGCAGCTGTCGGTGCTGGCGATGGCCTACACCAACCGCTGGGATGCCAGCGACCAGGTTCCGCTGCGTGCGATCAGCAGCGGCGCGTTGAGCCGCTTCGGTCAGGTGGACAGCACGCTGGGTGGCAACACATCGCGCTACAGCCTGTCCGCGACCTGGCGACGGGTCGGCGCCGGTTCGGTGCAGGAGTACCAGGCGTTCGCCATTCGCTCGGCGCTCGACCTGACGTCGAACTTCACGTATTTCCTCGACGATCCCGTCAACGGCGACCAGTTCCAGCAAGTGGATGGCCGGACCGTGATCGGCGGCACCATGACGCACCTGCAGCCGTTTACCCGCGGCAACACGTCGCACCTGGTGAAGATCGGGGTGCAGACGCGTGCCGACTTCGCCGGTGTCGCGCTGCATCGCACCGCGCGTCGCGAGCGCCTGCGCACCGTACGTGACGACGACGTCCGGGAAGTGGGAACCGGTCTGTTCGTCGAGAGCGAGTCGCGCTGGACACCGTGGTTCCGCAGCGTGCTCGGTGCGCGCGTGGACGGCTACCTGTTCGAGGTGGATGGTGACCGGCAGGAGAATGCCGGCCGCCGGTTGGCGGCGATCGTGAGCCCGAAGGTGTCGCTGATTGCCACGCCGACCGAGAACGCGGAGTTCTACGTCAGCGGCGGGACCGGCTTCCACAGCAACGATGCGCGCGGCGCGACGATCACGATCGATCCGGCGACCGGCGAGGCGGCGCGTCCAGTCGATCCTCTCGTCCGCTCACGCGGTGGCGAGGTGGGGATGCGCGTGGCACCGGTCAGTGGGCTCCGCACCACGCTGTCGGTGTGGGCGCTGCGCCTGGATAGCGAGTTGCTGTTCGTGGGTGATGCCGGCGCCACCGAACCGACCACGGAAAGCCGACGCGCGGGCGTGACGGTGGCCAATTACTATCGCATCACGCCGTCGCTGGCGCTGGACGCGGATGTGTCGTTTGCACGGGCGCGATTGCACGGCGTGCCGGCCACTGGCTCGCGCATACCCGGTGCGCTGGAGCGCGTGGTTGCGGCCGGTGTCACGTGGAACTCCAGCTACCGCGGCAGCTACGGCGCGCTGCGGGTGCGACATTTCGGCGCCTATCCGCTGATCGAGGACAACAGCCGCCGCGCAGATCCGGCCACGTTGCTGAACGCGGATGCGGGTCTCCGCCTGCTGCCCAACGTGCGCCTGCAGCTGACGGTGCTCAATCTGCTCGGCTCGCGTGCCGCGGACATCCAGTACCTGTATCAGTCACGCCTGCGGGGCGAGGCTGCGGGCGTGACCGACGTGCACCTGCACCCGGTGGAACCGCGACAGCTGCGCGTGTCACTGCAGTGGGCCAACTAGTTCATCCGTGTGCTGGTGCATGGCAGATTTGTCGGGATGAATCGATTCGCGCTCCTGTTCCTCGCCGCCGGTAGCGTCTCCGGCCCGTTTGCCGCTGCACACCGCCTGCTCTGGGGTGAGGCTGGACATCGCATCACGGCGCAGGCGGCGGTGGCGGCATTGCCGGCGGACATGCCGCAGTTCTTTCGCGAGGCGGGGCCGCAGCTCGCCTATCTCAACCCGGAGCCGGATCGCTGGCGCGCTCGCGAGGAGTCGCAGCGCGACGCCGCCTTGGAGGGTGCAACGGCGCCGGACCATTTCCTCGACCTGGAGCTGATCCCGGCGGACAAGCGCACTGGCGCGCTGGCTGCGAAGGATCGGTACGCGTTCGCCGATTCACTGCGCGCCTATCGCGTGGATCCCGCCACTGCCGGCGCGCTGCCGTTCGCGATCATCGAGGTGACGCAGCGGCTGCGAGTGGCGTTCCGCCTCTGGCGAAAGGCGCCGAACGACACCGAACGTCGCTGGATCGAGGCGCGAATCATCAACGACGCCGGAATTCTTGGGCACTACGTGGCCGACGGGTCGAATCCGGCGCACACCACGATCCATTACAACGGCTGGGTTGGCGCCAACCCCAATGGCTACGCTACCGACAACCGCTTCCACGGCCGTTTCGAGTCGGCGTTCGTGCAGACGCGAGTGAAGCTGGC
>JANMON010000166.1:0-16664 GCA_031369265.1 Gemmatimonadaceae bacterium | reverse complement strand
CGAGGCGACATGTTCAGCTGGTTCGTGGCCGCAGAATTCGCGGACGGCAGCAACGGCCACCTCGACCTCACGGTCGCCGTCCAGATGGACTGGCACGAAGGCTTTCAGGTCTACGGCACCGAAGGCAGCGTCGTCGCGAAGACCTTCCTGCCCTGGTTCTGCCGCGCCAGCGAGGTGGAATGTTTCTCTGCGCGCGATCGCGCCTATCACCGACCGCTGGGCGAGGACGCCGACTGCTTCCGGCGACAGGTCGAGGCCTTCGCCCACACCATCCTGACCGGTGCACCGCAGATCGGCGCCAGCGTGCACGACGGGCTCGCCACCACGCAGGTTTCGGTCGCAATCGCCCGATCGGCCGCGGGCGCCGGTCGAGTCCGCGTGGCCGACGCTACCGGCGCCGTGTGACTGCGGGGAGAGGACGTCGCGACGCCGGCGGCATCGGCATCCTGGCCCGGACGTTCCCGGGCAGCGATCCCGATACGGTATTGGGCGCCGTCTCCGCGAGCGGCATCAGCAGCACGCAGTTCAACCTGTCGTGCGCCGGACTGCTGACGGTACCGGATGTGATTGGTCCGCATGTGTCGGTCACACTGCGTGATTCAAGCCAGCATCATAGCGTCAGCATCGATGCATTATCCGGCACGTGTAATATGGCGTCTTCTGACGCCACGCAGCGCGACGAAAGCGTTCGCCGCCTCGTGCGCCTCGCGGAGTTCTGCCGCGACACCGGTATCCCGGTCCTGACCCTCTCCACCGGAACCCGCCATCCGCACGACCTGTGGTGCGGGCACCCGGACAATCAATCCGCCGCCGCGCACGCCGATCTCCGCCACGCCCTGCGCGGCCTGCTGCGAGACACCGAGCACTGCGGTGTCACCCTCGCCTTCGAGCCCGAGCCGGCGAACGTGATCCGCACCGCCACCGAGGCCGCAACGCTCCTCGATGACCTCCGCTCGCCCCGCCTCGCCGTCCTGTTCGATGCCGCCAACCTCGTCCAGCGCCTGCCCGTGGATCGGCAGCGCGATGTCATCGAAGACGCCTGCAACACCCTCGCCGGCCGCATCGCGCTCGCCCACGCCAAGGACATCGATGCAGCCGGCAGGGTCGTCGCGCCTGGCCAAGGCACCATCGATTTCGCGCACTATGTCCACACTCTGCGCACCGTCGGCCGCTACCACGGTCCCATCATCATGCACGGCCTGACGCCTTCCGATGTGCCGGCGGCGCTGGCGCACCTCCGTCAGTCCGGCGGCTGAGCCGCGGAGCTCAGCCCGTCGTCTTCACCTGCTCGATCGCCCACCCCAGCGCCGCCGGATAGTGCGCCGCGATCTGCACCAGCGCGCGATCATCGTTGCCCGTCACCTGCTCCACCCGATCCCAGTCGCCCACTTCGTAGGCCTCCAGGCCGGCTAGCAGCGGACCGTGCGGGCCGGTCCGGTCCAGCAGCGCCTGCGACACGTTCTCCGACAGCTGCAGCGACGCGATCACGTCGCGCATCGGCGCCTGCAGCAGCACGTGGAGCATCGAGAACATCCCGACCAGGAATCGCTGGTCGCGGTCACCGGCATCGCTCATCAGCTCCAGCAACCGTGCGCGCGTCAGGCTCAGCTTGAACAGTTCGCGTTGCCGCGCCCCACCGTTCGAGAAGCTGGCCATGACCAACAACGTCAGCCACCGCTCCAGCTGCGTACGTCCCAGCAAACGGAGCGCATGCGGAATCGACTCGATCCCCGCGAACCCCATCGCTGCGCTGTTGACGATGCGCAGCAGCTTGAACGTCATCGCCGGATCGCGCTTGATCGCCTGCTCCACCTGACCCGTCGGCGTCTTCTCGTTGCGCACCAGGTTGAGGAGCTGCAGCGCGCTCGATTCCGCAGCGGACAGGTCCCGCTTGGTCACCGTCTCCGGCTGGCAGTAGAAGTAGCCCTGGAACAGCGTGAAGCCGATCGACGCGCATGCCGCGCGCACCGCATCGGTCTCCACCTGCTCCGCCAGCAGCTTCACGTTGTAGGTCTTGAGTCGCGCCACGGCCGGCTTCAGTTCGTCCAGCGACTTTCCCTGGACGTCCACTTTCACCAGGTGCGCAAGCTGCAGCAGCGGCACCCATTTCTCGTCCCACTCGAAGTCATCGAGCGCGATCTGGTAGCCGCGCTGCCTCGCCTCCGTCACGGCCGCGATCACGTCCGCGTCGGGATCCACCGTCTCGAGGATCTCGAGCACCACCGCCTTCGGATCGAGCAGTTCCCACGCGCGCTCCACGATCAGGTCGCGCGACAGGTTGATCCACACCCGCTCACCTTCGGTCAGGCGTTCCAGGCCGATGCCCAGCACCGCCTGCACCACCGTGGTGGACGCCATCACCGTCGGTGTGGCACCGCGGGCCGACGTCGCATCTTCCGCGTGTCGGTACAACAACTCGAAGCCCACCAGTTTCTGGCGGTCATCAAAAATCGGCTGACGTGCTACAATCGCGTCGGACATGGGAGGTCGGCAGCAGGGCGACGATTCCGGGACCGCGGGCGGGCGGGTCGGATGTGGGGCGTTTCATTTCAGTATCGGACGCACCCCCGGTGGGCTTGCCTCTCCCCCCATGCCCGGCGACCCTTCGCGCAATGCTGCCCGCCGAAGTCACGCCAGAACCCGCGCCCGACGCCGTCGCTGAAGCCCCCGCGCCTGCCCCGCCCGCTGCGATCCTCGTCCGCAACTTCTCCAAGCGCTACGGCTCGGTCGCGGCCGTCACCGGACTCGATCTCGAGATTCCACCCGGGGAGATCCTCGGGCTGGTCGGCCCCAACGGCGCCGGCAAGACCACCACGCTCCGCGCGCTGGCCGGCATCCTCCGGCCCACCGACGGCAGCCTGAGCATCGCCGGCTTCGACCTCGCCATCTCACCGGTCGAAGCCAAACGACGCCTCGCCTTCATCCCCGACGAGCCGCACCTCTTCGACTATCTCACGGTCGAGGAGCACCTGCGGTTCACCGCCCGCCTCTATGGCGTGGCCGACGCCGCAGCCCGCATCCCGGCGCTGCTGGCCGAAATGGAGCTCACCGAGAAGCGCAGCGTGCTCCCCAGCGAGCTCTCCCGCGGCATGAAGCAGAAGCTCTCGGTCGCCATGGCGCTGCTCCACGATCCCGCCGTGCTGATCCTCGACGAGCCGCTCACCGGTCTCGACCCCGCCGGCATCCGCCGCATGAAGGACACCATCCGTCGCCGCGCCGAGCGTGGTACGGCGGTGATCCTGAGCTCGCACCTGCTCAACTTGGTGGAGGAGCTCTGCACCCGGTTGCTCCTGCTCCGCCGCGGCCGCGTGGCGGCGCTCGGCACCATCAGTGACCTCCGCGCACTCCGTCCCGAGCTCGCCACCGCGTCGCTCGAGGACCTCTTCATCGCGCTCACCGATGACGACATGCCGCACGACGGTCCCGCGGCGTGAGCGCCGTCACCGCGCAGCCGTGGCGCGCGCTCTGGTACCTCTATTCGCGCAGCTGGCGGAACCGCTTCCTGCTGCAGATGCGGCGCCTGAAGCAGCCGCGATACATCATCGGCGCGCTGGCGATGTCGGCCTACATCGCGTCGCTGCTGATGCAGCCCGCCGCCAACGTCACCGCGGTCAGCGAGCTCAATCTCCTCGACGTGCGGCAACTGCTGTCCATCGCCGGCATCGCCGTCGCCCTCGGCGCCTGGTGGCTGGCCGCGCCCAGCGACAACGCGCTCGCCTTCAGTCCCGCCGAGGTCTACTTCCTGTTTCCGGCACCGGTCGAGCGACGCACGTTGGTGCAGGCGCGGTTGTTCAGTGTGCAGGCGGTGCTGCTGCTGCAGGTCGTGATCTGGACGTTGCTGCTGCGCCGCGGCGGCGGTGACCTCAACCCGGTGATGCGCGCCACCGGGCTCTGGGTGTTGTTCACCACCATTTCGCTTCACCGGCTCGGCGCCACGCTGGCGCGCACCCACGCTCCCGATGTGCCGCGGCGCGCGCCGGTCGCGCGCACGCTCGCGATCGTCTATCTGGCGATGCTCACCGTCGCCGTGATCATCACCGCTGGCGTGGCGATGGACACGTGGCGCGGCGCGGTGGCCAGCAGCGCTTTCGGCGCCGCACGCATGCTCGATCGCATGATGGCCGCCCGCATGGCGGTGCAGACCATCCTCGACGACGCCCTGGTGAGCACGCTGCTGCTCCCTATCCGCGCCATCACCGCCCCCGCCTTCGCCGCCAATACCACCACCTGGCTGATCACCATTCCCGGTGCGCTGGGCGTGCTCTTCCTGCATTACTACTGGATCGTGCGCGACCCGCAGCCGTTCGAGGAACTCGCCGTCGGGTCCAGCGCGCGCTTCGCCGATCGGGTAGCGCGGATGCGGCGCGCCGGAGCCTTCGCGCGCCGCGGCGACTCGCGCGTTGGATGGGTGCTGGCACTCCAGGGCAGGCCAGCGATCGCGCTGGCATGGAAGAACGTCACCGCCGCCGTGCGCACCTTCCGTCCGCGCCCACTCATCATCACGATTCTGGTGGTGGTGATCGTGGTCGCCACCACCAGCCGCGGCGGCGCCGGCGACGAGGGCCGCGACGCCCTGCGTTCCGCCTTCTCGACCACGTTCGTCAGCATCTTCGTGGCCGCGATCCTCACGGCGCCGGCCTGGTTCCGCCTCGACCTGCGCCACGATCTCGCCCACCTCGCCTTCCTCAAGACCGCGCCGCTTCCGGCGCACACCATCATCGCCACCGAGGTGCTCACCGCCGCCGCGATCATGACGGTGGCCATGGCGTTGCTGTTCGGTCCGCCGGCGTTGTTTCTCCTGCGCGGCATCGGCGGGCCACTTGGCAACATCGGGCTGGGCCTGGTGATGATCGGCGGTATCCTGGCGCTGGGCGGCATCAACCTGCTCCACGTGACGCTCTACAATGCCGTCGCCCTCTGGCTTCCGGCCTGGGTGCCGCTGAACCAGGGCGGTGCCAGCACCGGTGGTGCATCCGTGGTGGGTCAGGTGTACATCACACTCCTCGGCATCATGACCACGCTCGGCCTGTTGCTGGCGCCGCCATTGGCGGCCGGATATGGGGTCGCGCAACTGCTGGCGCCCTATCTCCCGGTCCGCGTGATCATACCGATTGGCCTCACGGTGGGGCTGACCGCGATCGTCATCGAGTGGCTTGGCCTGGCCCGGCTGCTCGGTGGAGCGCTCGACCGGCTCGAGCCGTCGGACATTCCTTCCATGCAATCCTGAGTCGCGCCCACCAAGAGACGGTTACCTTCCGGCATGTTCGAAGACGACGCAAACGACCGCCCCGAGGGCGCAGATCCGTTCGACGGGGAGGATGCCGCCGACGATGAACGCCCCGCGGTCTTCGTGACCACCACCACCGCCATCCCGATCAAGGTGGAGCGGATGGAAGACGAGCGCGCCCCGGAAGGGGTGTGCCTCGGCGCGTACATCGGCGAGCGGCTGGTGGCCCGCTGTGCCATGCCCGAGGAGGCCATCGAGCACCTCCTGCGCCTCGACCTCTTCGCCGACCCGGTCACCCTAGGCCTCTTCGCCTATGAGGAGGAACCCGGCCTGCAGTGCCGCCTCTTCGCGCTCGTGCCGCCCGACAAGCTGAAAGACTCCGACTCGGCCGAGGAGCCGTGGAAGGAGAGTGTGCCCAGCTATGAGCAGTCGATGAACACCGACGACGGCGAAAGCGACGGAGAATTCTTCGGCGAGTCGGACGAGAACGGGGAACGGAGCCGCATGGAAACCGTGCTGCTCGGGCACATCGTCCGTTTCGAGAGCGATCGCAAGCACAACGACGATCTCGCCGCCGAAGCAGTCGACATCCTGCAGAAGATCATCGTCGGCGGCCCGCTCGACGAAGCCGACACCAAGGCCATCGACGACCTGCTCGACTCGCTCTGAAGGTTCGGTTGCACGGCAACCGAACCGCAACGGCTCATCGCAGAAGGGCACACAGCCGCCGAACAGCACGGCCGCAGAAGGGCAACTTTCGCTACGCGTCCATCACCCCGTACCGCTCGCGAAACACGTTCATGTGGTGCAGTTCGTGGCCGGCGATGATGTACGCCAGCGCGCGCACGCTGATCGGATTGTCGGACGCCGTGCCCATGCGGTCCCACGCCTCGTCGGCCATGTTCTCGAACAGCAGGATCGTCGCCGCGTGCACCGCCATCAGTTCGCCGAGGATCTGCTCCAGCGGGATGTCATCGTAACGGGCCGCGTCCACGAACCGGTTCTCGTCGAACGACGGCAACGGTGTCTGGTCGCCGCGGGCCACGCGCATCGCGCGATAGCTCATCACCCGTTCGGTGTCGGCCATGTGCCCGACACTTTCGCGGATCGACCACTTGCCGGCCGCATAGCGGTGACGCTCCTGTTCCGCGGTGATCGTGCGCAATGCGCGGTAGTCGGCGTCGAAGATCACCGGCAGCAGGCGCCGCAAGTCGCCGTCGGGGACCAGGTCGATGTACTTCTGGTAGTACGCGCCGTAGGTGCCGGTCTCCGGGCGGGCGAAGTGCAATTCGTCCTCGTATGGACTCGTGATTTCCATCAGCGCACTCCTGCAGGCGATGCCTGCGGTAGGCCGACCAGTTCGACCTCGAACACCAGCGTCGCCATGCGCGGAATCGCCGGCGCGGCGCCGATGTCGCCGTAGCCCAGCTTCGGCGGCACCACCAGGCGGCGCTTGCCACCCACACGCATGCCACGCACCCCTTCGTCCCAGCCGCCGATCACCTGGCCGATGCCGACCGTGAAGCGGAACGTCTCCTGCCGGTCACGGCTGCTGTCGAACTTCTCGCCGTTCGCCAGCCAGCCCGTGTAATGCACTTCCGCCGTAGCCATCGAATCCGCCACCGGTCCGGTGCCTACCACGATGTCGTGCACATACAGCCCGCTCGGCCGCCGTTCGGAGGAATCCAGCGTCACCTGCAGCGCAGGGGCGTAGGTCAGCTCTTCCGGTTGTCCGGAGATCGATGGCGTCGGTGGCGGCGCTTCCCTGCAGGCGGCGATCAAGGCCATGGCGGCTACGGCACGCCAGGGAATTCGGGAGAGAATCAGCATCGCGAAAAGATAAGTGCCTTGCCCCGTGCCGCGACGGCTCGCACGTTAGCTGATATGCCATATGGATTCACCGACATCGAGACGCCCGTCCCGCTGGTCGATCTCGATCGCCTTGCGGTGAATCTAGATCGCATGGCTGCCTACGCAGCCCTGCACCAGTTGGCGCTGCGCCCGCACGTCAAGACGCACAAGTCCAGTCGCATCGCCGCCGAGCAGATGCGCCTGGGTGCCGTCGGGCTCACCTGCGCCACGCCGCGCGAACTGCAGGTGATGGGTGAGGTGACCGATGACGTGTTCCTCGCCCATCCACCGCTCGGCGCCAAGATCCGGCGTGTGCTGACCTTCGCGCAGGACGTGCAACTGCGCGTGTCGCTCGATTCGCACGCCGCGATCGAGGAACTGGGGGCCGCCTGCCGCCAGCGCGACATGACGGTGGATGTGCTGGTGGAAGTGGATTTCGGCATGAAGCGCATGGGCGTGTCCGACCCCGACGACGCGGTGCGACTGGCCGGTGCGATCCGCCGGCAGCCCGGCCTGCGTTACCGCGGCATCTGCTTCTACCCCGGGCACATCCGGCAGCCGGTCACGCAGCAGGATGGCCTGATCGAGGCGCTCTGCGGTGACCTGCACACGGTGCTCGATTCGCTGGAGCATGCCGGCCTGCAGGCGGAAGTGGTGAGCGGCGGATCCACGCCGGCGGCGTTCCGCATGCACCTCATTCCCGGCCTCACCGAGATTCGCCCCGGCACCTACGTCTTCAACGACCGCGACACCTTCTCGATGGGCGCCTGCGCCTGGGAAGACTGCGCGCTGACCGTGCTGGCGACTGTGATCAGCGATGCGGTACCGGGCCAGGTGGTGATCGACGCTGGTGCCAAGGCGCTTGGGCGCGAGCCGATCCGCGCCGCGGAAGGCGGCGGGTACGGCGCGATCCTCGACCACCCCGAAGTCAGCGTCTCACGCATGAGCGAGGAGCACGGCATCCTCGATCTCAGCGATTCGCTCTGGCGCCCGCGCGTGGGCGATCAGGTGCGGATCGTCCCGAATCACGCCTGCATCGTGACCCACCTGTTCGACGCGATGCTCGGCATCCGCGGCGACATCGTCGAGACCTGGTGGCACGTCGGCGCGCGCGGCCGCCACAGTCCGGAACTGGCCCCGGCACCGCTCTCGATCTGATCGCCCGCGCTCAGGCGCTCAGGACGGCTGCTTCCACCGCGCCGCGTCCGCATCCGGCTCCACGAACACCGCCGTGCCGTAGCAGAGCACCTCGGTCACGCCCTTCATGATCTCGGTCGCGTCGTAGCGCACGCCGATCACCGCATTCGCGCCGAGGTGTCCGGCGTGGCTCACCATCATGTCGAACGCCTCGCCACGCGTCTGCTCGCAGAGCCGCGTGAACGCCGTGATGTTGCCGCCGATGATCGTCTGCAGCGAGCCCCCGATGGTGCCGAAGATCGAGCGCGAGCGCACGATGATCCCACGCACGATCCCGAACGTCCGCGTCACGCGGTAGCCCTCGATCGTGAACGATGTCGAAGTCATTTCATGAACCATCGAAGCCTCGTGGCTGGAAGGAGCACACACCTCGTCGATGAAGCACAGCATAACGCACGACGCCGGAAGCGCCACAGGTCGAGACCGTGCGTCACCGCTGTCTGCACCACGGCACCACAACATTTCTTCCCATCGATCCCCTTCGACCATCGCACCGACGCGCTCCGTCTGCCGTCATCGTGCAGGCGCGCACTTATGCGACCGTGCCGTTCCGCGGCTGTTCCGTTCTGCGATCCGCTGTTTCACCACGCCTGCCAGGCAACGGACCCACATGTCGGGAGACGAACGCGAGCCGCTTCACATGTTTGCAGAACGGGTCTGGACTCCGAATGCGATCAAGTCGATGGGCAGGCGCGCCGAAACTTGCCAGCACAGTGACCAACCTCACCCGACCGCGCCGCCCGACACCGAGGCAGTCTGCCAGTACCGATGCCTATCGTCCCGGCGCCGGGGTGGCGCCGCTGCACGGCGTGGTTGCCCCGGATGCCTCACGGCCCGCCGGCTGCGCCGTCTACGACGCGCTCAGCGACATCGTCTGCATCACCACCACTGACGGCACGCTCCGCTTCCTCAATCGGGCCGGCCAGGACCTGCTGGGTTACGCCGACGACAGCGCATTGGTGGGGTGTGTGCTGCCCACCCACACCCCCGACGCCCGCACCCTGCTGCTCGAGGAAGTGATCCCGGCGGCCCTGCGCGCCGGTCGCAGCACTGGCGACACCGCCCTCCAGACCGCTGACGGTCGCGTCTTTCCCGCCGCCCAGACCGTCATCGTCACACCCGCACAGGGCGACACACCCGCCACGCTCACCATCGTCGTGCGCGAAGTGAGCATCGAGCGGCAGGTCTCCCGGCGGCTCGCCGAGAGCCAGCGGCTGTTCGAGATGATCGCTCGCGCTGCCCCGGACGTCATCTACCTCTACGATCCGGCGGACCAGCGCGTCGTCTGGACCAACCGCTGCCCGCACGCCTACCTCGGCGGCGAAGAACGGGATGCCCGCACCATCAGCCGGCGCGAGATGTTCCGGCTCGTGCACCGCGACGACCTGCAGCAGCTCCGTTCCGACGCCGCGCGCATCGCCGCGGCGTATGGCGACTGTGACACCGTCAGCAGCGAAGTCCGCCTCCGCACCCGGGGCGGCACCTGGCGGTGGATCCAGACCCGCGCCAGCGTCTTCAGCCGGCGCGAGACCGGACTGCCGCTCCTGATCCTGGGCATTGCCACCGACATCAGCGCCCAGAAGAAAGCCGAGCTGCGGTTGCTCGCGGCGCGTGACGCCGCCGAGCGCTCCAATGAGGACAAGCACGCGTTCCTGACCCGACTCAGCGTCGAGATGCACCAGTCCATCGATTCCGTGCTCGGGCTCCTGGCCGCGGTCCGTGAAGATCGTGACACCCGGCTGACCATCAGGGAAATCGAGCAGCTCGACCTGGCGATCGAGGGTGCCTCGCACATGCGACGCACCGTCTCCGACGTCACCGAGTACACGCGCATCGAGGCCGGCGAGGTGGCAGTGCACCAGGCACCGTGCGATGTCGGGGCGCTGATCCGCGAGACCGTGTCGGCCTTCGAGCTCCATCCGCGCGTGACTGGCGTACCGATCGAGCTGCAGCTGCCGACCGCGGCGCACCCGTCGCTGGCGGATCGCGCCCGCCTCCGGCAGGCCCTCACCCACCTCCTGGCGCACGCCCTCGCGTCCGGTGGGGATGCCCCCGTCGCCGTACGTTTGCGCACCGACGACGCGTCCGGTGTGCCGATCTGCATCGAAATCGATCGACCCGGTCCATCGTCCGACCCTGGCGATCCGGACGAACTGTTCGTGCCGTTCCGCTCACCACGACCCTCGCCCGGCGACAGACACCAGCGCCTTGGCGGCACCGGCCTGGGCCTGTCGCTCACCCGCGCCATCTGCGAAATGATCGGCTGTTCGCTGGAACTGGTCGTCATCGACGGGCGCGCCGGCTCCACGTTCCGCATCACCCTGCCGGTGTCGTCACGGGCCGCCATCCTGGCGGCGGCGTTCCCCGCCACCGAGGCAGCCGACGGCGACCGGAATGTCACCGAGGGAAGAAAGGTCATACCTTTGGGGTAGCCATGGTCGGATCCCGGCTTGCGCCGGTCAGCGACCTCTCTTCTTGCTCCCAATGGAAATGCCCATGCTTCGTGTATTCGCCTCCGCCGTCGCCGTCGTCGTTGGTGCCGTGGTTGTGCCCCCGGTCGCGTTCGACACCGCCGCCCCGCTCACCGCGGCGGCACCGATCGCCATGACGACCTTCAACATCGACGCCGCGCACTCGCAGATGCAGTTCAAGGTCCGTCACCTTGGCATCAGCACCGTGATCGGCCGCTTCGGCACGTTCGCGGGCACCTTCCAGCTCGACCCGGCCTCCGGCACCGCCGGCGCGGCCAACCTGTCGATCGACGTCGCCAGCGTCAGCACCGGCAACGAGCGTCGCGACAATCACCTCAAGTCGCCGGACTTCTTCGCTGCCGACAGCTTCCCCAAGATCACGTTCGTGTCGACGGGCATCCAGAAGGTCGCCGCCAACAAGTACAAGGTGTCGGGCAACCTGACCATGCGCGGCGTGACCAAGCCGGTGGTTTTGGATGGCGAGCTGGCTGGTGCACGCCAGACCGCCGAAGGTTGGCTGGCCGCCGTGAACCTGACCGGTACCGTCAAGCGCAAGGATTACGGCCTGATGTGGGATCGCATTACCGAAGGCGTCGCCGTGGTGAGCGACGAGATCACGCTCGACATCGGTGTCGAGGCCAAGTCGGCCAAGCAGTAAGCTTTGCAGTACCGAACGGGCCGGTGTCACGCGCGTGACGCCGGCCCGTTCTTGTTGGTCACTGCGCCGCCAGTGAGTCCTGTTCGATCGCGGTGCGCGCGGTCTGCATCAGCAGCCCAGCCATGCCGCCAAGGAAGGCGAAGCGCGCATCGGTGGTCAGCCCGGCGACGTAGCGCGCATACAGCTGCAACACGATCACCGCCACCTTCGACAGGCCGAACGCGTACCAGTACACCGGCTCCGCCACTACCACGCCGCGCTGTGCCTCGTAGCGGGCCACCACCTCGGTGCGCGTCAGGCAGCCCACCGCATTGGTCACACCCAGCGCCAGCGCCTGCAGCATCGGGTCATCGTCGGCCTGTACCCAGTATCCCAGCGCGGTGGCGAGGTCGAAGCGCGGATCACCCACCGTGGCCATCTCCCAGTCCAGCACCGCCCGGATGACTCCGGGATCGGCCGGATCCACCAGCAGGTTGTCGAACTTCCAGTCGTTGTGCAGCAGCACCGGTGGCAGCGGCGCCGGCAGGTGCTCCGCCAGCCAGGCGAACACGATGTCCGCATCGCTGGTGGGCACATCGGCCGTCAGCGCCGCCGTCCAGCGTGCGTGCCAGTTGTGCACCTGTCGCGCCCCGTAGCCGGCGACCCTCGCCGCGTCATAGAGCGGCGTCTGCTCCACCGGCAGCGCTTGCAGCGCCGCCAGCGCATCGATGCACGACTCGCTCATGCGTCGCATCATCGCCGAGTCGCGGAGCGTGGGGGCATCGTCCAGCGTGCGCACCGCCACTCCCGGCACCAGCGACATCAGGAAGAACGTGCCGCCGATCACCGCCTCGTCCTCGCACAGCGCGATCGGCTGCGGCACCGGCACCGGCGAGCCGTACACCGCCGACAGCACACGGAACTCGCGCCGCATGTCGTGTGCACCGCGATCCGCCTTCACGCCCACCGGTGCTCGGCGCAGGATCACGTGTCGTACCGCGTCTCCGCTTCCGATCGCGACGTCGAACGTGAGGTTGGAATAGCCACCACCCACGCGTGTGGCACTGATCGCCGTGTCGGCGTGCACCTGCAGCGATGGCACGTTGGCCTGCAACCAGTCACGCAGCTGTGCGGGGTGCACCTCGTCGGGCGAGGCGATCACGAGGCGGCGTACCGTTTCAGGATGGCCCGTCCCAGCGACTGCTTGTGCACTTCGTCCGGCCCGTCGTAGATGCGCGCACCACGTTCGTGCGCCCACCACAGTGCCAGCGGCGTCGCATCGGTGAGGCCCATCGCACCATGCACCTGGATCGCGCGATCCAGCACCCGCTGCAGCACCGCGGCGGTGTGGAACTTGATCGCCGAGATCTGCTCGCGCGCGCCGGATGGCCCATGCGATTCCAGCGCCGCGGCCGCATCCAGCACCAGCAGGCGCGCCGAGTCGATCTCGGCACGCGATTCCGCCACCCAGTGCTGGATCGTCTCGCGGCGCGCCAGCGGCTCACCGGGCGAGAGTTCACGGGTCACCGCCCGGCGGCACATCAGGTCGAACGCCCGCTCGCAGATGCCGATCCAGCGCATGCAGTGATGCACACGCCCCGGCCCCAGCCGCGCCTGCGCCAGCTCGAAACCCTGTCCCTCCGCCCCGATGCGATTGCTGGCCGGCACCCGCACACCGTCGAATCGCACTTCGGCGTGTGAGTGATGGTCGCCACCCCGTTCACCCATCACGTTGATGTTCTGCACGATCGAGAAACCCGGCGTGTCCATCGGTACCAGGATCATCGAGGCGCGCCGGTGTGGGGCAGCCCCGGGATCGGTGACCGCCATCACGATCGTGAACGCCGCACCGTCGGCGCCGGTGGTGAACCACTTGTGCCCGGTGATCAGGTAGTGGTCGCCATCGCGCACCGCCGTGGTGGACATCCACACCGGATTCGAGCCCGCGTGTTCCGGCTCGGTCATCGCGAAGCAGCTCCGGATCGCGCCCTGCATCAGCGGCTCCAGCCACTGCGCCTGCAGGTCGGCACCGGCGTGCGTGTGCATCAGTTCCGTGTTGCCGATGTCGGGCGCCTGACAGTTGCAGAGCCAGTGACCGATCGGTGAGCGACCCAGCGCTTCGCTGACCCGCGCGAATTCCACCAGCGTCAGTCCCAGCCCACCGTGCGAGGGTGGCAGGTGTGGCGCCCACGCGCCGAGCCGCTTCACCTCGTCGCGCAACGCGTGCAGCTGCGGGAGTGCGGCCTTCCATCCGTCGCGCAGCATCGTGGCTTCGGCCGCCAACCCGGCTTCGCCCTCCAGCAGCGCACGCAGCGTGGTGACCAGTGCGTCCACGTCGGGACGTGTCATGCCAGGTACCCTCCGTCCACGGTGAACGTCGCACCGGTGGTGAAGCGCGCCGCGTCACTTGCCAGGTAAAGCGCCAGCGCCGCGATGTCCGCACCATCACCGATGCGCTTGATCGGCTGCTCGCGCATCATGTGCTGCAGCGTGCGGTCGTCGGACCAGAGCGCCGAGCTGAAGTCAGTCTTGATCAGGCCCGGGCAGATGGCGTTGACGGTGATGCCATCGGCGCCCCACTCGTTGGCCAGCACCTGGGTGAGGCTGAGCAGCGCCGCCTTGCTCACGCTGTAGATGCCCAGGCCCTGCTCCGGGCGGCGACCCCCGATGCTGGACATGTTGATGATCGACCCGCCGCCACGCTGTTGCATGAACGGCCGCGCCGCCTTCGCCAGCTCGAACGGCGCCTGCAGGTTCACGTTCATGATCTTGGAGAAGATCTCCGGCGTCGCCAGCTCCACCGGTCCGTAGATCGGGTTGGCGGCGGCGTTGTTGACGAGGATGTCGAGCCCGCCGTACATGGCCGCGGCTGCCTCGATCATGGCCGGTGCCTTCTCCGGCCAGCCTGCGTTCATCGCCAGTGCCTGTGCTGCGTGTCCCTCGTTCGTGATCGACGCCACCGCCGCCGTCAGCGCCTCCGGCTTGCGCGCGTTGAGGATCACGTTCGCGCCGGCGCGTGCGAACAGCTGCGCGATGGCGAGGCCAATCCCGCGAGACGCACCGGTGATCAGCGCCGTCTTGCCGGCGAGGGAGAACATCGCGTCGGGAGATGCGGTCATGGTGACGGGCAGTGTGACTGGCGAGCGCGGTGACGGAACGGATGGATACAATACTCGGTGCACCGTACGCCGCCGACCTTCCTACCGCTGACACCGATGTCTGCACACCGCTTCCGAGTTCCGCTGCTCACCGCGATGGCGGCCCTGCTGGCCGTCGGCGCGTTGTGGACGACGTGGTGAAGACCAGCACCATCCTCACCCGCGCCGCCGACATCGCCACGCTCCGCGACGTGCGCGCCGCGCGTTTCGCCGGCCGCACCGTGCCCACCAACACGCTGCTGGTGGTCCAGGCCTTGTATGACCCCGCGGTGCTCTTCGAGGTGGAAGCGATGGCCGTGGTGCGCCCGCGCTGAGGCACTCCACGATCGCAGTGCGGTTCAGCGCTCACACCAAGAGAGTGCCTCGCTAGCTCGCCGAGCGCTCCCAGCGCGCGCCGCTGTTCACAAGAGAAGACCCGATATTCGGGAGCGGAGCGCCACGCACACCCGGAGCCCTCCGCGTCCCCCGCACCCCCCGCACCCCCCGCGTGAACATTTTTTGCCCGACGCGCAGAAGCCGCGCCGCCGATCGCGTCCAGACACAGAAAAGCACCCGGAAAAACGTCCGGGTGCTTCGTCTGGAATGCCTGCCAGAGGCGCGAGCGGGAATCGAACCCGCGAATAACGGTTTTGCAGACCGCTGCCTTACCACTTGGCTACCGCGCCGATGCCACCAGCATGCAGCCGGCGGACTCCAAAGGTCGTCCCGGCGAGCCCGTGCGACAAGGGCGCCGATCGCGTCGCGTGCGATATCCTTCGCAGCCGCACAACGCTCCACGTTCTCCCTCCGTCATTGCGCGATCGCTCCTGATGCCGCCGAAGAGCATGCTCCTCGCCGTTGCCGGCATGGTCGGCACCGGCAAAACCACGCTCACGCGTGCGCTCGCCCGACGCTTCGGCCTGCAGATGGCACTCGAATCGGTGGACGACGAAAATCCGTGGCTCACGCCGTATTACGGCCCCGGGCCCGCAGCGCAGCAGGAATACGCCCTGCGATTGCAGCTGCACTTCCTCGCCACACGTTTCAACTCCATGCGCCGGATGCGCGCCGCCGGCGGCGGCTGGATCCTCGACCGCACCTGGTACGAGGATGCGGAGATCTTCGCCCGAGGCCTGGCCGAGTCGGGCGTGATGTCGGTGCATGAATTCGAGCTCTATCAGCGACTCTACGCGGAACTCCTCACCGGCCCCGCCGCCAAGCCACCGCGGCTATTGATCTATCTCCATGGCTCGCTCGACCTCGTCGTCGCGCGGATAGGGCAGCGCGGGCGTGACGCCGAGCGCGACATGCCGCCCAGTTACTGGAAAGGGTTGCACGCCCGGTATGCCGCCTGGATCCAGCAGTTCCGCCGCTGTCCCGTCCTCCGGCTCGACATCAGCGAGTACGACCTGCTCCGCGATCCGTCCGCCATCGAGGAGATCGCCGGCGTCGTCCGCCGGCGGCTCGAGCCCGAAATCCCGCAGACCGAGCTCTGGCCCGTCGGCTGACGCGCCTCCGGGGGGTACCAAGCCAAGCTCTACCATACGATATTTGTACCAGTTCTGCACGTCTCCAACGCAAAACGTCGCCTCAGGCCGCAGAAATCGTCGTACTGACCGATTACTTTTGCAGTTCTGGCACAAATCGGCGCGCAGTATGCCCGCACCGCTCCACATAGCATTCCGCCCTCTCGCCCCGTTCGCATCATGCCCTCGTCGAACACGCCGCGCACGTCCACCCTCCGGGCCATTGCCACCCGGCCCACGCAGACCGAGAACGCCGGCCTCCCGCCGCGCTCGTCGGAGTACTTCGGCAGCCTGACCTTCGGCGCCCGGCAGATGCGCGCCAAGCTGCCGCCGGATGTGTACGCCAAGCTTTCCGCCTCCATCCGGCTCGGCAAGAAGCTCGACACCGACATCGCGCCCGTCGTCGCGCAGACCATCAAGGAATGGGCGATGGCTCTCGGCGTGACCCATTTCACGCACTGGTTCCAGCCGCAAACCGGCCTCACCGCCGAAAAGCACGACGCGTTCCTGAGCTTCGATGAGAACATGACGCCGCTGGAGACCTTCTCCGCCGCGCAGCTCATCCAGTCGGAGCCCGATGCCTCCAGCTTCCCGTCCGGCGGCCTCCGCGCCACCTGG
>JANMON010000154.1:0-16226 GCA_031369265.1 Gemmatimonadaceae bacterium | reverse complement strand
ACCCACGCGCAGTCAGTACTTCATCAAGTACCGCCCCACTTCCCAGCTCGTCACCTGCTCGCTGAACTCGCGCCACTCCGCCCGCTTCGCGGCCAGGAAGTGCGCGAAGATGTGCTCGCCCAGCGCCGCGCGGATCACGTCGTTCTTCTCCAGCTCATCGCAGGCTTCGTTCAGGTCCCGCGGCAAATCGTCGATGCGCAGCCGGCGCTTCTCGCGATGGCTCATCTCGAAGATGTTGGTGTCCACCGGCTCGCGGCTGTCGGCCTGCGTGGCGATGCCGTCCAGTCCCGCCGCCAGCATCACCGCCAACGCGAGATACGGATTAGCACTCGGATCCGGCAGCCGGTGCTCCACCCGCGTGCCGGTGCCGCGACGGGCCGGAATACGCAGCATCGGGGAGCGGTTCCGCATGCTCCACGCCACGTTGATCGGCGCCTCGAACCCCGCCACCAGGCGCTTGTAGCTGTTCACCAGCGGGTTCGTCACCGCGCAGTAGCCGCGCGCGTGGCGCAGCAGGCCGCCGATGTAGTGCAGGGCGGTCTGGCTCAACTCGAAGGGTGCGCCGGCATCCCAGAACGCATTCTGGTTGCCGAGGAACAGGCTCTGGTGCGTGTGCATGCCGCTGCCGTTCTGGCCGAAGATCGGCTTCGGCATGAAGCTGGCGCTCAACCCGAAGCGCTGCGCCACCTGCTTCACCACGAAGCGGAACGTGGTCAGGTTGTCGGCCGTCGTCAGCGCATCGGCGTAGCGGAAGTCGATCTCGTGCTGCCCATGCGCCACCTCGTGGTGACTTGCCTCCACCTCGAAGCCCATCTGCTCCAGCGTGTCCACGATCACGCGACGCGCCTCTTCGCCCAGGTCCACCGGCGCCAGGTCGAAGTAGCCGCCCACGTCGTGCGTGTCGGTGGTCGCGGCGCCCACCGCATCCTGCTTGAAGAGGAAGAACTCCGCCTCCATCCCCGCGTTCATCGTGAAGCCCTGCGCCGCCGCCTGCGCCAGCACCGCCTTCAGGCAGCCGCGCGGATCGCCCACGAACGGCGCCCCGTCGGGCATCGAGATGTCGCAGATGAGGCGCGCCACCTGCGAGCCCGGGGTGCCGAACGGCAGGCGGCAGTAGGTGGTGAGGTCGGGCTTGAGCAGCATGTCGCTCTCCTCCACCCGCACGAACCCCTCGATCGAGCTGCCATCGAACAGGATGTCGCCGGCCAGCGCCTTCGCGAACTGCGACCGCGGGATCTCGACGTTCTTGATCACGCCAAGGATGTCGGTGAACTGCAGCCGCAGGAAACGGATGTCGTGCTCGTGCAGGAGCGACTGGATGTCCCCGGCCGAGGCACTGCGCAAGTCGTTCGGAGCCGGCATGTCTGGAGTCATCCGCCAAAACTACGCCGGGCCCGGCATCGGCAGCGAGGGAACCACGCGGCACGTTGACGGGCTGTACCTGCAGTCCGGGATGCTGCGGACACCGGACTTCGCACCGGGTCCACTACATTGCCGGGTTGGCGTGGCGCACTTCTGCACCCGCCTCTCTCTTCCTGATCCTTCCATGTCGTCTGCATTCTGTGCGGCCTGTGGCGCACAGCTCTCCTCCGGCGCCCGATTCTGTCATCGGTGCGGTCAGGCGGTCGGGGACGCGGTGTTCGCGCCCGGCGCACCGACACCCGGCGCACAGCCGCTGCGCGCGTCGCCGCCGAACCAGACCCTCCCGTGGGCCGTGGCGGCCATTGCCCTGCTGGCCCTGATCGCCCTCGTGGCCGGTCAGCGCTTCAACCGGCGCCCCGCCGTCGCCGACGCGGCGGCACCGCCTGCCGCTGGCCCGTTCGCCAGTGGTGCGCCTGCCGGCGACCCCAATGCCGGCGAGCGTCCGGTTCGTGCCCCAGACATCTCCAGCATGTCACCCGACGAGCGCGCGCTGCGCCTCTTCAATCGCGTCGTGTCGCTGGCCGAACAGGGCAAGCGGGACTCGGTGCAATTCTTCGCCCCGATGGCGCTGATGTCGTTCCAGAGCCTGCCCACGCCCACACTGCTCCAGCGCTTCGAACTCGGCCGCATCGCCGAACTGGCCGACGTGAAGGAGATCGCCACCGCGCAGGCGGACACGATCCTGCAGGCCTCGCCCACCCACCTCCTCGGCCTGACCCTCGCCAGCACCGCCGCCCGCATGCGCGGCGACGCCAAGGCCCAGGCCGACTTCGACCGACGCCTGCTTGCCGCAGCCGACGCCGAGCGGGCCAAGAACCTGCAGGAGTATTCGGTGACCCAGATCGACCTCGACAGCGCCTTCGCGCGCGCACGGCGGAACGTCAAGTGACAAAAAAGACCATGGAACCGACTCGCACCATCACCGTCGCGCACAGCCCGGACTCCGACGACGCCTTCATGTTCTACGCGCTCGCGGAGGGGAAGGTGAACACCGAAACCCTCGCGTATAAGCACGAGCTGCAGGACATCGAGACGCTCAACCAGCGCGCGCGCCGCCAGGAACTCGAGGTTACCGCCGTCTCGATCCATGCCTTCGCCTACCTCTCCGAGCATTATGCGCTGCTGCCGCATGGCGCCTCGATGGGGGACAAGTACGGCCCGCGTGTCGTGGGTCGCATGAAGCGTGGTCCCGGCTCGATCAAGGGCGCGCGCATCGCCGTGCCCGGGCCGCTCACCAGCGCCTATCTCGCGCTGCGCCTGTTCGAGCCCGACTTCGAAGCCGTGTTCGTGCCGTTCGACAAGATCGAGGACGCGGTGCTCGACGGTAAGGTGGACTTGGGCCTCCTCATCCACGAAGGCCAGCTTACCTACGCGGAACGGGGCTTGCACTTGTTACTGGACCTTGGCGTCTGGTGGCACGAAGAAACGCAACTTCCGCTGCCACTCGGCGGCAATGTGATCCGCAAGGATCTCGGTCCCGACCTCATCAGCATGATCAGTCGTCACCTGCGTGACAGCATCGCATACGGACTCACGCATCGCCGCGCCGCACTGGACCACGCGATGAAGTACGCGCGTGGACTTGATCGTGGCCAAGCCGATACATTCGTGGGCATGTATGTGAATGAGTGGACGCTGGATTACGGCGACGCTGGCCGCGCCGCGGTATCGCTGTTCCTGCAGCGTGGAACAGACGCCGGCATCATTCCGCACACGGTGTCGGTCGAGTTCGCTGAGTGATGCTGGTGTTTGTCGATGCCTGAGCAGCCGATTCGCGGCGTCGACGTGGCTGCTCCGTCTGCGCCATCGCTGATTCCGCAACCGCCGGTGACCGATGCACCGGCGGGCGGCGCCTCTCGCGGCAATTCGCCCGACGACGCCGCGCGCGCGCGACGGTTGCGCGCACTGGCGACCGAAATCGAGACCCTGCCCACCACCCACGCCGCGCTCACACGGTTGCTGACGGCGGCCGTCGAGACCCTGCAGGCGGCGGGCGCCTGGGTGGGTCTGACCATGGAAGACACCGATGCGCTGGTGGTCGTCGCCGCGCACGGTGAAGTCCCGGTGGAGCAGGGTGCGCGCGTGCCGCGCGACCGTGCGTTCGCGGCCCGCGCACTGCGCTCGCATTCGGCGGTGTACGCCGACCCGAGCACCGGCGTTCGCTGGAACGACACCGTGATCGCACGCCAACCGGTGCGCGCCGTCGCCGCACCGCTGCTGGTGGATGCCGACCACGCCCTCGGCGTGATCTCGATCATCGGAGGTCCGGGTCGGTTGTTCACGGTCGCCGACGGGACCTTCGCACACGAACTGGGCGCGCTCGCGACCCTCGTGTTGCGCCGCCGCGAAACGGGCACGCGCACCGTCACCGAAGAAGTATCCACGGGGCCGGCCGAATCGAACCTGGTGGTGCCGCTGTTGATGGACGCCGCCGCCGCCGTGTCGGTGGACGATTTCGTCGCCGCGATCATTCACCGACTCGACGACACCGCGTTTCTCGGCGTCAGTATCGGCGTGCGTGATCGGACCGATTGCACACTGCGTTTTCCCGCTGCCCTCGGCGCCCTCGCCGCACTGCGCGGTATCCGCACACCGCTCGACCCGTCGCGCGCTGCGTATCTCGGCAAGCAACGTCGCGTGCTGCAGATGCCCGATGCGCGGCACCTCGTGCCCGAGGCCTGGCGGTCGCTGGTGCCGGCGTTGCCGGGCGCTTCGATCGCGCTGATCGAGAATGACGTGGCCGTCGGTCGCGTGGACATCGTCTTCGATCCCGATCGCGCCGTGCCGCATGGGGCCACGCGGCGTATCGAGCAGCAGGCCGGCACCATCGCGCGGGCGCTCTCGGTGGTGATGGCGCGTGTCGCCAGCACGCCGACCGACCATGCGCTGCAGTCGTTGCACGCACTGCGCGCCACGCTCACCACTCGGCTCCACGACCTGACCTCGCCGATCGCCGGTATCAGCGCGCTGTCGGAATTGCTGGTCGACGAGGAGCTGTCACCCGACCTGCGCGAGCTGATCGGCCTGATCCGGAACAGCGCGCGCCGCGCGTCGGACGCCTCACGCACCCTGCGCGAACTGGCGGAGGATGCCGACTCGCATCCCGACCCCATCTCGGTCGGCGCGATCCTGACCGAGTTGCTGCATGAGCGCGCGGAGGCGCAGCGCGCACTGGCGATCACGGCGAACTTGTCCGTGGATCCCGCCCTGCCGGCCATCGCCTGGCCGGCAGTCGCGATGCGGGAGTGGGTGTCGGCGGCGGTGATCGCATCGGAAACCGCGCTGCTGGGGTCGGCCCGACGGCGGATCGATGTCCGCGCCGGGATCGACGGCGCGATGGCGCTCATTTCCGTCGCCGACGAAGGGGTGCCGATCGGCGTGCTCCCTTCTGAATCGGCGCTGCATGGTGCTACCATATCCGTCATTCGCACCGACGACGGGCGCACCATCCGCCGCCTCGCGATTCCTCTCACGATCGGCACTCCGCATCATCTCTCGTGACCACCGCGATCCACGCGCTGTCGCCTAAGCCGGTTCTGGCTCCGCTGGCCCGTATCCTCGTCGTGGATGACGACGAGTCGATCCGCGTCGCCATGGTGCGTTTCCTCCAGCGCTGCGGGTACGGCGTCGAGTCGGTCGGCAGTGGCACCGATGCGTTGTTCCTGTTCGAGACGCAGGCGTTCGACGCCATGATCTGCGACGTCCGCATGCCTGGCCTCTCCGGCCCCGAGCTGCTGCCGCGCGTGCTGGCCCACGACCCGAACCTGGCGGTGCTGATGCTGAGCGCCGTCAACGACGCCCCCACCGCCGCCAATGTGCTGGCGGGTGGTGCGGTCGATTACCTGGTCAAGCCGATCGAACTGCGCGCACTCCAGGACGCGGTGATCCGCGCCCTCGCCCGGCGCCAGTCGCGGATGGAGAAGGAGCGCTTCGACGAGCGCATCCAGGAAGAGGTGCGCTTGCGCACTGCCGAACTGGAGCAGGAGAAGGAATCGCTGCGCCGCCTCTCGGTGAGTGTCGTCGAGACACTCATCATCGCCATGGAGGCCAAGGACGTGTACCTCCGCGGCCATTCCCAGCGCGTGGCGGACCTGGCAGCGGAAATCGCCATCGAGATGCGGCAGGAGCCCGACATGGTGGAGAGGATCCGGCTCGCCGGCCGACTCCACGACGTGGGCAAGATCGGGATTCGCGAGGAGATCCTGAACAAGCCCTCGGCCCTCACCGTCGCCGAATTCGAGCACGTCAAGCAGCACGTCCGGATCGGCATTGAAATATTACGCCCGCTGGCCCAGCTCGACCACGTCCTGAACTTCATCCAGGATCACCACGAGCACTGGGACGGCAGCGGGTATCCCCGCGCCTTGCGCGGCGACGGCATCACGCTCGGTGGACGGATCCTGGCGGGGGCCGATGCCTTCGACGCCCTGACCTCGCAGCGCGCCTACCGCGACCCGATGCGTGCCGACGACTCTCTCGCCTACCTCGGTACCGTGGCCGGCGAGCTGCTCGACCCCGACGTGGTGAGCGCCCTTCAGATCGTCATGATGCGGCGACTCGCGGCGGCCTGACCGGGCCCTTCCGCACCCCGATCCTGCAAATCTCGCAAACGCTGGAGCGCTTTCCAGCGTATAGCAAGGATCATGTCAGCCCCTTCCAGTCATCGCCCGACGCGTCGTCGCGGGCGTTTTGTCGTCGCCATCATCGCCGCTGCGACCGCCGGCGCCACCGCCAGCGCGCAGGTGTCGCGCACGCCCGTGTCGCGCAGTGAACGTCTCGCCACCGACACCCTCACCCTGACCTTCGACACCGCCGTGCAGCGTGCGCTGCGCGAAGGTGAGGAAGTCCGCTCCGCCAACGCCTCGCTCGACGTCGCCTCGGCGCAGATCGGCGTGGCGCGTTCCACCGGCCTGCCGCAACTGCGCCTCAACAGCGGCTACAACCAGGTGGTGGAGAACGCACGCGCCACCATCGTCGGCTCGGTGTTCGGCCAGGCCTACACGTACACGGCCAACGCACAGCTGTCGCAACCGCTGTTTCTCGGCGGTCGTGTGCTGGCCGGCTCCAAGGCCGCCGGTGCCGTGCGCGGCGCGGCACGCGCTAGCACCGCAGAAGTGCGTGGGCAGGTGGTGGTGGACGTCGAGCGCGCCTACCTCGACGCGCTGTTCACGCGTCGCCTGATCCAGATCCAGCAGCAGAATCTCGCGCTCGCCGACCAGCGCGTGGCACAGGCCCAGCAACTCGAGACGGCAGGTCGCGCCTCGCGCTACGACGTGTTGCGCCTGAAGGTCGAGCGTGCCAATCTCGAGCCAGCCGTGGTGCAGGCGCAGAACGACTATGCGCTGGCCGTGTTGAACCTGCGTCGCCTGGTCAACGTGCCGGCCGAGCAACCGCTGTCGCTCACGTCGGAGCTCGACACGCTGTCGTTGCAGCGCCTGCTGGCCACCGTGGACACGGCGCCGAACGTCGGTGAAGTGCGCGCCGCCGTCCGCGCTGCGGAGCTGACGCGCACTGCGCGCGAAGCCGGTGTGCGCGTGGCACGCGCCGACCTGCTGCCGTCCGTCACCGCGACGCTCACCTCCGGTTTCCTCGCGCTGCCCAGCAGCAACGGCCTGCCCACCATCGGCGGCTCCACCAGCGCCGCGAACTGTCCCGCCGGCTCGGCCGCCGGGCGCGTCTGCCAGAACAACGGCTGGTTCACCGACCGCAGCTTCGGCTTCCAGGTCTCGTGGCCGCTCTTCGACGGATTGCGTACCAAGTCGAACATCGAGAACGCCCATGCGCTGGTGGATCAGTCGAACGTGCAGCTGGCACTGGTGCGCGAACAGGTCGCCCTCGAAGGTGCGGCTGCACGGGCCGAGTTCGGCCGCGCGCGCACCCTCTTCGACGCCCGTCGCGAGACGGTCGCCGAGGCCAACGAGGCCTATGGCCTCGCCGTCCTGCGCAACACCCGCGGCGTGGGCACGGTGCTCGACCTCAGCGATGCGCAGCTCAACCTCGTGCGCGCGCAGGTGAACGCGGCGCGCGCGATCTACGACGTATTTCTTGCCGCCGCCGAACTGGCGCGGGCGACAGCTCGCCCGATCCCGCTGCCTGATGGCGGCGCGATGCGCATCACTGACCGTGGAGCAGATCGTGTCACGACGGATCGCTGAAGTTCTTCCGCCCCTGCGGACCCTTACCTGCGCCGCGCTGCTGTTCGCGACCGCCTGCTCGAAGGCGAATGACGCGGAAGCCAAGCCAGCAGCCGTCGGCGCGGGTGGGACGGCGGGCGGCGCGGCCGGTGCGCCGGGCGGTCCGCGTGGTGGTGCCCCGGGTCGGCCCGGTGGTCCGGGCGGTGGCCGCGGCGGCGTGGTGCTCGCCGCCACCGACGTCGCGACGCTCAAGAATGGCGTGATCGAAAATGCCGTGTCCGTGTCCGGCAACCTGCGACCGATCGAGACCATCGAGGTGCGCAGCCGGCTCAATGGCGACATCCAGAACGTCTACGTGCAGGAAGGCGAACGGGTGAGCGCCGGCCAGGTGCTGGCGCGCTTCGAGTCCAGCCAGCAGGAAAGCTCGCGTCGCGGTGCGGAAGCCGATCGCGAAGCCGCCCGTTCGCAGCTGCAGACCGCCACCTGGGCCGCCGAGCAGTCGGCTGCGCTCTTCAAGGCCGGTGCGATCGCCGAGCAGGAGCATCGCGCCGCGCAGCAGGCCGTGGTCGCCGCGCAGGCTGCGGTGGCCGCATCCGAGGCGCGCCTGCGCACCGCCAGCGCAGTCGCCGGTGATACCCGTGTGCTGGCGCCGTCCAGCGGCATCATCGATCGCCGCACGGTGCAGCCGGGCGAGCGCGTCTCGATCAGCACCCCGCTCTTCACGCTCGTGCGCAATGAGATCCTCGAGCTGGCCGCCAACGTGCCGTCACGGCTCGCCAACCTGGTGATGCCCGGGCAGGTGGCGCGCCTCAGCGTGGACAACCGCACCGTGGAATCGACGGTCGCCCGCGTCAGCCCCACCGTGGATCCGGTATCGCGCAGCGTGACGGTGTACGTCCGGGTGCCGAACGGTCGTGGCGCCATCAAGGGCAACACCTTCGTCAGCGGCCGCATCATCGGTGACCGCCAGACCGACGCCCTGCTGGTCCCCACTGCCGCCATTCGTCAGGCACCAGGGACCGAGTCGGCGCCGTTCGTCTGGCGGATCGCCGGCGGGGCACTCGAGAAGCGCAACGTCACCCTCGGGGTGGTGGATGACGCCGCCGGCGTGGCCGAAGTGAAGGAAGGACTCGCAGCCGGCGACCGCGTCATCGTGGGCAACGTCGGTGCGCTCGGCAACGGCGCCAAGGTCACCATTGCAGGCGGAACAGGCGGAAAGTCATGATCATCTCCGATGTGTCGATCAAGCGGCCGGTCTTCGCCACCATGATGATGGTGGCGCTGGTCGTGCTGGGGCTCGTCGGCTACTCGCGGCTCGCGATCGACGAGTATCCCGACATCACCTACCCGACCGTCGTGGCACAGACGGCGTACCCGGGCGCCTCGCCCGAAGTGGTGATGCGCGAGGTCTCGAAGCCGATCGAGGAAGCGCTCAACACGGTGCAGGGCATCAAGGAAGTGACCTCCACCTCGCTCGAAGGCAGCTCGCTGGTGCGACTGCAGTTCAATCTCGACGTGGACGTGATCGCCTCGCAGCAGGAGGTCAGCGCCAAGGTGGCGCGGATCCGCCGCCAGCTGCCGCCGAACATCGAGGACCCGATCGTCCTCCGCTTCGATCCCAACGACCGGCCGATCATCAGCGTCGCGATGACCAGCGACGAACGGCCGCTGCGTGAGCTGAGCGACATCGCGACCGAGGTGATCAAGACCCGCTTCGAGTCGATCCCCGGCGTGGGTGGCGCCAACATCACCGGCGCTGCCACGCGCCAGATCCAGATTCAGCTGGATCCCGATGCGATGCGCGCCTACAACATCGCCCCACCGGTCGTCATCGCCGCCCTGGAGCGCGAGAATCGTGAAGTGCCGGCCGGCCGCGTGCGCCGCAATGGCCGCGAACAGCTGATCCGCGTCACCGGACGGGTGGTCGATCCGCAGCGGTTCGCCGACATCACGCTGGCCGTGCGCAACGGCGCCCCGGTCCGCATCAGCGACGTCGCCAAGGTGGTGGACGGCAGCGCCGAGCAGCGCAGCGCCGCCTTCATCGGCAAGACGCCCGCCGTCTCGATCGAGGTGCAGAAGATCGCCGGCAGCAATACGGTGGAAGTGGCGGACCGCGTGCGCGGCGAGGTGGAGGCGCTGATGAAGACGCTCCCCGCCGACGTCCAGCTGAAGGTGATCCGCGACGACTCGCAGCGCATCCGCGATTCGCTCGAGAGCGTGCAGCACGAGCTGATCCTCGGTGCGATCCTCTGCATCGTGATCATCTACTTCTTCCTCAACTCCTGGCGCTCGACGATCATCACCGGGCTGGCGCTGCCGATCTCGCTGATTTCGTCGTTCTTCGTCATGTGGGCGTTCAGCTTCACGCTGAACACGATGACGCTGCTGGCGCTCTCGCTGGCGATTGGCCTGCTGATCGACGACGCGATCGTGGTGCGCGAGAACATCGTGCGCCATCTCGAGATGGGGAAGGATCACGAGCACGCCGCCTCGGAAGGCACCAGCGAGATCGGTCTCGCCGTCTTCGCCACCACGATGGCGGTGGTGGCGGTGTTCTTCCCGGTCGCCTTCATGGGCGGCATGATCGGCAAGATCTTCTTCCAGTTCGGCGTCACGGTGGCCTTCGCCGTGCTGGTGTCGCTGTTCGTCAGCTTCACGCTCGACCCGATGCTCTCCAGTGTCTGGCCCGACCCGGAAGTGGATCACGCCAACCAGGCGGCGCTGCGCGCCTCGCGGAACCCGATCCGGCGCATCGCCTTCGCCTTCAACGACTGGTTCGAGCGCGTCGCCGATCGCTACCCGAAGGGCCTCGCCTGGACGCTCAACCATCGCCTCACGGTGCTGGGCGGTGCGCTCGTGACCGTGGTCGGATCGCTGCTGCTGGTGCCGAAGCTGGGCTTCACCTGGATGCCCGACGTGGACGGCAGTGAGTTCAACGTGAACTACCGCGTCGCCCCCGGGTCTGCCATCGACTACACGATCGACCGCGGACAGGCCATCGCCGCGATTCTCGCCAAGCGCCCCGAGGTGGTGTCCACCTACCTGAACATCGGCGGTGGATTCCGCGGCTCGCCGAGCGGCGGTTCGGTGGCGGTGAAGCTCAAGCCGAAGGATCAGCGCAAACTGTCGCAGGCCGAGCTCCAGACCGAGCTGCGTCCGGTGCTGATGCGCATTCCCGGCGTCCGCGCCAACATCACCGGCACGCCCACCATCTTCGGTGGATACCGGCAGCCGATCGACGTGAAGGTGCAGGGACCCGAACCCACGCGCCTCAAGCTGGCCGCGGCCGAAGTGCTGAAGACCATGCAGACGGTCACCGGCATCGCGGAGCCAAACTCCAGCGACGACGGTGAAATCCCGCAGCTCGACGTGCAGGTGGATCGCGAGCAGGCCTGGGCCGCGGGACTCGGCATCGGCACCATCTCCACCACGCTGCAGCCGCTCTTCACCGGCCAGCGCGCCACCCGCTGGGAGGATCCGCAGGGCTACTCCCACGACGTGGTCGTGATCTATCCCGACTCGCTCCGCCGCTCCTCGGACGACGTGGCCGAGTTGCCGGTCCCCGGATCCGGCGTGGACAGCCGCACCGGTCTGGCCACCACCATCCCGCTCGGCTCCGTCGCTACCATTCGCGCCGGTATCGGTCCGCAGGCCATCGAGCGCTCGGCGCTGGAACGCCAGGTTTCCATCAGCGCCGGTGTGCTGCCGGGCTACAACGTCGGCGATGTCGCCGCCAAGGTGCAGGTCGCGATCGACTCCATGGGCCTGCCGGCAGGATACCGCACGGTCTTCGGCGGCGACGTCCAGAACCTCACCGAGACCAAGGGCTACGTGGCCGAGGCGCTGGTGCTGGCTGTGGTCTTCATCTACCTGATCCTTGCCTCGCTCTTCGGCTCATTCTTCCAGCCGCTGGCCATCATGCTCTCGCTGCCATTGAGCTTCATCGGTGTGGCGGTGGCGCTCCTGGCCACCAAGGGAAGCCTGAACGTGATGACGATGATCGGCATCATCATGCTCCTTGGCCTGGTGACCAAGAACGGCATCCTGCTGGTGGACTTCGCCAACCAGCGCCGCGAACTGGGCGACGACACCCGGACCGCGCTGCTCGCCTCGGCCCGCATCCGATTGCGGCCGATCATCATGACGACGGTGGCGATGATCGCCGGCATGCTGCCGCTCGCCTTCGCCCTTGGCGCTGGCGCCGAACAGCGGGCGCCGATGGGACGTGCCGTGATCGGTGGTCTGGTCACCAGCACCCTGCTCACCCTCTTCGTGGTGCCGGTGGTGTACTCGCTCCTCGACGACGCAGTGGCGGCGGTCCGGAAGCGATTCCGCCAGAACGCCTCCGTACCGGTGGCAGGGCTTCCGTCCCCCGTGGCCGGCGACTGATCGACGTCGTTCGACTGCAATCCGAACCAAAATGCGCCGCCACTGCTTGACTCGCAGTGGCGGCGCTGCTATACCGGTCACGACAACTGTGTGCATTCACGTTCTTTTGCACCGGTTTCCAATTCCTGCTGGCCCTTTTCTGCGTTGGAGGCAGGCATGCCGAGTTTCGGCGAATTCGATGGTGTTGAGTTCCGGCTCCGTGGCCGTGATGATGATGAAGACGATTACTACGACTCCGATCCCATGTACGAGGAGGAGGAGGAAGACGAGGACGAGGATGAGGAAGGCTTCACCCCCACGGTGAAGCGGAAGCGCGAGTCCCTCTTCGACGATCCGGACGACGCAGCCAAGGATGACGACGAGGAGGAGGACACCGGTGAGGTGATCGAGGAGGAGGTCGACGCCGAGCTGGGGACCGACGACGTCGATCCGGCCGAGGAAGAGGACCTGGGTCTGGATGACGAGGTCGGGCTGGACGACGATCTCAGTGATGAACCGCTGGCGGCCAAGAAGCTGCCGGCGGTGGAGCCGATCGCGCCCGTGCGCGCGTCGTCCGCTCTGAAGGCCCCGAAGCCGCCCAAGCCGCCCGCAGCCCCGAAGCCGCCCAAGGCGGTGAAGGAGCCGAAGCCGGCCAAGCCAGCAGCGGTCGCACCGGCACCGACGCCCGTCCCGGCGCCCGCTGCCACCGAAAAGGCACCCGCGAAAGCGTCGGCCAAGGCGGCCGCACCCAAGCCGGCCGCCAAGGTACCGCCCGCTGCGAAACCCGAGCCGGTGAAGCCGGCGGCGAAAAAGACGGCACCGGCCGCCCCGGCAAAGAAGGCGCCCGTGAAGGCAGCACCCGTGAAGAAGGCGGCGGCCCCAGCCAAGAAGGCCGCTCCTGCGAAGAAAGCCGCTCCCGCCAAGTCGGCGGCGAAAGGCAAGACCGCCGTGAAGCCGAAGTCGGCGGCGCCGGCAAAGAAGGCCGCAGCCAGGAAGGCGGCACCGGCGAAGAAGGTCGCGCCGGTGAAGAAGGCCGCCAGGAAGGCGGCCCCGGCGAAGAAGGCGCCGGCCAGGAAGGCCGTGAAGAAGTCGGCACCCGTGAAGAAGGCAGCGGGCAAGAAGAAGGGTCGGTGATCGTCCCGTCGTCGCGCAGCCGACCAGGCGCGCGACGATGGTGCAGCATGCATCGCACACCAAGGCCGGCGGAATGGAGCTCGCTCCGTTCCGCCGGTCTATCTTTCTGCCATGTCCGTCCGCGACCAGCAGATCCTCGACGCCGTGCCGCTGATGATCTTCGCGACGGACTGCAGCGGCATCGTGGTGCGCCAGAACCAGCCGGCCACCGATGTCGTCGGCACCTGCATCGGGAGTCCGCTCCACCTGGCCCTCGGTGAAGCGTCGGAAGCGGAGCAGTGCACCCGCGCCTTCACCGCGCTGCGAAACTCCAGCGTGCCGATGGTGCGCTGGGAATTCGCCGCCACCGAGGACGACGACGAACGCGTCATGCTCGTGCAGGTCACCCGCACCACCGGCGACGGCGAGCATACCGGTTTCGTGGCCACCGTCAGTGACGTCACCGAGTCGCACCGCGCACGCGAGGCGCTGATCTCCACCGGCCTCGCGCTGGCCAGCTCGATCGACCTCGCCCGCGTGTACCGCGAGGTCGGCCAGCAGTTGCAGCGCGCCGTGCGCTGCGATGCCTACGTGATCGCGGTGGCCGACGACGACACCCTCGCGCTGTCCGGCGTGCAGGCGGGCGGCTACACCGAGTCGGATGATGCGGTGGCGACGCGCCTGCGGCCCGACTGGGTGGAGGCGCTGGCCTCGGGGAGCACGCTGGTGCACCGCGCATCACCGGTGGGCCGCGAAGTCACCGCACCGATCATCAGCGAGGAGGGCGTGCTGGGCGCGATCACGGTGCGGCTCAGTGCCATCGAAGCCACCTACGAGCTGGCCGAGACGCAGCGCGTGCTGAGTACCATCGCCGCGCAGACC
Source organism: Gemmatimonadaceae bacterium (assembly GCA_031369265.1). Taxonomy (GTDB): domain Bacteria; phylum Gemmatimonadota; class Gemmatimonadetes; order Gemmatimonadales; family Gemmatimonadaceae; genus JACMLX01. Next base: position 2,307 of record JANMON010000154.1, on the reverse strand, counting down.
GCCGCCGCCATCGACCGCGCGTTTCTGGTGCGCCGCGTGGAACAGAAGCGACGGCTCGAGGCCATCGGCGAAGTCGCCGCCGGCGTCGCGCATGAACTGCGCAATCCGCTCTTCGGCATCTCGTCCGCCGCGCAGCTGCTGCGTATCCGCGGCAAGGACGATCCGGCGGTGGAGCGCAACGTGAATCGCATGCTGCGCGAAGTGGATCGGCTGAACACCATGCTGTCCTCGCTGCTGGTGTACGGCCGGCCGCAGCCGCTGCGACTCGCCATCGGAAATCCCGACGCGATGTGGGACGACGTGATCGAGTCCAATCGTGCGCGAATGGACGACGTGGGCATCACCTTCGTGCGTCGGCGCGGCACACCGGCCCTGTTGCTGCCCTTCGATCCGGCGCAGATGGGGCAGGTATACCTCAACCTGCTGGTCAACGCGATCGATGCTGCCCCCCGCGATTCGACCATCACGCTGCAAAGCGGTGCGTTGCCGAACGGTGCGTACCGCGCGCGACTGCATAACGCCGGCGCCGCCATCCCGCCCGAAGCGCTGCCGCGCGTGTTCGAGATCTTCTACTCCCTGAAGAGTGGCGGCACCGGCATCGGGCTCGCGCTCTGCCAGCGGATCATCGAGGAACATGGCGGCACCATCGCCATCGAAAGCCAGCCCGAGACCGGCACCGCCGTCACCATCGTGCTGCCGCCCGGTGATCACCCGTGATCTCTGCATCGCTGCTGGTGGTGGATGATGACGAGACGGTGCGTGAGACGCTGGCCGAATTCTTCGAGCTGCAGGGCATGGTGGTGCTGGTCGCTGCCACTGCCGCCGAAGCGCGTGCGGCAGTGGCTCGGCACCTGCCGGCGGTCGTCATCATGGACCTGCGGCTTCCGGACGCCGAAGGTCTGAGCCTGTTGAATGGCTTGCGCGCCGACGATCCCGATGGCGCCATCATCCTGCTCACGGGCCACGCCGACGTGCGCACCGCCGTCAGCGCCATGCAGGGCGGTGCGCTGGACGTGATGGAAAAGCCGGTGGACCTCGAGACGCTTCGCGACGCGGTACTGCGCGGCGTGGAGCTGGTACGCCTCAAGCGCGAAGTCGCCATCCTGCGCGCGCGCGATTCGGCGGAACTGGCAAGTCAGACCGCACTGTTGCAACCGTCGTTCGACAAGCTGCTCGAACTCGCCGCGCGCAACGACGACGCCCCGGTGTTGATCCTCGGTGAAACGGGCACCGGCAAGGGATTCATCGCGCGTCGCATCCACGATCGCTCACGGCGCGCCGCGCAGCCGTTCGTGGAGATCAACTGCGCCTCGCTCAACAGCACCTTCTTCGAGAGCGAAGTGTTCGGCCACGAGCGCGGAGCCTTCACAGATGCGCGACAGGCGAAGCGCGGACTGGTGGAAGTGGCGGCCAACGGCAGCGTCTTCCTCGACGAGATCGGCGAGCTGTCGCTCGACGTGCAGCCGAAGCTCTTGAAGGTGATCGAGGAGCAGCGCTTCCGACGCCTCGGTGGCACCACCGAGCTGCGCAGCGCCGCGCGCGTGATCTGCGCCACCAATCAGCCGATGCCGACGCTCGTCGCCGAAAAACGCTTCCGCGCCGACCTGTTCTACCGGCTGCAGGTGCTCACGATCACCATGCCGCCGTTGCGTGAGCGGCCGGACGAACTGCCGCAACTGATCACCCACTTCCTGCCCCGCGGCGCCACGCTCACGGCCGACGCCGAACGCGCGCTCGCGGCGTACGACTGGCCGGGCAACATCCGGGAGCTGAAGAACACGCTGTGGCGCGCCGCGATCCTGGCGGAAGGCCGCGCCATTTCGGCGGCGTCGCTGAACCTCCCGGGTGGCTCGTTTGCGGGTCCGTCGGTGCCGACAGACCTGTCCCTCGCCGCCGCCGAACACCGCGCGATCGATGCGGCCCTCGCCGCCACCGCTGGTAATCGCGTGAAGGCGGCCAAGCTCCTTGGCATCGCTCGATCCACGCTGCAGGAAAAACTCCGAACACGCCAAGAACTCGGCTGAGCTGGCCGCATTTCGGACAATTCTGATGTCCGATTTCCGGCGCTCTCACTGTGTAGTGCCCGGAAACGCGACAGTAATTTCGCGATATTATGGCACGTCAATCACTCTAAGTCCTCGCCAAACATGAACTTGCGTCATCTGCGCGTCGCGGCACGACTCTCGCCTTACATAAGGGTGTGACCAAACGTGTCCTGATCATCGAAGACGAGATTTCCATCCGCGAGTCGCTCGTAGACCTGTTCGCCTCCGATGAGGTGAGCGTGGTTGCCGCAGCCACGCTCGC
>JANMON010000276.1:0-1976 GCA_031369265.1 Gemmatimonadaceae bacterium | reverse complement strand
GGCGCGCGGCCCAATGGCACCACCTGGTTCGATCGCACGAATTACTTCGAGACCATTCCGTCCAGCGATGCCAACCTGACCTGGGCCCTCGACCTCGAGGCCGATCGGATGGTGAACTCGTTCATCGCCGCCAAGGATCTCGAGAGCGAGATGACGGTGGTGCGCAACGAGTTCGAGTCGGGGGAGAACAGCCCGGAACGCACCGTCTGGCAGACGCTGCTCGCGACGGGATTCCAGTGGCACAACTACGGCAAGAGCACCATCGGCGCGCGCAGCGACATCGAGAACGTGCCGATCACGCGCCTGCAGGCCTTCTACCGCAAGTACTACCAGCCCGACAACGCGGTGCTGGTGGTGGCCGGCAAGTTCGACGAGGCGAAGACGCTGGACCGGATCAACCGTCGCTTCGGCCGCATTCCGAAGCCGGTGCGCTCCATCGAGCGTGGCAACATCCTCTACGACACCTACACCCGCGACCCGGCGCAGGACGGTGAGCGCACCGCCACCGTCCGCCGCGTTGGCGACAAGCAGATCTTCGGCGTGATGTACAAGGTGCCGGCCCTCGCGCACCCCGACAACGCCGCCGTGCAGGTGCTCTCCGCCTTGCTGTCGCAGTCACCAGGCGGCCGGTTGTACGCCGGGCTGGTGGACACCAAGCTGGCGGCCAGTGTCACCGGGTTGACCTTCGACCTGCGCGAGCCGGGCGTGCTGATCGCGTGGGCCGACGTCCGCAAGGAACAGTCGCTCGACTCCGCGCGCACGGCGATGCTGCGTGTGCTCGACGAGACGCGAACCGCGACCTTCACGCCGGCGGAAGTGGAGCGGGCGCGCAACGAAGTGGTGAGCAGCATCGAGCAGGTGCTGGACAACTCGGAGAACGTCGGCTTCGCCCTCACCGAGTACGAGGCCAGCGGTGACTGGCGCCTCCTGCACATCTCACGTGACCGCCTGAAGGCCGTCACGCCAGCGGACCTGCAGCGTGTGGCGGCGGCGTACCTCAAGCCCGACAATCGCGCGAGCGTCGCCTTCGTGCCGACCGAGAAGCCCGATCGGGTGGAGCTGCCCGCCACTCCCGACATCGCCACACTGGTGCGCGGCTACGTCGGTACGCAGAAGGTGGCCGAGGGCGAAGTGTTCGACGCCACGCCCGCCAACATCGATGCGCGCATCCGTCGGCAGGACATTCCCGGCAGCCTGCGGGTGACGATGTTGCCCAAGCGCACCCGCGGTGAGGTGGTGCAGGGCACGGTGGTGCTGCGCTTCGGCGCCCTCCCGGCGCTGATGAACCGTCGCGTGGCCGGCACGCTCGCCGGCGCGATGTTGATGCGTGGCACGACGGCCCGCACGCGGCAGCAGATGAAGGACACCCTCGACAAGCTGAAGGCCAGCGTCAGCGTCAGCGGCACGGTGCGCTCGGCCACCGCCAGCTTCCAGGTGCGCCGCGAACACCTCGCCCCCACGCTGCGGCTGGTGGCCGAGATGCTGCGCACACCGTCGTTCGACGCCGGGGAGTTCGAGAAGCTGCGCACCGAACGCCTGGCACAGCTGGAAGCGGGACTGGGTGATCCGCAGCAGTTGGCGGTGCGGGAGTTGAGTCGTGTCGGCGCGCCGAAGGACAAGGCGCATCCGCTCTACGCACCCACGCTGCCCGAGGACGTGGCCGACTGGAAGGCGGTGACACTCGACGCCGCGCGCAGCTTCCACCGCGATTTCTATGGCGCCAACAACGGCGACCTCGGATTGGTGGGCGACTTTGATGCGGATTCGGCACGCGCGTTGGCCGGCACGCTGTTCAGTAACTGGAGCACTGCGCAGGCCTGGGCGCTGATCCCCGAGCCGTACGAGCGCACCGACTCGACCCTCATCAACATCGAGACACCCGACAAGCCGAACGCCATGTTCCTCGGCGTACAGGCGGTGCGCCTGGCCGATGGTGATCCGGACTTCGCCGCGATGTCGCTGGCGACGGAGATCCT
>JANMON010000126.1:0-4097 GCA_031369265.1 Gemmatimonadaceae bacterium | reverse complement strand
AAGACACAGGGTGGACCGGTGCTCGGCATCGTGGTGGAGTACGATGCGCTGCGCGGCACCAACGGCAACTTCCACGGCGACCAGCACAGCACGCAGGGCCCGGTGGGTCTGGCGGCCGCACAGGCGATCGCCGAGTGGCTGGTGTCGTCCAAGACGCCGGGGCAGGTAGTGGTGATCGGCACGCCGGCCGAGGAGATGATGCCACCGCCGGCCAAGACGGTGATGCACGAGAAGGGCGTGTTCAATGGCCTCGACATCGTGGTGCGCAGCCACTCCAGCATGAACACGCAGCGCGCCGGCGCGGGCTTCGGCAGCTGCTGCCTGAACATCGACGGCGTGAAGTTCACGTTCACCGGCGCGCCGGCGCACCAGATGACGCCGTGGGATGGGCGCAACGCGCTGACGGCAGTGCGTCACCTGTTCGACAACATCGACGCGCTCCGCGGCACCTTCCGTCCCGAGACGCGGGTGCAGGGCATCATCACCGAAGGCGGCAAGGCGCCGAACGTGGTGCCCGATCGCGCGGTGGCGGACTTCTACGTGCGCTACCCTGACGAGGCGTACCTGGCGCAGGTACGGCAGATGGTGGACGATGCGGCGCGGGCCGCCGCGCTGGCCACTGGCACCAAGGTGAAAATCGAGACCTACGGCTCGATGCGCGACGGCATCTCACTCGGCACGCTGAACGAGGCGGCCTTCGCGCTGGTCAAGAAGTACGGTGGTGGGAAGGTGCTGACGACGGCAGGCAAGCCGCAGGGGTGGGAGGAGACGGGCAGCGTCTCGCGCGCCGTGCCGGGCGTCGGGTTCAGCGCCTGGACATCCAACGGCGGCTTTCACACCTATGAAATGGAGGCCGACGCCCTCGGACCGGTGGGGCACGGCGGGTTCGTGGTGGATGCGCAGGCGATGGCGGCACTGCTCTACGACTTCACCACCCGCGCCGACTTCCGCGCCGCAGTGAAGCGCGAATTCGAGGGGTTGCAGGGGCTCTACCAGGAGTACCAGACGGCGCTGCAGAAGACCTACACGCTGCCGGTGATCCGCGAGCCGGGCGCTCCGTGAGCTGAGACGGTGTCGAAAGACGCTGGTGTGACGCGCCGGGCAAGGTTGGTGATTCGAGCGGAATCCCGGGCCACAACGGCGCGGCCCATCCCGCGCGTGTCGTGACTCCGTCCCGGAGACTGCAATGCCAGGTGTCCGTCCAGCAGGTGCCCTGATCTACGCCAAGGACTTCCAGCGGCTGTCCGCCTTCTACCGCGACCTGCTCGGCATGACCAAGCGTGACTCGGATTCGCGGCACCAGGTGATCGAGAACGCGGATCACGAGCTCACCATCCACGAGATTCCGCTGCACATCGCGAACGCGTTCACGATCAGCACGCCGCCCGTACCGCGCGACGAGTCACCCATCAAGCTGTACTTCACGGTGCCGAGCCTGGAGGCCGTGAAGGAGCTGGTGCGCCGCAACGGCGGCCTGATGTTCGGTGACGTGGAACAGTACAAGGGCCTGTACACGCGTCACGGCTACGACTGCGAAGGCAACATCTTCCAACTGCGGGCGCCCGCGCCCTGAGCAGGAGGCCTCGTCGTGACGCCCAGTGTCTCTCCCATGATCCACGTGCCCGACGTCGCGGCCACGGCGGCGTGGTATGCGGCGATCGGTTTCACCGTCGTCGAGACGTTCGACGATGGTGGTGATGGCCTCGACTTGGAACCGTCCTCATGAGCCGCATCGCCTCACCCGTTCGTCCTGCATGGACTGCGATCCTGTCCGTGCTGCTCTGCGTCGGTACCATTGCCGGCAGTGTATCGGTGGATGGGCAAGTCCTCGTCAACCCGCGCCGGTCGGCGCCCGACGCGGCGACTGTTCCGACCCGCTGGTCGGCTGAACGCGCCCGGGCCTGGTACGACTCGCTGCCGTGGGTGGTGGGCGCCAACTTCGTGCCCAGCACCGCCAGCAACCAGCTGGAGATGTGGCAGGCCGCCACCTGGGATCCGGTCACCATCGATCGCGAACTGGGATGGGCGCAGCAGCTGGGCATGAACACCATGCGCGTGTACCTGCACGACCTGCTCTGGACGCAGGATTCGACCGGGTTCCTGCGTCGCATGGATGCGTTCCTGGGCATCGCCAGCCGGCATGGCATCCGGCCGATCTTCGTGTTGTTCGACGCGGTGTGGGACCCGTTCCCGAAGCTCGGGCCACAACGTGAGCCGTACCCGTTCCTGCACAACTCGGCCTGGGTGCAGAGTCCGGGCGCAGCGATCCTCGCCGATCCGAAACGGCATGATGCACTGCGCCCATACGTGCAGGGCGTGATCCGGCGCTTCGGTCGCGACCGCCGCGTGCTGGCGTGGGATGTGTTCAATGAACCGGACAACATCAACCATCCCGCCTACTACGTCTTCGAGCCGCGCAACAAGAGTGAGATGGCGCTGGTGCTGATGGAGAAGGCGTTCGGCTGGGCCCGGGCGGCGGGTGTCACGCAACCGCTTACCGCAGCGCCGTGGAAGGGTGACTTCATGGATGAGAAGCGCATGCTGCCAATCTCGCGCTGGATGCTCGAGAACTCTGACGTGATCACGATCCACAGCTACGACTCGCTGCCGCGCACGCAGGCGCTGGTGGCCGCCGTGCGCCGCTACGACCGCCCCGTCATCATCAGCGAGTACATGGCACGGCCCAACGGCAGCCGGTTCGGCACACACCTGCCGTGGCTGGCCGGCGAACGTGTGGGCGCGATCAACTGGGGCTTCGTCAACGGCCGCTCGCAGACCATCTATCCCTGGGACAGCTGGACGCGGGTCTACACCGCGCCGCCCAGGGAGTGGTTCCACGACATCTTCCACACCGACGGCCGGCCATACGACTCCGTTGAGACGACCCTCATCCGCCGCATCACACGCGAGGCGGCGGCGTCGCGCGCCGGATCGAGGCGCTGACGGCGGCCAGTGACGCCCGGTTTAATTTCGGCACGTCATCATCCGTCGTTCCACTTCCGACACCGCAGCCTGCCATGCGACTGATCACCCGCGTCTTCCTGCTGGCGTGCGCCGTTCCGCTGCTCACACTGGGTGCACAGCCCAGCGCCAGCACGCCATCGGCGCGTATCGCACCGGCCGAGGCGTTCCAGCGCGATCGACTGTCGCGCATCGACTCACTGATGATCCGACTGGTGGCCGAGAAGCGGCTGCCGGGCGCGGTGGTGATGCTGGTGAAGGACGGTAGCGTGGCGTATCACAAGGCGTTCGGGTACCGCGATGTCACCAGTCAGGTGCCGCTCCGGCGTGACGACATCTTCCGCATCGCGTCGCAGACCAAGGCCATCACCTCGCTGGCGGTGATGATGCTGTGGGAGGAAGGGAAGTTTGCCCTCGACGATCCGGTGTCGCGCTACCTGCCGGAGTTCGACAAGCAGCGCGTGATGACGAAGTTCAATCCCGCCGACTCGAGCTACGAATCGAAGCCGGCGCAGCGTCGGTCCACCATCCGTCAGTTGCTCACGCACACCTCCGGCCTCGATTACGCCGACATTGGCAGCGACGAGTTCAAGGCCATTTATGCCAAGGCGGGGCTCACCGCGCTGGGGCGTGAAGGCGACGTGCTGGCCGACAAGGTGCGCATCCTCGGCGGATTACCGCTGCAGGCCGAGCCGGGCGAACGCTTCATCTACAGCCTTGGCGTGGACGTGCTGGGTCGGCTGGTTGAGGTGTGGTCCGGCATGCCGCTGGATGCCTTCGTACGCACGCGCATCCTGACGCCACTGGGCATGCAGGACTCCGGGTACGAATTGCCCGCTGACCGTCGCAGCCGACTGGTGACGCTGCACAGCGAGGACGACGGCGTGCTCAAGCCGATGGTGGAATCGGCGTTCGGCATGCGTCCTGACTTTCCGGCGCGGCGCATGACGTACTTCGCCGGCGGTGCGGGGATGTCGGGCACCACCGCCGACTATGCGCGGTTCCTGCAGCTCTTCATGAACGGCGGCGAGCTGGATGGCACGCGGCTGCTGAGCCGCAAGACGATCGAGATGATGCTCACCAACCAGATCCCGCGGCTGCCGACGGCGTTCGGGCTCGGGTTCGCGCTGGAGACG
>JANMON010000048.1:0-5994 GCA_031369265.1 Gemmatimonadaceae bacterium | reverse complement strand
TCGCGTCGCCCCAGCTCCAATAGGCCACGCGACCTTCGCGGCCGAGCACATCGGCGAACACGGTGCCCTCGGGCATGAACTTCGGCATCACCGGACGCTTGGCCGGATCGGTGATGCGTCGCGTGATGGGTGGTGGTGTGGTGAAGCGCCGCACCGCTTCCTGCGCTGCTTCCGTCACATCGGCCCACGCCGTCAGTGGCGGCAGGTCCGCGGGTAGCGGCGCAGGCGGTCGGGTATCGGGCGGCAGGGGCATGCGTGCAACCTAGTCCCTCGCCCCAACCGATCGCGTTGCTCATTCTCTCCGAGAATCTCAACGGCTTATCGCAGAAGGGACCCGCCGCAGAACGGAACAGCCGCAGAAGGCGGATGATGGGCATTGCATGCGGCCGTCGTGTTGACTGGGATGATGCCGATTCAACTTGGCACCCCATCACGAATGATCGGCACAAGCCGAGCGCCCGGTTCGCACGCCGTCTTTCTGCGGCAGTTCCGTTCTGCGGCTGTGCCCCTCTGCGATCTGCTGTTCCGCCTCTCGCGCGTGGCGGTTCTAGAGCGCCAACTGGCGATCGACGACCATCGCCACGAACAACAGGGCGAGGTAGAGCAGGGAATAGCCGTACACCCACCAGGCCGGCTTCACCCAATCCTTGGCGCGCATCATCTTCACCACACCGCCAAGCAGCAGGCCGCCGAAGAGTGTCGCGCTGGCGCCGTAGATCCAGCCAAACGCACCGTAGGTGACCGGCAGCAGCGTCACCACCAGCAGGACGATCGTGTACCAGAACATCTGGCGCATCGTCTCGCGTTCGCCCCATACCAGTGGCGCCATCGGCACCGAGGCGTTGCCGTAGTCCTTCTGCTTGTTGAGCGCCAAGGCCCAGAAATGCGGTGGCGTCCAGTAGAAGACGATCAGGAAGAGGTAGATCGCGGTCAGGTCGATGCGTCCTGTGACCGCGGCCCAGCCCACCAGTGGTGGGAATGCACCGGCGGCACCACCGATCACGATGTTCTGCGGCGTGGTCCGCTTCAGCCAGCGCGTGTAGATGAACACGTAGAAGTAGAACCCGCCCAGCGCCAGCGCAGCCGTCAGCACGTTCACGTAGAACGCCAGCAGCCAGGTTGCCGTGGCCGCCAGCGCGATGCCGAACGACAGCACTGCCAGCGGTGTCATGCGACCACTCGGAATCGGCCGGCGACGCGTGCGCGTCATCACGTTGTCGATGTCGCGGTCGAGGTACATGTTGACCGCGTTCGCACCGCCCGCCATCAGGTAGCCGCTGAGCATCACCACACCCAGCAGCCAGAGCTCGGGCCGGCCGGCGATGTACATCGGCGCTGCGGTGGTCACCAGCAGCAGCGAGATGATCGTCGGCTTGGTGAGCATCACCAGGTCGCGCCACAGCGGCCGATCGGCCGGAATATCGGTGGCGACGACCGGTGTGGTCATGCCGAGGCTCCCGCCATCAGCGGTGCGCGTGGCCGCAGCTTCGCACCCACCGGCGCACCTTCGGCCGGCGGATGTTTCGCCAGGCGGGCCGCGTAGGTAAGCGTCAGCGTGCTCACCCACAGCAGCACGCCGGTAGCCTGATGCAGCGAGCGAATCACGATCGGAAAACCACCCAGCACCATCAGCGCACCGAAGACGATCTGCAGCACCACCACCAGCGATGCGATGCCGGCCAGCACGGTCACAGTGCGATGTTCGCGACGACGCATGATGAGGACGGTGATCATCACCACGTGCAGCGCGGTGACGTACGCCAGCAGGCGGTGCGTGAGCTGGATGTGTTGTGCCCCGCCGCCCAGCGACCCCGGTCCGCACAGCGGGAAGCCGGCGCAGGCCACCGCGGCACCTGCCCACTTTGCCACCATACCGCCCATCATCACCGTCAGGAGCGCCAGCACCGCCGCCACCGTGGTGCCGCGAATGGTCTTGTCGGACACCAGGCGATCCGACACCGCGCGCAGCGACGGCAGGCCACCGGCGCGCAGCCAGGCCACGCTCAGCGTCGCCAGGAGCGACATCGCGACGGCCTTGTGTGCCAGCGTTGCCCACCACTCGTTGCGGTAATTCACTGTCACCGCGCCCAGCGTGGCGGCGATGATCACGATCCCGAACGCCAGCATCGCGGACCGCAGCACACCACCCGCGCCCGACACGCCGCGCTCGGCGCGACGCAGGAACGCCAGCAGCAGAAACGCCGCCACCACCGTCGAGAGCGTGGCGGCGAAGTAGCGATGGAAGACCTCGATCACGAGGTCGGGCCGATCGAGCGGCGGAAACCAGTAGCCGTAACACTTCGGCCAGTGGTCGCCGCATCCCATGCCGGAACCGGAGATCCGGACGAATCCACCGAAGATCACGTGGCCGAGTGCGGCCAGCAGCGAGACGCCGGCCAGGCGGCGAAGGAGGCTCATGCAGTCACCTGTGTGACGGGATCGGCGGCGGGCCGCTGGTTGGCCTGGATGGCGCGCCAGGTGGCGACCAGCAGGAACACCAGCGCCACCGCCGGGAGCACCACCCACAGCACCTCGGCGGCGCGGCGGATGGGAGGCAGGGTGTGCGAATGGGTGACGGTGGCACCAGCGGCGAATGCGGAGCGCAGGATGTAGCGGTGCGCGATCACGCAGAGGACGACAGCCACCCAGAAGATCGTCGTGGCGATCATCGAAGACGGGGGTTACGGGCGAAGGACCGGTTACCCTCGTTTGGGACGGCAACCTTGGGGCGAAAGTTCGCCAGAACCGTCCTGCTTCGGTAGTTGCGTTGCGGCAGAGGCACTGTCCACGTAGCCTAGCTCGAATGTCCGCCGCCCCCGCACCCACCCTCCGCCGGCAACTGGGCCTGTGGAGCGCCATCGCCGTGCTCGTCGGCTCGACCATCGGCTCCGGCATCTTCCGGTCACCGGCGGGCATCGCGGCCAAACTGCCGGGCCCGCTGCCGCTGATGATGGTCTGGGTGGCGGGAGGCGTGGTGGCCCTCTGCGGCGCCTTGACGCTGGCCGATATCGCGGGCGTGCACCCGAAGACCGGTGGCCTCTACGTCTACATCCGCGAAGGCTGGGGCCGGTTGCCAGCGTTCCTGTTCGGCTGGTCCGAATTCGTGGTGATTCGCGCGGCCTCCATGGGCGCGGTGTCGATCACGTTCGCCGAATACGCCCTCCGGGTCAGCGGCTACGATCCGGCGATCGCGCCGTACAGCGACTGGGCGCACTACCTCGCCGCGGCCGCCATCGCGCTGACGTCGATCTTCAACATCCTTGGCGTGCGCTGGGGCAGCCTGGTGCAGAACGTCACAACACTGGCCAAGTACGGCGGCCTGGCGTTCATCATCATCCTTGCCTTCGCACTCGGCCTGCCCAAGACGGGCGGCCACTTCACGCCCGCGGCGCCGGAGGGGAGTTTCGCGCTGGGTGCGTTCGGCCTCGCGCTGGTGAGTGCGCTGTGGGCCTTCGACGGCTGGGCGGACCTGAGCTTCGTGGGCGGCGAGGTGAAGGACCCGCAGAAGACGCTGCCCAAGGCGCTGATCATGGGCACGCTGGCGGTGGTGTTCATCTACCTCCTCGCCAACCTGGCCTACCTCTCGGTGTTCACCGTCACCGAGATCGCGGCCTCACGCCTCGTCGCGGCCGACGTGGCGCAGGTGCTGGTGGGCGACTGGGGCGTGACGTTCGTGGCGATCACGGTAATGCTCTCCACGTTCGGCACGCTCAACGGCACGTTGCTCACGGCGCCGCGCATCTTCTTCGCGATGGCCGACGATGGCCTGTTCTTCCGCGGCCTGGCCAAGGTGCACCCGAAGTACGAGACGCCGCACGTGGCGATCATCACCTGCGCCATCCTCGGTATCGTCTTCGTGCTGCTGCGCAGCTTCGAGCAGCTGGCCGACGCGTTCGTGACCGCCATCGTGCCGTTCTACGCACTGGGTGTGGCCAGTGTCTACGTGCTGCGGAAGAAGGCTGGCTACCAGCCGCCGTTCCGCACCCCGGGCTATCCGTTCGTGCCGGCGCTGTTCATCGCCAGCTCGATCTTCCTGATCGGCAACGCGCTCTGGGACCAGAGCAGCCGCTGGGCCACGATCGGCGTCTTCGGTGCGATCCTGGCGGGTATCCCGGTCTACTACGCGGTGTTCAAGAAGCGCGGAGACGCGGCGGCGAACGGGTAGCCGTCGGCAGCGGTGCAGGAACAAAGAAGGGCGGCTCGCGCGAAACGCAGAGCCGCCCTTCCGTCGTTCGAGGGAACGCGGGTGCCGCCTATTTCTTGGCGACCTTGTCTTCCTTGAGCAGCTTCTTGGCGACGAGGAAGACGAAGAACGCGACCACGATGAACTTGATCAGTGCCGCGAGCACGATGCCGATCTTGAATTGTCCGACGACGAGCTTCTCCCACTCGCCAGTCGGCATCATCAGTCCCACCACCGGCATCAGCAGCCCGTCCACGATCGCGGTCACCAGCTCACCGGCCTTGCTGCCGATGATCACGCCGAGTGCCAGCCCGATGACGCCGTACTCCTTGAGGAACGCCCTGAATTCTCCGCCCACGGAAGCCTCGTCAGTTGTAGGTCTGGCCAGCACAGCAACAGCGCGCACGACACGCTGTCCAGTATGCCGCGTCACTGGCCAACACACAACCACATCAAGCCAGCGACTGCTACTGCGAACTGCAACTGCGAACTGCAACAACTTGACGCAAAGGCGCAAAGTCACAAAGGCGCAAAGAGTTCTGCTTCAATAGAGGCGCCCGCTCCGGATCGGGTTCTTGGCTGTTGTAAAGAACATTTGTTGCCACTGCCGCAGCACACCACCATTGATCACACCTCGCCAACGCAACCGCCACAAGCAATCGATGACGCTATGCGCGCAGAACGCTTTGCGGCGTTGTGTCTTTGCGCCTTTGCGTCAGGCAGTTGCTCTTGCTCTTGCTCTTGCCGTTGCAGTCGCTGTAGCTGACAACTGCTCGCCTAGAACACCGAGAACTTGATGAACTTGCGTGGGTCGCGCTTGAAGTCGGCGGTCACGCTGTCCACGCGGATCACGAGGCGGCGGATGTCGTTGTAGAGCAGGGAGTCGGTGAGGAGCTTGCCGGCCGTGCCCTCGCCGCGTTCGAGGCGCGCCATGGTGGCGTTGAGCGAACGCATGGTGATGCGCAGCGAGTCGGTGATCGCCGCCACGTTGGCGGTGGCGCGGCCGGCGTTGCGCTGCAGGCTGTCCACCCGCGACGAGTCGAGGGAGGCGGTGGTGCGCTCGAGCGCCTTGAGCGAACGGTTCACGCTCGTCATCGCCATCGTCAGCTGCGCGTTCTGCGCGAGGATGACGCTGTTCAGCTGCTTGGTGAGCTCGCTGGTGCTGCGCAGGATCTCGCGCACCTCGGTCACGCCGCCGCTGTCGGTCATCATCTGCCGCAGCGGGAGCGTGATGCCGCGGATGTCCTTCGAGATCGAGTCGCCGGTGGCGATGATGTCGTCGGTGGTCGCACCGCTGCGCACCACCTTGATGCTGTCGCCGGCCGGGATCGTCTCGGTGACGCCGACCTGTGGTTCAATCGCGATCGCACGGTCGCCGAAGAAGCCGACCGCGATGGACTGCGCCTCGCTGCCCTTCGGGATGCTGAAGCCGCGCGTCATGCGCAGCGTGACCCTCACCGTGCCAGCCGGATCGTACTCCACGTCGGCGATGGAACCGGCGGTGACGCCCGCCAGCAGCACCGGCTGACCCGGCTTCAGTCCCGCGCCCCATGGAAAGCGCGCGTAGACCGGATATCCCTTGCCGAGGCTGCCGCGCACCAGCCAGATCGAGCCGAACACGGCGACGGCGGCGCCAAGGATGAGAAGAAGGCCCACGAGGGCTTCGTTAGTGCGCTTCATGCCTGAATGAATGGTGCGAGGAGCGCTGCGATGATGGCATCGTAGACAAGGATGGCAACCGACGTGATGACGACGGCCTTCGCCGTGGAACGGCCGACGCCCTCGGCGCCGGACCCGCTGACGTACCCTTC